>JAPOLY010000039.1 GCA_029976805.1 bacterium
AAATCAGGGATGAAAAAAGGGCCGAAGCGAGATTGTCGCTTCGGCCCTGATTTTTTGTCTGTTTGCTGGTGTTACTCGACGTCTGATTCTTCTGCTTCCACAGATGGTGCGACGATCTCGAGAGTATCCAGAAGAATATGGCTGATTGCCTCGAGGTCGTCCAGCGTGATGTGGTTCTGTTCTTCGAGTCCCTCGAAGACATTGACCATCGTCTCCTTGAAGTCGGTATCCAACTGTTCCTTGACCTCGTCGGGAGCATTGTCGAACTCGTTGGGGTCTTCCATCACCTTGCCGAAGTGTTTCTCTTCCAACTGACCCTGAAGTTGTTCAAATGCTTCGACCAGTTGCACGAGGCAATTTTGCAGATTGTCATTGACCGACATGTTACTCACCCTTCACTCCTGAAAGCCGCCGCCGGCTTCCGTCTGGACAATTTGCTCCGCAATGTCTGGCAGATCCACAAAAAAGCCCCGGAAGATCGGGAATTCGATCGTCCGGGGCGAGTCTGGTCCAGAGCTGAACCAGGGCAATATCTGGAGAATCTCCGAGATTTACTTCTTCATCTTTGCCTTCTGCAACTTTTTGACGGCATCCGCAGGGTTGTCCGTCACCTTGTTCACACAGCCCTTGCAGCAGACCCGAACAAGAGTATTGGCAACGATGACGTCCTTCGGCTTGCCCATGCTGCCAAGATCTTCGCCGCTGATGACGCACTTGGTGGTGGGGTACTTCTTGCCCTGATTGGTGATGATCAACTCATCGAGTTTCTTCAGGGTCGGAGCAGGGTTTTTCATCAGCTTGCGGGCACAACCGCCACAGCAGACGCGAACGAGGCGGTTGTTGACGACCACGTCCTTGCTCTTGTCTCCCAGAGGCTCGTCGCTGAAGAGACATTTGTCGGTGGGGTAGCCCGCTTTCTGTTGGGCGACAATTTTTTCGTCAACCTTGGCGAGGTACTTGGCCGGATTTTTCTTGAAGGCGGGGAGACAGGCTTTACAGCAAAACTTCACCTGACGACCTTCGTGGATATGGACAAAAGGTGCACCCATGGAGCCGAGGGCTTTACCCGCGACAGCGCAAGAGCTGATGGGGTAGGTCTCAGCAGTGGGGATAGCCTTCTTGAGCTTTGCCTCGTCTTCGTCGAACGCAATGTTCGGGAGTAATGCCAAAGCCATGACAGTAATGAATTGGATCATGGAATATTCCTTTCCTTGAGTTTTGATTCAGGGCTTCACTCAGAAGCCGATTCTTCCTTTTTGGGTGTTAGCAGGGAAACCCTGCATTTGACAGCGAAGTGATCGCTGTAGCCTTCTTCCCAGCGTCCTCTGAACTTTCGGAAGCGAGCAGGTCTGAAGGCATTGCGCTCGGTGTCTTTCATGAAGTCGGGAGCATGAACTGCGACACTGTCCTTGCGGATTTGCAGGCCACGGTCATCCAGCAGTCCTGACGAGACGATAATCTGGTCAAAGCAGTTCCAGCACCAGCCATTCCAGTAGTAGTAGGTGCCATTGTCGGTGGAATTGGCAAAACCCCAGGAAGGGTTCCAGAGTCTGGGAGAATAGTCGTTGCGACCCTCTTTCCTGGGTGCGGTGTTACTCGGGTGCGTGACGGCCCGAAGCTCCCTGACCGCCTTGAGAACCTCCCGGACAGAAGGATCCCACGGGTCATCATTCAGGTCTCCGAGAAGGATGATCTCCGCGGCAGGGTCATTCGACAGGTGACCGTCGATGATCCCGCGGGCGACCTGGGCAGCGGCTTTTCGTTTCGGAGCACTTTCCTCAGCTCCACCCCAACGGGAAGGCCAGTGATTCACCAGAATGGTGACTTTTGTCCCGGAGAGAGTCATCGGAACCTCGAGCACCCCCCGAGTGGAAGTATTGCCCTCGCCTATGTCGATCTTGTGAAGAGTGGAGGGGCCATCTTCAGCAAAAGGTTTGCGGTAGAGAAGTGCCAGATCAATTCCCCGATGATCCGGTGAATCCTGGTGAACGATGGCCCACTGCTCTTCGATCAGATCCGTGTGGCGGGTCAAATCTTCCAGAACCCTGCGGTTTTCCACCTCACAAACTGCGAGAAGGTCTGCTTCCATCGACACGATCGCCTTGGCGAGGTGGTCAAGCTTGCGCTCGTACCGTGCCTGATCCCACTCCTTCTCAGGAAGGTACTCGTCGTCTCCTGGATTGTCCGGGTCATCCTCGTAGTCGAAGAGATTTTCCAGGTTCCAGAATGCGATGGTGTATTCCTGGGCGTCTTCTGTCCCGGTATTCGAAACCGGAACGGAGGTGGAGGCTTCATCTGCGGGAGATCCGCCGAGGAGAAGCAGTGACAGGACGACAGAGATCGATTGTAGCATTTTCTCACTCTTCCAATTTTGTGGACAGTGGCATATCGTCGACCGAAAGCGGTACTGCGGCAACCCCGGATCTGCTTCAATACCCCTGTTTCCCGCAGAAAGCAGTCAGGAGTTCCATGGAGAATCACCCCACCCCGCAAAAAGTCACGTTCTCAATGCCGAGCCTCATTCTGGGGATTTGCGGTTGCCTGTTGCTGGGAAGCGTCCTCGGAGGATCGGTCCTGTTCAGTCAGGTCTCTCAAACAGGCTTCAGTCGTCTCTTTGGGGTCTGGCCAGCGGGAGTGGTCGAAGAATCCCATGAAATGCCGATCGGCTACGATCTCAAAGGCAAAGACAAGGCGCGAAAGAAGGTCTCCGAACAGCGGCAGTTGCTCTCTCTGCCGGCTCATTACGGAAGCCTGGTGGGGGTCACTGGAAGTGGAGAGCAGGCAGTCCTCTGGTATCAGGATGAGATGGGGATCATCCGCAACGTGATCATCGAAGCGGATGTGATGGAGCCCTTGAGAATTGATCCCAAATTGACCTTCAAGCGTGAAGTGGACATTTTGCGCGACTGATTCCTGCCTCAGGAACGGTTTCGCTTTTCAAGACTCGCGGGGGTGTCCTGATCCTGAAGGAACGGGATCAGTTCATCCGCCCGTTCCCGAGCATCTCTTTCGCCCATTTCAACCAGGGCCTGAACATATTCGGGTTGGAACATTAACAGGGAGAGCAGATCACTGCTGCTCGATTCCTGTGTTCCCAATCCCCGCTCCATGAATCGAAACGGACCTGGAAGCTGAGGTTCGAAATGCCCTGCCAGTTCCCCGGGATCTTCAGAGGGTCGAGCGGTAAACATATCCACAGGACGAAGACCCATTCGATCTTCCTCAGGCAACTTCATTAACAGTTGATTGAAGCGTTCAACGTTACTGGTGTCGAAATCCATGGCATCGAGGAAGATGGCATTCATGAGGACACCGGCAACCTGGGCCGGGGGAGGGTAGGTTCCTTCGGTGCTCAACGGAGGCAGCACCCCGTTGGGAAGGTAGCGGGTAGAGATAGCCAGAATCTTGTCTGCACCCAAATGCATTGCCGGTGACAGGGGAGTGGTCAATCGCACCCCTCCATCTCCGTGCCAACAACCCTCGACTTTGATTGCGGGAAAAACCAGCGGAATCGCACAGGATGCCATGATGTGATCCAGACGGATTTTGGTTTCGATTCCGGATCGATAGGTGCGTTGCCACTCGTGAGTGTTGTTGCCATGAATCCATGTCACGGATCTTCCGCTGTCATAATCAGTGGTGGTGATGGCGAGAGAGTCCAGATGGCCCCGGAGAATGTTCTCTTCGATACCCGGAATCTTGCCATTTTTGAGGCAGCCAGTCTGGCGCGTCAGGTATCGGCGAAGGGGTTGAGTGTCCACGAGGCCCCGAGCAGTGGGGGCCAAAGTGCTTCCACCACTGAGGAGTTTCATTCCCCAGCGTGAGACCATCTTGGCCAGAGACCACGTGCTCGCCTCGAAAACCTGATCCACGGTCAACTCTGACCACAGTTTTTTGAGATCTTTGGAAGCGTCCGCGAGAGTTCCCCGATAGCGGGCCAGGTGAACGGCATTGATGGCACCTGCAGAGGTTCCGCAAAGGATCGAGAAGCGCAGGTCAGGGATGCGCTTGCCGATGTAGCGCAGGTACCCGGCCTGATAGGCCGATCGGGCCCCGCCGCCCCCCAAGACCAATGCGATTTTCGATTTTGCCGACATTCTTCATCACTCCCGCAGGCCCATTAAATGGACGCAGTTCCTTATCTAAAGATTCCATCTTTTGGCGTTTTGGGCATATCTGGGGCCTCCATGCTTGCTCCTGATCGATGGACGTGGCCTCATCCATCAGTTGGATCCGCAGATTTCCGGACCCTGTTTAAAAGGATGGGAGCAAGGGTGCTGACGGTAGTGATCCCTGTCTGGAATGGCAGGAGCATGCTCGACAGGGCGATCTCTGAAACTTTGGGGTATCTGGATACCCTCGAGGAGGAAGCGGAATTACTCGTCGTTTCCGATGGATGTAACGATCGACCGGAAGAGATTCTCGGACCATGGGCCGAGAAGGATTCGAGGCTTCGCTGGGTGTCACTGGATCGTCACAGGGGAAAGGGCGCAGCAATTCGCGAGGGCGTCCTCGAAGCCCGTGGAGATCTGATCGCCATGCTGGATGTGGATCTGTCAGCAAATCCTGATTCTCTGGATGATCTGCGTGCGGAGATGACTCCCGGAGTGGCGATCGTTTGCGGCTCGAGGGCCTTGAGTGAATCGAAGTTACCGAAACCCCAGGGACCCTTGAGAAGTTTGTCAGGGAACCTGTTTCGGGGGTTGGTCATGGCGATGACCGGGCTTGAGATTCGTGATACCCAATGTGGCTGCAAGTTGTTCCGTGCCAGTGCGGTAAGGGGAATTTTTCAGGAGTTAAAAACGGAAGGCTTTGCCTTCGATGTGGAATTGTTGGTGTTGGCGAGGGGAAGGGGACTCAAGATCGAAGAAGTCCCCATCGAGTGGAGCGACTCAGACCACAGCAGTGTCCGTCTGTTTCAGGATGGCATGCGAATGATCTGGACCGTCTTGTCTCTCAAAGACCCTTGGCAGGGGAGGGACTGATCGATCTCCGGCTGTAGTGGAACACCCTGAATGTTGACGATATATTCAGGGCAGTACTCTACTCCGAACCACTTCTGAAACAGAATGGCCATGTGGATGCAATCTGCGGGATTCAAACGGTATCTGACAGCGGTAAGTGTAACGTTGTTCTCAGGGCTTTTTATTGCTGGCTGCGGTTCCGGCACACCTGAGGGCTCCGGTCAGAAAGTGAACCCTGCTCCGGTAGAAGTGACAGGAAAGAGTGGGGGAAATGGATCAGAACAGGCCTCGTCTGTAAAAAAACCGGCCAGCTCCTCCAACAACGAAAGCCCTGCACAGACTGCAGCAGGTGAGGTCGAAGGAGATGAAGCCGCTGAAAAAGCTTCCCGATCCGTGGTCGATTTCCCTATGCCAGACCTGACATTACTGTCCGATGCGGCCTTTCAACGCAATGCGAAGATGGGGCGCCTGGTCGCAAAGCGTCGTTGTATCCTGTGTCACAAGATCGAGGGGCGTGGAGCGATCCTTCAGCCGCCACTGGTACAGGTCTCCATGCGACGATTGAAGCGGATGCTCGACTATGACGAGTACCTTGAGCAGCTTCAGAGTGGGGATCCGGACAGATTTACTGCCGGCCAAAAGACCTTTGAGGCCATCCGCCTGGAGCAGGATGTTCTGAAAAGCATGCGTCTTTGGCTGAAGGGTTACCTCAAGCATCCCACCTTCGATAACTCTCAGGCAAAAATGCCCTTGCAGGTGCTCATTCCTGCAGAAATCGAACAACTTGCCTGTTATGTCATTCAGTTGGCCGTCGAGGGCTATCAAAAGGGTGAAACCCCCCTCGAAGACTGACAGACCTGTCGCAACTCTCTGAGGACTAAACTGTCATCACTGGCAAATGGGTGAGGTCTGCCCGACCCGATTCACTTCCAAAACCCACCAACCGTATACCTCTTTACTGACTGTGCAGCCTCCGGCCAGCGGGGCTAGGCGAAAATGTGGGGGTGGATAATCTAGTCATATCAAGTTTCTCTACGCCGTGTTTCGCACTCTTCGGAATGACTTCGGGGGACGTCACCCGTGAGCTGGCAACAGCAGATCGAAACACCTACTGCGGTTCCTCACCGCAGCCACTTCGCGGGAGAAGCGGGGGACACCTGTGACGATTCTGAATCGTCACCTACCCTCTGACCCACTCCTCGGGTCGGAGGGTTTTTTTATGCCCTGAATTATCATGAGAAATGAGGCGTCAAACGCCGGCGAGACCCATATCGCTCTCATCGAGAAGGTTGAACCCATCTTCCAGAAGCAGATTTCTAGCGGTTTCATTTTCGTCGACATGAATGATGAGAACACCAAAACCATGGGGTCGGGTCAACATGGGGTAGGCATAGTGAATGTTGATCTCAGCCTGGATCAGGCTGCGACAAATCATGCGGATTCCTGCACGCTCATTGGGAACCTCTACAGCCAGAATCTGACTGACCGAAGTGGGGACACCATTCTCCTCCAGAGCATTGCAGGCGGTTCCGACACGATCGACGACCATGCGAACGATGGCATGATCCGCACTGTCGACAACGGAGAGGGCATGAACAAGGATGTCTTCAGCGGTGAGATGGCGCAGAATTTCACGCAACTTGCCCACACGATTATCGAGGAACAGGCTCAACTGTCTGACGTAGGGATCTGTGTAATCCTTTTCAGTCTTTAGCATCAGTAGAACCCCTTCTCTCCTCGCTGATATTTCTTCGCAGGGTAGCGATCACGGGCCGCTGTTGCGACCCGGTGCGCCTCCTCCACCGGTGTTACCATTATTGCTGTTGCCGGAATTGTTGTTGCCGTTATTGCTGGATGGAGGACCACCCCAGCCGCCACGTCCGCCACGTCCCCAGTCATCCTGGGGGATTTCAAGATATTGCTCGTACTGGTTGGCAGTCAGGATTCCAGAAATTTCTTCATTCTGCTCTTCGCGAACCGTATTGAGAAGGTTTCGGGTTTCACTTCTTCCGAGGTCCATTTCCCGAGCTTCCATCATGATCTGCATCCGCTCGGAAGAGTGATCCACCATCAGGCTGGAAAACTGTTGAGCAGTGCGATCGTCCAGTTCCAATTGTTCCGCAATTCGATTGGCTCGATCTGCCGACCTTTCGAGGGCGCGTTCCTGCATTCTTTGCATGCGCTCTGCGCGTTCTTCTTCCTCGATGGCATCAATGGTGTCACGGATTTGGGAATCAAACTCTTTGGCAGAGATTCCTGCGAGGGAGCTGCCAGTTCCGCTGTCACGGTTGCGGGGCACTTCTCTGGCGATCGCCTGCATGCTGGCGCGATCTTGAATAAGACGGTTGGCAAGAGCGTTCACCAACTCCTCAGGAATGTTCTCTTCAGAAGCGGACTCAGACCCAGTGTAAGTGAAAATCTGGGCTTCACCTTTTTCTTCGGCCTGGTTCTCCAGAGTTTCAATGCGCTCTTTCAGCACCTGAAGGGTGTTGTTCGATTTTTGGATCTCCTGTCTGGCCTCTTCAATCTGCCCTCTTTGTTGAATAAAGGCACCGAAGCTCAGAGCTCCCAAAATTCCGATGACGATCACAGCGTATTTCATGTTGTTCCTCTCAATGAACATGGAGGGGATCCCGGTGGGAACTCTCCTATGTCCCAACCCCGCTAATTGTGGCGAAGTTGCTCCAGATCAAAGGATTTTATCAACTTGGTCCCGTGATTCCCTCAGGAATTGGTCTGCTTGGGCAGAAATCGTCGCAGTTTCTTCAATCAGGGACGATTTCCACTCGGAATCCTGCAATTCACCCAGATTGACACGTACGTTGTAAAGCGCACTTTCAACCCCGGCACGGGCCATCCAGCAGGCGGTCCCGGCATCGGTGATGCTGGCGGGCATCCCCCGCCGGGTGGCTTCCATGGCCAACTGCAGAACATCCAGGCAGAGCCTTGCCGTGTTCATTGGAACCTCGGTGGCATGTCGATAGCCGGCCTCGATGGCCTTCAGTCTTGTCTCCTCCTGATCAGGGCTGCCCTGGGGCAATCGCATCGCCTGAATCACCTGTTCAAAGGCAGCGGTATCTTCATCCACCGCTCGCAACAGATCGTCCTTCAGTTTCTGGGCATGGATGGCCAACTCTTCCATCTCCGGTTGCCTCTTGCGGTACTTGCGCTTGCCATAGGTCAGGTTGGCAACCATCGATCCCAGAGCCGCACCCAATGCTCCCGCAAGGGCGGCAATCGATCCACCCCCCGGTGCTGGTGAGTCCCGGGATACTTCATCCGTAAACTCATGAATCTCCATCCCTGTCAGCTCACCACGGGTAGTGGGCATACCAAGGACGGAAGCGTCGGTATCAAAAGGAGTGATGTCAGATAGACCGAGTGATTGCACTGCCGTGGCGATGATGTCCTTCACTGGAACACCACCGCTCGAACCCTGACTGCGAAGGTAGTGTTGGCCACTCTCACGAATCGCACGATAGGGAACCACCCCGACGAGTTCAGAACCGGTGATGACCAGTCCTCTGGATTCTGCCAGGTCACGACAGGCATCGACGATGTGGTGCATGTTGGTCACATTGAAATCAGTCAGATTGATGGAGATTTGCGCTCGTCCGTATTCCGGAATCACCCAGCCCACCGCACGGCAGTGCTCAAAGGTCCCCCGCTTCATAACCATTTCACCGTCCAGCTTTTCGGGGTCCTGACCAAAGAAAGCGACTTCATCTGCAAGGCTGGTGCCATTTTCTTTGAGGTGTTGATCCAGAGCATTGCGGGAATTGAAGATCTCCCCCGTCAGATTGGAGGGCCATTGTCCCTCTGATTCCGAGTAGCGCAGAAGTTTGCCACTGGAGTAGTAAGGGGTTTTCTGTTCGATGCGAACAGCGCGACCTTTTTCGCGAATCTCCATCGCCAGATCATCTGCTTTGGGTTTGTCGCGGGTATTCAGGTTGACGTTGTAGGCGATCAGGAATTCCCGGGCACCAACAGTGACCACCCCGGGTCCCGGCTTGAACTCAGAGGGTCCAAAGTCCGGCTTCCATTCGGGGTCCGTCATTTTTTCAGGAAGCGCTTCATATTCACCCCGACGGACGTCCGCCAAAGATCTGCGATCTTCGGTCAGTGCGGCTCGGTCATACATGTAGACCGGAATCTCCAGTTCCTCTCCGATCCGTTTGCCGACTGCCCGTGCCACTTCGATGCAATCTTCCATGGTGACACCGCTGACGGGGATGAAGGGGCAGACGTCCGTTGCACCATGACGGGCATGGGCACCGTGATGCTGACTCATGTCGATCAGTTCCGAGGCTTTCTTCACCAGTCGAAAGGCGGCCTCTGCGATCGGGTCCGGCGCTCCCACCAGTGTGATCACGGTCCGATGGGTGTCAGAGCCAGGGTCGACATCCAGGCAACGAACTCCTGGAACTGCGGTGGCGGCAGCCACGATCTGGTCGATTTTGACCTGATCCCTGCCCTCGGAAATGTTGGGAACACATTCGATCAGGCCCTCTTGGCCTCTGTTTTCGCTCATCGAAACCTCCTGAAGTCCACATCATGCTCCAGATCCGCAGGGTCATCGAGTTATCCGCAAAGACGAATCGGCGTGCTGAACCTGCGAGATTGCGGAATTTACGCCAATCCCAGAAAAAATTTTTAAATTGGGATACTTCAGAACTGAAGGCACGTTCCACCTTTGCATGAATTGTCAGAGGCCTTTATCCGGCCCAAAAGTTGGCGAAGTGGGGTAGGACGTGCTGTTTTGGGGCTGAAATCCAATTTGATCTTTCTGATGCTCTTTCTCGCATGGGGAATGGCGATCTGGTTCACCATCGATTCCTTCCTTACGGCAGAGCAGTGGAAGCAAACGGTCCAATTGGGATTCAGCCAGCCTGAAGAGCGGGTGAATCAGCAAGCTTCCGCTGACAACGGGCAGCACTCTGTCCAAATATGGCAGGGGTTGAACCAAAGACTGATTGAGGAAGATTTCAGGATCATCACCGAAACCTGGACTGCTCTTGACCAGTCTAAAACAGTCTCCAAAGAACTCGTCGAAAATTTAGGATCGGTCATCCGCAGAACCCTGTTTCGGATGTGTAGCCAAATTGGCATGTGCATGGAGAACACGACCACGAACATGCAGGTACAGCGCGAGTGCATTTCCAATCAATGTTGCATGAAATTCAAACTCTGTTGGCCCTCTCCCTTGTCCCAGTATCTGGTTCATTTCCAAGAAGAAGTCCAGTCACGAAATTTGTTTCAGGGAGCCTACAGGAAAAGTCGCAATCACTGGATCAAGGCTGGCGATGATTTTTGCTGCAAGATCAACGAGTTGGCATTGATCTGGCGGGATCTCGATCATCGGATCCTGTCAAAGGATCGTGTCTTCAATACAGAGTTCAGGGACAAGGTGGATCAAAAGCTGGAGGGTCTCGCTCAAAAAAGTTCTCATTACTTCATGCATTTGAACGGATTCGTTGGTGAGATGGAGAGACTGTCTGAGAGCCATATGAAATCTCTGGACCTCAGGAATACAGGATACTTGCTCGGGCTCTTTCTCCTGGCTCCCCTGACCTATCTCATCATTATCTTCAGCTTGGTCCGACCTGTCTCTGTCGAGAGGCAAGAGCCCGCAGGATTGTCGATTTCCGGAGTGGTTAGAAATTCGCAAAGACCTGATTTTTCTGACTTCGAAGGAATGAAATTGGAAAAGTATCCAGACGGGGATGCGATCAAGATTCTCAGGTCCATGGCGGGCTGGAATTGTCTGGTCATTGAAGATGATGCGGAAGGCCGCCAATTCTTGCAGGAGATGCTGGAAGGTTTTGAACTTCAATGTAGCGCAATCGACAGCAACATCGATCTGAGCATGGAGCGACTCGAATCCTATGATCTCATCGTCAGTGATGTCTCCCTGGGCCCTGACAAGCTCAATGGAATCGACTTCACTCGAACGATGCGAGAGAAGGGCTGCACGGTCCCTGTGTTATTGGTCTCAGCCCATTTTCCTGCGGAGGCGATGAAGTGGGAGCAATCCGATTCCGTGACCCTGGGGATTCGTAAGCCTTTGGAGTACTCATTGCTGGTTGCGGGATTGGCAAAACTGTTCGAGCTTCATGGAGACAACGGGCCGCTGGAGTTCTCCTAAAATTGAATCGAGTTCTCCTAGAGTTCCTGTTGCTTCACCTTTCGAACGGTGATTTCAGGATCATCGATCGTTCCCATCACCCGGAATCTCAGCAATCGATTGGCAATGTCTGAGATGAGCGGGGTTCCTCCGAGGGTTTGTGGCTCAAAGATGAGGTCGATGGTGCGATCAAAATTGAACTTGCCTTTGCCAAAAATCTCACCAGTAGGACTGTCCAATTTCAGGGATCCCATTCCTTTGAACTCAAAAGCGGAATTGGCGATGGTGAAGATACCGTCCGCCTCTTTGATTTTATTGTTCCTGCGATTGAGGCCTTCAAAGGGATTGATCAAAGCGCCGGCAATCAATGGGATTCGCGCGAGGTTACCGTTGCGAATCTGGAATGATCCGTCACCGAAGGTTGAGCCCCCTTCACCAACATTACCTGCGAATCGGGTGTCAATCCCGGTTGTTCCCGCAATGTCCGGTCTGCCAAACAGATTACTGGAACCTTCTTCCAGTTTGAGCCCATCCACACGGATCTCACCGGCATAGGTTCCGGCCTGATCATTGAGGTCGACGAAGAAAAAGCCGTCGAGTGTTCCCCCATATATACTGGCGGGGCCGATCTCGGCCTGAAACAGGCGCGATCGATCATCGGGAAGCTTCTCCAGCACCCAACTGGTCGGTAACTCAAATGAAGTTGCACCACCGTCGGTCAGCCTTGGATGAGTTTTTCCATAACTGAAGTCGAGTGTTCTGGATTCAGGAACCGTGGCAAGGAAGTTGTTGAAATCCAATTCGAGATTTCGAAGTTGACCATAAAAGGTGTGGCCGCTGCCAGGTTCGATACCGCCGTGCAGTTCAAAATCGGCAGACAGCTGATCTGCATTGATACCGAAATCGAGTCCGCCATTTTTGAGTTTTCCTTGAGCGTCATACTGCACGACCTGAATGTTGTCTCCGGAGGCACTCACACCGAATCGGTGCAGAATATCGAGAGTTCCAGTCGCTTCACCGGCGATATTCATTCGCTGAAAAAATGCCTTCGGATCTGCAGGAAGGTTGGAAACAAACTTCTCCTCGTTGAGGGGTAACCCTTTCTTGTCCGGGCCCTCTTCGATCAACAGTTTGATAGCCAGCAAGGAAGCCTCTTCGCCCAGAGGGACCTCAGAGTCGTCAGGCCCGATTTCTCCTGACACACGGATCACAGGAGAAGTTGTGGGATCCGTATAGAGCTCGTCCAGCCGAACCCTTTTCTCAGTACTGGAGAAAACGACTTGCCCGCCATGAAACACCAATGGGTATGGAAGGGCGTCGTATCGCAGTTGAAGGGGTTCAACCACTCTGGAGCGAACGTAGACACTCAGATCTGCGGCCTCCTTGCGATAGAGTTCGACCACGGTATCGAGAGCCCCTCTACCGTTGAGAATGTCGAGGGCACGCAACCTTGCTTCGACATCGTCTGGCAGTGCGGCCAGAAGCTCCTCATCGGGAACGAGTCTGGAGCTTTCAAAGGGGAGTTCCATATCCCCGTTTGACAGGTCGACGTATCCGGCTTTCAAATCTACAGGGCTGACCCCGTGCATTCCGGTAAGGCCACGGAGCAGTATCTTTTTGGCACCGATGTCGAAAACGATTTCCCCGCGGACATCATTGATGCGATAGGGGAAAGCTTTGTGCGACAGGCTCGCCCGATTGGGTTTGACGATCACTTTCAGTTCGAGAGGATCGCCCTCTTTCAACCGTTCCATGGTGATGGCGAGGTCTGAAACTCCTGAAGGGTTGTAATCGTCATAGAAGGGGGAAAACCGATCGCCCAATGCGGTACGAACACGATCATCCACGGGAATCCCCATTCCCTCGATCAGCAGATAACGTGCCCCCTGGCGAACCATTTCGAAGGATCCACGAGCCCTGACTGGGGTTTCGGGTAGTCCACCTGCAAGGTCGATCTCCAGAAGATTCGGGACGTAGCGGATTTCCCCACTGATGTCGCGAAGGGGATAGGGGTAGGGCGCATAGTTTCCATCGACCTTGTTCAGTGAAAGAGAAATCTGGTTAATCGTTGGTGGAAACTCTTCACCTGCTGCAGAAATGGAAAAATCAAACTTTCCCGATGGGTTATACGTTTCCCAAGCGACCTTTCCTGCCTGCGGGAGAATTTCATAAATTTGCGGTTCAAAAGAAAGCCCCTTGAGTGAAGCTTTGAGATCGCTGGCTCCGGGCTTGAGTGTGTCCAGCTTGATCTCACCCTCAAGGCGTGCATCCGCTCCGAACACTTTTCCGGTCAAAGGATTTCTGAAAGAGATGGCTTCGGGAGTCAGGGTCAATTCACCGGAAAGAGATTCAAGGGTGACCTCAGGTTCTGCCAGCTGAAGGTTGCCCTGGGAGATGTTGACTGTCATCGAGTTACGGATCTCTTGGGCGTCTCGGAAGAACAACTCATGTCGCAGGGAGGCAATTCCGCTGGGGTTGTATCGATCCCAGATCTGTCGCAGTGCGGGTGGCATGCGCAGTCGGAGTTCTTCATTGAGGGCGAGTTCGTCGACTTCAAAAACCAGTTCAAAGTCACCCAGCGAAAGGCGTCCTCCACCATCGAGGCGAATGCTTTTTACCGAAGAATCAAAGGCCACGCCGTCCATCACCCAGAGCTCAGGGTCTTCGGCTGAAACCTCAAAGCGCAGCTGACTGATGTCGAGTCCTCCGGGACTGTGAGCCACCGTTTCTGGGCAAGTCTGCAGTTCCAGATTGGTAATGGCAAACTCAGGCGGATTCAGGGCTGACTCTGTCGGGGTGATTTGCGACTGTTCAAAGGTCAGCGGTCCCTGCATCGGTGCTGTTGAACTCCTGAAGAAGGAGAGCAGAGTCAAATCACCAAAGTCATCACGCTCAAGAACGATGGTGGATCCATCCAGTTCAACTCGGTTGATTTCAAAGTCGCCTTTGACCATTCCCAGTAGCGAGAGGTCCATATCGAGTTGACCAATTCGGATCAGTTCGGGGAAACGACTGCCTGCAGGTGAGTAGACGACCAGATCATTGACGAGGATGGTGGCGGGCCATTGCCACTGTACATTTCCGATTCCGAAACCGGTGGTGATTCGATCTTCAAGAAGTGTTTGTGTCCTCAGGTAGAGTTGCTCTGGACTCAAGACCCGTTCTGCAACCCAGAAAACGACACCGGCAAGACACAAGGGAAGAATCAGGAACAGGATGAACCGGTGACGCCGGCGAGCCAGTTGGCGCGTCCGTGTCGGTTTGGAAACCCCCTTGGGCAAGGGGGCCGGTTCAGTGGAGTCCATCTCGGGAGGTGTACTCACCGTTCCATACCCTTTTCCAACTCAGATCCAAATTTTGGTTCGTGCCGGGCAGTACTGGAGTGCTCCCCACTGACAGCGACCCGTTGAATTCTTCTTCCCAGAAGACACGTGACTTCATAGGGAACCAATCCACACCAGTCCGCCATCTCCCGGGCGGTGATCTCATCGTCCCCGTCCGATCCCAGCAAGGTGACCAGATCACCGACGGAGACTCCCGGGACATCAGTGACATCGACGATGGTGTAGTCCATCGTCACTCGGCCCACGACGGGGACCCGATGGCCCCTGACCAGCAATTCTCCCTTGTTGGAGAGGGTCGTCGGCAAGCCATCGTGATAACCGATGCTGATCGTCGCCAACCGTGAGTCTCGGTTGGTGACGAATGTTCCACCATAACCGATGGGTCGACCTTCGGGATGATCCCTGAGGTAGACGATTTGACTGTGGAGGGAGAGGACAGGTTGCAAGTCGACGGAAGGGGGCAATTGACGAGTAATTCCATAAATCCAGCCCCCCAGGCGGACCATGTTGGTGCTCCCGGAAAAACGACCCAGGGCCGAATGAGTGGCATCGACATGAATCAGTTCCGGAGTGATGTCTCTGACTTTCAGGTCTGTGAGGAAATCCTGGAACAGGGATCGCTGGAGATCGGTTTGATCGTGATCTGCAGGGCTGGCGAGGTGGGTGCCGACTCCCTCCAGATGAAGCCATGGACTCTTGGCAATTTGACTGGCGTGTTGGCTGGCATTTCCGTGGCTGACCCCCAGCCGACCCATCCCTGTATCGATGAGGAGATGAACCTTGACCTCTCGACCCATTCGACTGGCCAACTCTTCCAACTCTGTGATCCGCCCAGGAGAATGAATTGTGACGGTGATCTGACGATCGATGACTTCTGGAAGTTCGGTGGGAAGCAGGGCCCCGAGAACGAGTATCGGAGCTTCGATACCCTCATTACGGAGATCGATGGCTTCACGGGAAGTTCCGACCCCAAGGTAGTCGACCTTCTCTTCCTGTAGTCTTTTACAGACCGCAGTGGCACCGTGTCCGTAGGCATCCGCTTTGACTACAGCGAGAATCTTTTGCCCAGGAAGCCGTGACCGGGCTTCCGCGAGGTTGGCAGAGATTCGATTCAGATCAATCTGTGCCCAGGCGCGTTCACTTCTCATGAACAACCCTTTTCCGCCAGTTTCTGGCGACGCACCTCTTCTGCTCGACTGACTCGAAGGTATCGCGGTTGTAGCTGGTGGGGGTTGTCCCAACCGGGGGGAGCCGGAGTCCCTGAAGCAATTGCCTGCACCATTTGCGAGGCGAGAGTCAGGCCGGATTTGGCAGGAGGCTGGTCCCTTTCGATGCTGGCAACGGGATTACTTTCAGGCCAATCCACATCCCTGCAACCACTACCGACGACTCCCATCCCCTCAGTGATCAGCGAAGGAAGTTCCTCTACTCTTACGGCCCGTTCATCTTCGATGACTTCGATTTTCCCGTCGTTGAGATCGAAGATGCCCAGATCCCGATCTCCACCGCTGGCATCCAGAATGGCGGCCCAGCGTCCGCGGGTTTCTTCACCGAGTCCGTGGATCATGCACTCGAGAGATGAAAGACCGAGAGTGGGGATTCCGAGAGCCCAGCCGATCGCTTTGGCTGCGGCAACTCCAATTCGTATTCCGGTGAAGGAACCAGGGCCTCGACTGACCGCGACGATTCCCAATTGGGATCGCGAACCATGCTGACCGATGAGGTCATCGATACGGGGCATCAATTCCTTGCTGTGGACCAGTCCAGGACTGAAGAGTTGTTCGTCGATGAATTCTCCCGCAACGGTTCCAAGTGCGATGGAGCCTTGCCTCTGGCTTGTTTCAATCATCAGGATCCAGCGATCATCAGTGGGGATCTTTTGTGCAGAATTCTCTGACATCAGTTGCTGTCTCCGTATCGCTGATAAAAGTCACGGGCATTTTCGGCATATTTTCGAGCGGACCATACGAAACTCTCGCGCTCTTCATCGGTCACTTCACGAACCACTTTTCCGGGAACACCGAGCACGAGTGAGCCATCCGGGATTTGACTTCCCGGCGGAACCACCGCACCGGCAGCGATCAGGCAGTGATCGCCGACGACCACATCTTCCAGCAGGACAGAGCCCATTCCGATCAGGGTGTTGGAGCCGATGCTGACACAATGGATGATGGCTCCGTGGCCAATAGTGACGTCATTACCGATGGTCAACGGCTTGTCTGGGTCGGCATGGATCATCGTCAGATCCTGCACATTGACCCGTTCTCCAAGAGTGATGCGGGCGTCGTCTCCCCGAAGCACTGCGCCGTACCAGATACTGCAGCCTGCCCCAAGGTGCACATCGCCGACGATGGTGGCACTGCTGGCATGGTACCAGTCATCCTGGCATTGAAACCGTTCACCCAGGCGCAAGTCCCGGGGAGGGTTGTCGGAGAGATTCCCCTGATTGATCTCCGTCATCGCTGTGCTTTCCCGTTGTGGAATATCGTGAACCTGGCCCCCGGGATCTCCCCGGCATTAACCCCGAGAGCTCCCCGGCATTAAACGGGGCCCTTGCCCAAGGCCACTATCACTCACGATAATCAACACTGGGGGATGCGGCAACGCCTGCGAAGGGAGGAGTTCGGATGCCACATGCGATTTTGGTGGGGCAACTGGATCTGGAGGAGGTCTGGAAAGCCTTCTCTCCGCACAAAAAGGTCGAGGGCGCCCGGGTTCAGAACTGGTCCGCCTGCTTCATGCGCAATGATGCCAAGCAGTTGCTGTTTCGGTGTATCGCCCGTGATCTGGGGGTCACCCAGACCTTCTTTGCTGTGGTCGAGGACAAGGGCAAATCGTTCACGGTCAAATGTGTGGATGATCCCAATCTTGAGAAAGGCCCCATCATTCAGCAAATGATTGCACGCATCAGTTCTGATCTGATCGACCGGGGACTGCGATTGGACAAAACCAACCTCGCCGACCTGCAAGAGATCAATTCCCCAGAGGAGGCCGAATGAGTTGTCGTTGGCTGGTAGGTTTGCTTGGGAGTCTGCTCTTCATCCATCTTCCCTTGTGGGCAGATGAAGATGCCGCAGACCCTCCTGCAAAGGAGCTGGTGACTCCTGATCTGAAACCGGGACCGGTTCCCAAGAAGTTTCGCAGGGTGACCTCTGCTTTTGAGACTTCCATTCCGGTCTTTGGTATCCATGTCCTGGCGGTCAAGGGTTTTGATGCTGCCCTGCACCGGCATGTGGCGGCGGTTCTCGCCGAGTACCTCGACAACGATGAAGATGGCAAGGCAGACAATCTTGGAGTGGTCGAAGCGATGGCTTCCCGCGGGATGGCGATGGTGCTTTTCAAATCGGAAAGGGACATGGAGCGTCTCGACCGTTCCGGAATGGAAGCCTACGACTTTCGTTATTTGCAGGGACAGTTTCAGTCAGAAACCCTGCCCAAAGATGAGTTTGACGCCACCCTCGAAGAGGTGCTGCATTTGGTCACCATGGGTTATGCAGAAACTTACCCGCGAATCTTTGGCACGTTGCCGGGCACTGCACTCAGTGAGTGTCTCGACCGGGCTCGCGGAGGCCACTTTTCCCGGGTTCCACGCAAGTATCCGGATCAGGCGTGGTTTCACTATGACGATCGCAGTTGTGAATACGGCTGTATGGGAGTGGAGTACCTTTACTGGGGATTGACATCACTTCTCGGCGCCCAGTCCGATCCTCGAAGAGGCCGACAGATCGCCGACGAATGGCAACTGAATACTCCCAAGCTGATGCGTGAGAGGGATCCGTGGCTGACAGCACTGTTGACCGATCCCCGTTATCGCTGGGCCAGCAGGCTCCCGGATGGCGATTACGCTCCCGCTCCCAAAAAGTAGGATCTTCAGGATCCTGCGGCATTGACGAGTGCTTTGACCCGTTCCACATCGACCGGTGAGCTCACGCCACCCGCCTTTTTCAGGGAAGTTCCAACGATCACTCCATCGGCAATATCGAGGATGGCGCCGATGTTGTTTTCGTCGACACCGGATCCGACCAGCACGGGAGTTGAGGGAACCGCATCCCTGACCACCTGAAGTTCTTGCAGGTCTGCTGCAGCACCGGTCGCAGCGCCGGTGACGATAACGGCTCCTGCCTGACCGCGCAGTGCCACATCTTTTGCTGCCTGACTGAGATCAAAACCATCCGGGCGCAGGGCGTGTTTGACTCCGACATCTGCAGCGATGGCGATGGCTTCGGCACCGAGAGCCTTGCGCTCACGCAGGGTTTGGTGAGCCTTGCCTTCAATCCAGCCCTGATCTGTGAGCATCGCTGAAGTGTGTACGTTGACCCTGATAAAGCAGCCGTTGCTTGCGGCGGCGATGGCAAGTGCGGCAGAGGCATCGTTGCGCAGGACGTTGACACCCACAGGTACAGTTTGGTTCAGATCGGTGATCGCCTGCACGATGGCGGTCATGTCGGCCACCGTGTGGGGAGGGACCTGATCAGAGAAGAAAGGAGCATCGCCAAAGTTTTCAACGATGATTCCTGATACACCACCATCGAAGAGGGCACGGGCATCGGCAAGGGCGTGGTCGAGGATCTCACTTCTGGAGAGGGTGTGCCCGGGACTTCCAGGCAAGGCGGGAAGATGGACGACGCCGATCACCGCGCGTGAGCCGCAAGGAAAAGGAAAACTCATCGGGACTCCTCTCGAAGAAAGGTATCCTACCCTTGACAGCGGTGGGGGGCATCGTTGTGCTTGGCTTTTCAGGGAAGACACCCGCCCCGCTCAAGAGAGGCAGTTGTTCGATGAGTACGAATTCACATCAGGATCGCTGTGTGATCGTCACCGGTGCCAGCCGCGGTCTCGGCCGGGTACTGGCGACCCATCTGGCACAAGCGGGATGGAGAGTGGGGGTCGTCGCCCGTGACGGAGAGGCTCTCGAGACACTCGCCAGCGAGCATCCCGAAATTCAGATTGCCACCGCGGATCTCACTTCTGATCAGGAAGCCAAAGAGGCCATCGATGCTCTGGCCACTTCCATGGGCAGGCTCGATGCCATCGTCAATAATGCTGGCAAGGTTCACTTCGAGGCATTCGCTGAAATGAGTGCGGAACGATTTTCACAGGTGATCGGGCAAAACCTGATGACGGCGATCCATTCGACGCAGGCAGCCCTGCCCTGGCTGCGGCAGCAGGAATCAGGCTCCATCGTCCAGATCTCGTCGATTTCAGGAATTCAGCCCCTCCCGGGAGGATCCGCCTACGCAGCGGCCAAACATGCCCTCGTGGGCTGGTGCCGATCCATCTTTTCGGAACTTCGCCGTGAGGGGATTCGGGTGAGCCTGATTCATCCCGGATCGATTGCTGCCGAAAGTGCTCAAATCGGCTCTGAGAAGGCCTCTGTGACAGATCCGCTCGATCCGGGGGAAGTGGCCTCGGTGCTGATCCAGCTACTCGAGGCCCCTCCCGGGACGGTCCTCAGCGAGGTCGAAATCCGTCCGCTCCTGCCCCCTGCCAAATGACGGAAACCCAATAATGGCAACAGGTTGACTCATTTTCGCAGGAGCGGTACTCTGATCTGCTTGTGCCCGGTTTCAGTTTGGCTCCACTTTCCCTTCGATCCGGCTAGGATGTGAGTTCGGGAAATCGACCCCGGAATGCGGCTTGAAGAGTCGTGTTTCCGGCGGTGGGAGTGTTTGTCCGGGACGGGTGAAAGACCCACGGGAGAGATTTGATCAGACCGACCATCATTGCGGGGAACTGGAAGCACAATCCAAAACGTTCCGCTGGCGAGTCGCTTTGGCGAGGAGTCATCGGAGGGGTTGAGGATCGTCGCAACCATTCCGACGTCGATCGTCAGCAACTGGAAGTACTGATCTTTCCGCCGCTGCCCTGGCTGGGCTGGATTGCAGGATGTGCCGAAGAGGCCGCAGCAGTCGGTTGGGGTGCACAGTGTGTTTCAGAGTGCACCACCGGTGCGTTTACCGGTGAAGTCGGTGCAGAGCTGGTGCGTGACTTTGGTGCGCAGTGGTGTCTGGTTGGCCACTCCGAACGCAGGACCCTTTTCGGGGTCGACGACAACAGTGTCGCTCGCCGTGTTCGGCAGGCGCTGGATCATGAACTGAAACCGGTGCTGTGCATCGGTGAAACGCTCGAGCAGCGTGAAAGTGGGGAGACCCGCCAGATCGTCAGCGAGCAGTTGGAGAAGGGGCTTTCCCTTTGTGAAGAGGGAGAGTTTCCTGTCGTCGCTTACGAGCCGGTCTGGGCGATCGGTACGGGGGTGACGGCAACAGTGGAACAGGTAGCAGAGGTTCACGGGTTTCTCAGAAACCGGCTCTGCGAACTTCAGGGAGAGGGCGCGCAAGCGACTCCGATCCTGTATGGCGGCAGCGTCAAGGCAGAGAATGCCGCGGACCTTTTGGGTCTCGACGATGTCGATGGTGCCCTTGTCGGGGGAGCAAGTCTGGAAGCGGAAAGCTTCCTGGGGATTGTAGATGCCGGATTTGCGTGTCGAAGTGGCCGCAAGCCGGAAACTTTTTGAATGAGGTGAAGCCGTGTTGATTTCGGTTCTTTACGTTCTTCTCGGGTTTGTTTCGGTGTTGATGGGCCTGGCGATCCTCTTGCAGGAGCCCAAGCAGGCCGGCCTTTCCGGGGCCTTTGGACTCGGTGGCGATAATCAGATGCTGGGAACCAGTCCGGCCAGTGGCATCGCCAAGTTGACCCGTCTGTTGGCAGTGGTCTTTTTTGCGCTGTGCCTCGGAGTTGGCATTCTTGCCAAGGAAGAAGGTTCCTCCTCGATACTCGAAGATGATCCTGCCAACCCGGCGGTGACCACCGGTGAGACGGCGGGTGCCGATGTCGGTGACGCGCTCGGAGGTGACATGGCCGGTGAAGGCGGAGCCGTCATCGAGGTGGTCGATCCTGTGGCTACGGAGAACACCGATGCTGCAGCGACTTCCACAGAAGGAGAGGCCGCTCCCACCGAGACCACTGGTGAAGCAGATGCTGCTGCAGATGATGCGGCTGGCACCGCCACTGAAACAGAGACCACTCCTGCAGAGGGATCAACCCCTGCCGGTGGAGCGGGACAGAGATAAGACCTTGGCTTCTCCATTGCGCAGCATGACCGGATTCGGATCCGGAGACGTGAAGGGGAACGACCTGCGGGTCAAGGTGGAGTTGAGGTCGGTGAATCACCGCTATCTCAAGGCCTCCTTTCACCTGCCGGATCGCTTTTCGTCCTTGCAGGGCAAAGTGGATGCCTGCCTGCGCGAAAGAATCGAGAGGGGTGCAATTCACCTTTCGGTTTTTGTTGAAGAAATGAACACCGCAGTGGCGCCGATTGATGGCGAAGCGATTGCGGCGAGATACGAGCAGCTTTGTCGTTTGCGTGACGAGGTTGCCCCGGAACAAGAGGTCCGATTGATGGATGTGGTGGCCTTGCATGAGGCGTCCTCTTCCTCCGGATCGGAAGCGAACGATGAGACGGACCAACAGTTGTTGGAAGCGGTCGAAGCGGCTATCGCAAATCTGCGCCAGATGCAGGAGAGCGAAGGTGAGCGGCTTCGGCAGGAGTTCTCCCGTTTGCTGAAGGATACAGAAACTGCCCTGGATGAGGTGGAGAACGCCCTTCCTGAGGCGATGGAATGGCTCCGGGATCGCTACAGCGATCGGATCCAGCAACTGGTCGATTCCGCCGGCGGCGATATCGATCCCAAGGATCTCGTTCGCGAGGTCGGTGTACTGACCGAGCGGTCCGACATCACCGAGGAGTTGTCGCGACTCCGTGGCCATGTCGACGAATACCGCAAGGTGGTGAACGAAGGTGGCCGGGTCGGCAGAAGACTCGACTTTCTGACACAGGAGATGTTTCGCGAGGCCAACACGATGACCTCCAAACTTCCCCGACATGATCTCGCCCACACAGTGGTCGGCATCAAAGTGAACGTGGACCGTTTGCGAGAGCAGACGCAAAACATCGAATAGGGACTCGAGTCGAGACTCGAGCGCGAAGTGAGAGAGGGAGCCGTGTCGATGGAATCATTGCCGGCTTCAGGTGTTCTGGTCGTTCTCTCCGGACCTTCCGGGGTCGGAAAGACGGCGATCAGTGAGAAGGTGATCGAGCGGGGCAATTATGTCCGTGCGATCACCGCAACGACCCGCTCACCCAGGGATGGGGAGCAGGACGGAATCGACTATCACTTTCTCAGTCGGGAAGCGTTTGAAGAGCGCCTCGGCGAGGGAGGGTTTCTCGAATACGCAGAGGTGCATGGCAACCTCTACGGCAGCCCGCGGGCGGATATCGAGAAACAGCAGCAACAGGCCCATGCGGTTTTGTTGCTGATCGATGTCCAGGGTGCGAAGACTCTGCGAGAGCAGGATGTCGACGCCTTGCATGTCTTCCTGGAGCCCCCTGGGCTGGAAGAGTTGCAGCGTCGCCTTGCCGATCGTGGAGATGAATCAAGTGAAGAGATGGAACTGCGTCTGGAAAATGCCCGGGCGGAGTTGGAACAGAAAAATAATTATGACCACTGCGTGGTCAACGACGACCTCGAGCAGGCTGCGGATCGATTGGTTCGTATCCTTGAGGAAGAGTGGCAACGCAGAGTCGGTCAGTAACAAAAAAATATGCGGAGTCACTCCTGAGGGAGCACTCCAAGGATGGAGGACATGATGCTGGACGTCGATATCGAGGACCAGCTGGTGGAAAAGACGGGTGGAAAGCTGCAGCTGACCGCTCTCATGCAAAAGCGCATGGTGGAACTCAAGCGCGGTGCCAGACCGCTCGTCGAGACCACCTCCACCGATCTTCAGGAAATCGTCATTCAAGAGATTCTTCAGGACAAAGTGGTTCTGGCGGAGCTCGAAGAGAAGGAGAAGGACTTCCTTTCGGAAGCCCGCAAACTCTCCGGCGAAGGCGATTCCAAGGAAGAGCGCGAAGTGTTTGGATCCGACCTCAAGAAGGTCAAGGAAGAGCGGATCAAGGAGCTTTCCGAGTTCCTTAATCCCACCAGCGAGTAGGAAAACGGGTGAGGTGCGTCGGGGATGCACCTCACCCGCCTTTATTCAACCATGTCGAACGATGAACACTGGAACGACAAGATTCTGCTCCTCGGTGTGACCGGAGGAGTCGCCGCCTACAAGGCTGCAGATCTCGCTTCCCGCTGGACCCAGCGGGGCGCAAAAGTTCGCGTTCGAATGACGCCATCTGCCTGTCGTTTTGTTCAGCCCCTGACCTTTGAAGCGGTGACGCGCCAACCGGTGACCACTGAAATCTGGCAACCGCTTGGCACCGGTGAGCGTCCGGAGCACATCGGTTCCGGTGATGACGCAGATCTTTTTGTCATCGCTCCTGCCAGTGCGGATCATCTCGCTCGGCTTGCTCAGGGGTTTGGCGATGATGCCGTGTGCCTGACGGCCCTTGCATGGGAAGGCCCTCTGGTCATTTGCCCGGCAATGAATGACCGCATGTGGCGCAACCCCGCCGTTCAGGCCAATGTGCAGTTACTGCGTGATCGGGGTGCGACGGTGGTCGATCCGGGAGTGGGTCATCTGGCCTGCGGGTCCACCGGTCCCGGTCGCCTGGCAGATCTGGATACCATCGATGCCTGTGTCACCGGAATCCTTGGCCAGAAAGAACTCTCTTGAACCCTCCGGTCCTTCTGGTCACCGCAGGTCCTTCCCGTGAAGCCATCGATGATGTGCGTTTTTTGAGCAACGGCTCCAGTGGGCGCATGGGCATCGAAGTGGCTCGCAAGGGGGTCGAAGCCGGGTGGGAAGTTCATCTGGCTCTGGGCCCGGTGGAAGCGGAGATTCCCGAAGGGGTTCATCACCATCCGTTCGTCACTGCCTGCGATCTGGAAGAGGTGACCTCCCGGCTGTGGCCACAGGTGGATGCCCTGGTGGCGACCGCTGCGGTCTGTGACTACCGTCCCCAAGAGCGGATCCCCGGCAAGAAAAAGAAGGAACCGGGGGATTGGAATCTGACGCTGGTTCGAAATCCCGACATTTTGCTGAATCGCTCCCAGGAGCGGGATGGCCCCTTGGGACCGAGGATTTTGGTCGGTTTTGCCCTTGAGGCGGATTCCGATGAGGAAGAAGCTCGGCGAAAGGCCGTGAAGAAAAATCTGGATCTGGTACTTTGCAACTCGCCAGGGAACTTGGGTGTGGCCACGGGGGACTACACCTGGATCGAGCCCGGGCAGCCTTCCGTCCATTTGCCGGGCATCTCCAAGGAGATGTTGGCGGCCAGAATGGTCGAGTTTATCGGCACTCAGGTGACGCTTCGCCGCGGTCACCGTGCCAGTATGGGGAATGATGAGTCGGAGTCGCAGCAAGCGAAGTCGTAACAAGGCCGGGGGAGAGGGGACTCTCCTTCAGGAGGCGACCGCCATGTTGGTGGTTTGCTTCACCGCCTTCTTCCTGATCGCACTTTACAGTCAGTATCTGGTTTCCACCGGCAAGAGCGCCGAGAACGCTTGTGGTTTCATTGGTGAGTTCTTTGCCACCACCCATTTCACACTCTTCGGTTTGATCTCCGGATTTTTGGCCGCTTTGGGGATTGGTGTGTGGGCCGGTTTTCGTCTCTTCAACAAGCCCATCGATCAGGCCTGGGCCCGTGCAGCAGGTGTGACCATCTTCTTTCTGGCAGTCTGCTCTCTCGAATATCGCTTCACGGAGATTCCCCTTCTGCCCGACATCGAGTACCGGGGCGGAATCCTTGGTGCGTATTTGGGTCGTTGGGCTTTCGATGCGTTTGGTATCACTGGAACCACCATCTTCGCATTCCTCTCACTCAGTCTCGGATTGATGTTCATGACCGGAATGCCGGTGGCTCACTTTCTGCGAACCGGTTTGATGATGATCGCCGGAGTGATGGCGAAGCTCGGCGGCAAGACACCTGATCTCGCCCGCAAGGTTGCCGGCGGTTTGGGCAGTGCCGGCGAAGCGACTCGTGGTGCTCTGCAGAAAATTTCTCCCACAAAGCCATCCACTGAAGTGACCGCTGAAGAGCGCGATCAGCTCTTCGGAACCTCTGCCGAGGAAGAAGAAGAGGAAGAAGAGTACGAGGAGTATGAGGAAGAAGATCCTCACGCTGAGTACGAAGAAGAATACGAAGACGAAGAAGAAGAAGAAGAAGAGTACGAAGAGGAAGACGCAGACGAAGACGAGGATCCTCACGCCGAGTACGAAGAAGAAGAGTACGAGGAGGAAGAGGAGTACGAGGACGAGGAAGAATACGAGGACGAAGAGGAAGAGGTCGAGGAAGTCCCCATCACGCGGACGATCCGCCTCGGTCCCGAGCAGTCTGAACCGGCGGTCACTACCTACGAAGAGCAATTGACCTTCGATGGGGCCTATTCTCCGCCGCCTTTGACCTACCTGGAAGACCCCAAATCGGTCGACCACGAGGAGGGTAAAGAGGAGCTGAACCACGTGGCGACCCAGATCGAGGAGAAGCTGCGCTCCTTCAAGATCGAATCGATGGTCTGCGACGTTCAGCGGGGTCCGGTGATTACCCAGTACGAGCTGACCCTCGAGCCGGGGGTCAAGGTCAGCAAGATCGTCGGCCATTCCGACGATTTGGCGATGGCGTTGGCTGCGTTGAGTGTCCGTGTGGTGGCACCGATCCCTGGCAAGTCAACGGTCGGCATCGAAGTGCCCAATAAGCAGCGGGAATCAGTGGTTCTCAAGGAGCTGCTTCAGTCGCGCGCCTTCGCCGATTCGGAACTGAACTTGCCCCTGCTTCTCGGCAAGGATGCGGCGGGAGTGCCCATCGTCGCCGATCTGACCAAGATGCCACACATGCTCATCGCCGGTTCCACCGGATCCGGAAAGTCGGTGTGTATCAACACCATCATCACTTCGATGCTGATGACCCGTTCACCGGAAGAACTGAAACTGATTCTGGTGGACCCGAAGATGGTCGAGCTTTCCACCTTCGAAGATATTCCCCATCTGCTGAACCCGGTGATCACCGATCCCAAGAAAGCGCCGGCAGCCCTCGAGTGGCTCGTGCGCAAGATGGACCAGCGTTACGACCTCCTCTCCAAGGTCGGTGTCAGGGATCTCAAGAGTTTCAACGATCTCGAGCACGAAGACCGTTATAACCGCCTCATCGAAAAGGGTGTCAGCCACGAGGAAGCGGACGAAGTGCCGAAGAAGCTTCCCTACATGGTCATCGTGATCGACGAGCTCGCGGATCTGATGATGACCAGTTCCAAGGAAGTGGAGAATTCCATCATTCGCCTGGCGCAGAAGTCCCGCGCTGTCGGCATTCATCTGATCTTGGCAACCCAGCGTCCATCCGTCGATGTGGTCACCGGTCTGATCAAGTCGAACTTGCCCTCGCGTATCTGCTTCAAGGTCGCTTCGAAGATCGATTCCCGCACCGTGCTCGACAAGATCGGTGGCGAGAAGCTGCTGGGTATGGGCGACATGCTCTATCAGCCGCCCAACTCCGACACTCTCGAGCGGGCCCAATGCACCTACGTCTCCGACAAGGAGATCAACAAGATCGTCAAACACCTGCGCAAGGAAGCGAAGCCTCAGTTTTCCCAGGAGATCACCAACTTCCTGGAGGGGCAGCAGGAGGGTGGAGGCGATGGCGTTCCCGGAGCAGACGATGATCGTTTCGACGAAGCGGTGCGCATCGTTATCGAGACCGGTCGCGGTTCGACCACTCTGCTTCAACGCAGGCTGGGCGTCGGCTACACCCGTGCATCCCGCATGATGGACCTGATGAGTGAATACGGCATCCTCAGCGCCTACAACGGTTCCAAGGCGCGGGAAGTCCGCATCACCCTTGAGGAGTGGGAAGAGATGTCCTCACAGACGGGATGATCTTTGGCGGGTGTCAGGTGTGAATCAGCGCAGGTGTCTCAACGTGTGCCGGCGGATCAGGGTCTGATAGTTGGTCTCACACGCTGAGGCGTCGTAGACGTGCTCATCCCCGTCACGCAGTGTGTGGTAATCCCCGGCATAGAGATCGTGATCATCCCTGCCGATCACAGGCAGGGCATGGCACATGACTGCCTCGAAGAAGCGATACGACCAGGGGCAATCTCCCACCGGTGCGAGACCGAAGCGGGCCTGAGCCATCGATCGATAGTAACTCTCGTCGATGCGGTAACGGGTTTTCTGTTGGCGACCGTAATCGGAACTCTCGCACCCCGGATATTCCTGAACCCAGTGGCGATTCGAAGAGACGAATCCCCGGAAAAAATAATCCGTACTTTTTTCTCTGGGGAGGGCGGCCGTCAGCGAGACAACTTTTTCCGGAAAGATGACGGGGACCCAATCGGTTTCGGCGGACCAGCAACGGCCCTTAAAATGATCGATCTCAATGGCGTCACTTGGGAGGTGTAGCTCTTCCAGAGCCGTGACAAAAAAGAATTCTTGCCATGAGCGCATTGGGCGTTGCTTGCGAAAGAGTGAGAGAAATCGATTCAGCATTCTCGATTCCAATTCAGAGGCGAAATCAGGGAGGGGTCATGTGATGAGACCAAACGGAACTTCCATTTTATCTCAATCCCTTTGATTCTGCCGGGACGATTTGGTCAACAGAGCTGCGATCAGGGAAAGGATTCCGGTTGAAATGGCTCCGATCAAACCAAAGGCGATTTGAACCAGATCTTCCATGTCTCCATCTCCGGCCCAACCGACTCCAACACCGAGAAGCCCACCGAAAACAACACCCAAAGCAAGAGCCAAACCCCAGTGAAGATGTCGCAGAAAAAAGACCAGAATGAGGCTCGCACCGACGCCTCCGATGGTGATGGGAATGTTGGGATAACAGTTAATAGGACGCCAAATGAATCAGTTCTGGCGTCTTTCAACCTTCCCTTTCAGACCTTGTACTTGTCGATTAAATTAACATTCAAACCTGATCCCCTTCGCAGAGGGAACAGGGAGATCGCCTGCCTGCTCATTCAGAGAGGGGAACATCATGAAGATTCATGGGAAGTTCATTTTTCTAGCTGCCTTGACCATCGCATTGCTTCTTTCCGGCTGTGCCAATTCTACTCGCGTGATTCAAAAT
>JAPOLY010000090.1 GCA_029976805.1 bacterium
ACACACGCTTTCCAAGCGTGCTCCTTAAGCCACTCGGACACCTCTCCGAAATGCGACTTGAGTCAGCAGTTTGGCTGAATCGACGACCCTGCCAAGAAATTAGTATCCCAGTTTCCGCAGAAATTGCCAACAGATCATGACTCGATTCAGTCTCATTTACAGAGCCGAACAGGGCCACAACCCGGTAAGATCCCTCAAATTTGAATGCGGCTCACACCGATGAAAGAACGAAACTGGCGGAGAGGGTGGGATTCGAACCCACGGTACCCGTAAAGGCACACCGGTTTTCGAAACCGGCCCATTCAACCACTCTGGCACCCCTCCGCTCTGTTGTCCGTTCTACACCTTTCAGGAAGGTCGGATCAAGATCCGTCCTCCGCTTTCCCGTCATATCGGGGGCGCCCCTCACGAATCTCCCGGAAGAAATCCTTGAGCAACCCTGCGGCTTCCGTCTCGAGAACCCCGCCTTGCCAGACCACGTCATGATTGAAGAGGCCCGGCTCAAAGATGTTCATTTTCGAGTCGACCGCTCCCCAACGGGAATCACTGGCCCCGAAGACCACCCGTTCAATCCGTGATTGCAAAATCGCCCCGGCACACATGGGGCACGGCTCCAGAGTGCTGTAGAGCGTACAGTTCTCCAGGCGCCAGCTCCCCACCGCTTCTGCAGCCTGACCAATCGCAAGGATCTCAGCATGAGCCGTGGGATCCTGAAGGGTCTCCTTGGCATTGCGAGCCCGGGCGACCAGGCCTTTTTCCGGATGCACGATGATGGCGCCGACCGGGACTTCTCCCTGATCTGCAGCAGCCCGGGCCTCTTCCAATGCCTGAAGCATCGAACGGAGATCCGAATCCTCATCTCGCAACCAGGACACTCCCGTCATGTCGTCCATGGGACGACCTCCTGTTCTGGATTCACCAGTTTCCCGAGTTCAGGATCGGGAGTTCGGGAGAGATTTGGAGGGAAAAAAGTACGCCGGGGAGGATTCGAACCCCCAACCTCCTGATCCGTAGTCAGGTGCTCTATCCAGTTGAGCTACCGGCGCATAAGCAGGAAATGTTAGCCTTGCGGTTCAGAGTGTCAAGAAGACCCGTCCTCATCGACCCAATCATCACCGAGAAGGTCCTCGGAATCGTCATCTTCCAACCTCTGGGTGTCATTCTCGGCCCGGGGAGGCTCCTCAGCGGTGATTCCGGCCTCATCCGGAACCTCCACAGTTTCGGCCTGAACCTCCTCCACAGACTCCATAGCTGCAGATTCAGGCTCACCCGGGTCTTCCCCGGATTTGCCCCGAATAATCTCATCGAGAATCTCGAGACCCCTGTCGGAGCCCTGATCCTTTAGACGACTCGGCTCGGGCAACTCACCCAGAGCCTGAAGCCCGAATAGCTCCAGGAATTCAGAGGTGGTCCCGTACAACAGGGGCCTGCCGATACTGTCTTCCTGTCCGGTGATATGGATCAGATTCCACTCCATCAGATTTTTGAGGATGGGGCCGCAGGAGACTCCTCGTATCTGTTCCAGATCGGATCTCTTCACCGGCTGACGATAGGCGATCACCGCCAACGTCTCGAAGGCTGCCGCACTCAATCGAATACGACGTCCCTCTCCCCTCAGCCGAGCGACATAGGGAGCAAAGTCAGGCTTGGAAAGCAGGCGAACCCCAGCTCCATCTTCATGGAGCAGGAATCCCCTCGGAGAAGTCAGATACTCCGCCTCCATTTGGAGGAGAGCTTCCTTCACTGCTCCCTTAGGAGCCTCTTTCAGCATCGCCTGCAATCGCCTGCGACTCACCGGCTCAGGCGAAGCAAACAGGATCGCCTCGATGGTACTTTTCAACTGATCCCCCTCGAGAGGAGTCAACTCTTCTGCGGACTCCTCGGGAACAGCCCCCTCTGGTGTCGATGAAGCATCCATTGCAGCAGTTTCGTCTTCCTCACGAGCAATCATTCAGGTTCCTCTGTTTTCCAACACCATCGCGGGGTGGATCACCCCTGTGTGAATCACGAAGCGCACTAGAATGCGTCATCACGAACGTCTACCGGGATTCTCAACCGGAGACTCTCCTCCACTGCCAGCACCTCGGTATCCGTGGGAGGTGAGTTCCTCAACTCGGAATCCAATTGATCCCGGACCTCAGAGTAGGGCCGGGGAGCCTTCTCTTCCACCACACGAAAGAGATGCCAGCCAAAATTATCTTCCATCACAGGACCGAGAACCTCACCCCTGCCGATTTCGAAAAGGCGATAAAAGAGAGGTCTCCCGACCAGATCACTCTCTCGCAACCATGATTCTCCAATACGTGGCTCGAAGGAAGGCCTCAATCCAGGTGGTCTTTCAAGAATCTCAGCCATCGGTGCCCCCTTGCGCCACCGTTCTCCGACCCTTGCCACCCACTCCCCATGTCGATCGAGCTCCCCTTCACGGAGGTCCCCGAAAGGGAATGCCACATGCTCCACCTTTCGTCGAGGTTCCTTCCAGGTTTGGCGCCAGAGTTCGAGGATTTCTTCCTCGAGAATCTCCCGACGGGCCGAAATCACCTTTTGGATCAACAAAGCCTGACCGATTTCACTGCTCAATTCTTTTCGCAGATCCAATTCGCTGAGGCCTCTTCGATTCAACTCGCGAAGTGCCTGGCGGCGATCGGTCACCGTTTCACCCAACAGAGCGTTGAGACGCTGATCTACTTCAAGAAGCACTTCCTCAGAACGAACCCTGAGACCCAATCGCTCCGCTTCTGCCGAAAACAGGGCCTCTCTGATCAGGCCATTCAGGGCACGAGGACCGTAGTATCGATCCAGGATTCTCGATTGAAGTTCATCGGAGGTAATCTGAACACGTCCCACTGTGGCAAGGACTTGATCTGGCCTCGTCGATAACGCTGCTCTCCTCTCATCCTTGACAGGAGAACAAGCCAGCGGCATCCAAAGGAATCCACAGAGAAGAAGAGCCTTCAAGATCCTGTGATTGCAGACTGACTTCTTGAGTTGCATCAAACGATCGACTCCTCTCCCTCATCATAATGACGAAGAATCTCAACCAGCTGGGTGGTTGAGATCAATCCCATCTCGACCATGCAAAGCCCCATCATCTTGTGTCCTCTGCCTTCAGAACGGATCTTGTCCTGCTCGATCAAAACCCGATCGATATCCTGCTCTGTGACAAACCCCAACTTCACAGCCAACTCACCGAAGCGGCTTTTTTGACCGGGAATCTGCCTGAAGTCACTGCCATAACCGCTCGGATGGGTTCTGTGCCAGCGCCATGCCGTCTCCATGATGAAGTCCAGATCACTGTTGTCCGGGGTCCACCCCAAAAGAGTGGAAGCCTTTTCATTGGAAGCGAGAAGAACAGCCGGATCGCCGTCACGACGCCCCTCTTCACGGACTTCGAACTCACAACCGGTGACCCTTTTGGCGATGTCCACCACCTCGCGGACACTGGCTCCATGGGAAGAGCCCAGGTTGATGGATTCCCCAGCCAAATCATCGATTCGCTCAAGAGCCATCAGATGGGCTCTGGCGATATCGGTCACATGAACAAAATCACGAATACAACTTCCATCCCTCGTCTCCCAATCAGATCCGAAAATGGTGAAGTGGGATCGATGACCCAGAGCACATTGAAGAAGAATCGGAATCAGGTGACTTTCATCGGCGTGATCTTCTCCGATCAACCCAGAGGCATCGGCTCCTGCGGCATTGAAATAGCGCAGGCACACATGCTTCAGATCATGGGCTTTCGACATTTCGGTCAGTGTGCATTCCACCAGACGCTTCGAATCCCCGTAGGGATTGACCGGTTGCATGCGATGATTTTCAGGAATCGGAACCTCATCGGGGTCGCCGTAGACCGCTGCCGTAGAAGAATGAACCAGTCGGGTGACCCCCGCCTCAACCATGGCCGCAGCCAAATTGAGAGTTCCTGCCAGATTGTTGTGGTAATAGAGGCCCGGATTATGCACTGACTCAGGAACGCTGCATGAAGCGGCCAGATTGAAAACAGCGTCAATCTGGTGAGTCTCAAAGACAGATCTGAGAACATTCGGCTGGTGAAGACTGCCCTCAACCAAATCGACATCACCAATTGCTTCCCGGTGTCCCGTTCTCAAATCGTCGAGAACCACGACTTCGTGCCCGGCTCTCAAGCTTTCCAAAACGCAGTGACTGCCGATATATCCTGCGCCGCCAACGATGAGCAGTTTCATGATTCTCCCGTCCCATCCGGTTGATGGCCTCGATTCTAGAGGTAAATACCCGGGATGTCGCCCTCCTCACAGGAGTTGATGTAAAATGATGGCAACCCCGCAGGACGCATTCAGAAGAATGTTGACTCGTTCCGAAAGGACACCTGGAACATGAGGCAGAACAGATCCGACCTCACCCCGCGCTCCATCCGCATCGAGACGGGCGTGATCCCGGGAATCGAATCCAGCGTGCTTTACCATGCTGGCAAGACCACCATCCTTTGTGTTGCAAAACTGGAGGAGGGAACTCCCCGCTGGCTGAATGGTCCCAGTGGCTGGGCCACTGCCGAATACCATATGGCACCTTACTCTGTCACTCCCCGTCTGGAACGACAGGGAAATGCCGATGGTCGGGCTCTGGAAATTCGTCGCCTGATCAGTCGCGCCATTCGTGGTGGGCTCGATTTGGGCTTGATGCCGGGCTACACACTACGGGTGGATTGTGACGTCTTGCATGCCGACGGTGGCACCCGAACCGCCTCCATCAATGCGGCCACTGTCGCCATCGGCAGGGTGATCGAATCCCATTTGACCAGTGGAGTTCTTGCAGCGGATCCTCGAAGGGATCAGGTTCTGGCGGTCAGCTCAGGTATCGTCGATGGCAAGATCCTCGTCGACCTTGAGTACTCCGAAGACAGCAAAGCAGATGTCGACCTGAATCTGGTTGGAACGCTCAATGGGAATCTGATCGAAATCGCAGGAGGCTGCGAAGGACTGGCAATCCCCATGGATACCCTGAATGAGGTTCTGGCTGCAGCGCGGGAAGGACTGGGGCATCTGGCCAATGAGCTGACCCCCCATCTGAGGGCTGTAGCAGACTGACTTTTCCATGGGGTTCACTGACCCACCGAAAACTTCCGTATTTGACACTGGAACGGCTCAAAATCAGGGCTGGAAGTGTCTCTTCCGCACCGGGTCACCTTGCTTCATCAGGGGTGGTTCCGTAACATCAAAATAGATTCGGAGCATGTTTCCGGACTGTCATTTCTCGCTGAATTTCGGAGACCATTTGACCCTATCAGCCGACCGCCCACTCTTGATCGCCTCCGGAAATCCCAATAAACATCGGGAAATCAGTCAGGCCCTGAATCTCCCGCCCCAGCAGGTCCTCACCCCAGCCGATCTGGAATCGACTCGGGGATCTGCGCCCGATCCGGACGAAACCGGCTCGACGCTCCTCGAGAATGCAATCATCAAGGCACGTGAGTTTTCTCTCTGGAGTGGCCAGTGGGCCCTCGCCGATGACACAGGGCTCTTCGTCAATGGTCTGAACGGGGACCCCGGCGTATATTCCGCGAGGTATGCAGGTGAAAATGCGACCTTTGCCGACAACATCGACAAACTCCTGAAAAATCTGTCCGCCCAGGAATGTACCACCCGTGAGGCTCACTTTTCCTGTGTTCTGGTTCTCTGTGATGGAGAAGAAGTGATTCTGAGTGTTGAAGGTCGCTGCAATGGTCAAATCACTGAATCCCCCAGAGGAGAAGGGGGCTTCGGTTACGACCCCGTGTTTCTGCCAGATGGAGAGACCCAGACCTTCAGTGAAATGCCCCCTGAAGCCAAAAATCAGATCAGTCACAGAGGGTTGGCTGTACGCCAGTTTTCACAACTCTTTGAGACGGCCATGACGGAAGGGAAGAAATCATGAGTTTCCCTCCCGAGAGGATTCGCAACTTTTCCATCGTGGCCCACATCGACCATGGGAAATCGACACTGGCAGATCGGCTTTTGCTCAAAACCGGCACCATTTCCGAAAGAGAGTTTCGCAGCCAGTTGCTGGATGACATGGAACTCGAACAGGAACGTGGCATCACCATCAAGGCAAAAACCGTCCGTATGGAGTACACAGCGGATGATGGTGAAAAATACCAACTCAATCTGATCGACACCCCAGGACATGTCGACTTCGGATATGAAGTCTCTCGCAGTCTTGCCGCATGTCAGGGAGCTCTCCTTGTCGTCGACGCTGCACAGGGAGTTGAAGCACAAACGGTGGCCAATGCATTTTTGGCGTTGGAGGGCGGTCTTGAAATCATTCCGGTGATGAACAAAATCGACCTGCAAACTGCCCGCCCTGATGAAATCGACGAAGAACTGGATCAGACCTTCGGAATCAAACCCGGAGAGACGATCCGCTGCTCCGCCAAGTCCGGTGAGGGAATCGACGAGCTTCTGGAAGCGATCGTCACCTTTGTTCCCCCACCTGTGGCTCCCAGGGAAACTCCTCTCAGAGCATTGATCTTTGATTCGCACTACGATGAGTATCGTGGAGTGATCGTGTACATCTGCGTCAAAGAAGGTCGACTGACCAAAAATGATGACATTCTGCTGATGTCGACGGGTCGCTGGTACTCCGTCGATGAAGTGGGAGTCTTCAAGCCTGGCATGCAACCTATGGACGCTCTTGAGGCCGGCGAAGTCGGTTACTTCTTCGCCAGTATCAAAACGATTCATGACGTCAAGATCGGCGATACGGTGACAACGCGAGTCGGAGGCACGGATGAATCTCTTCCGGGGTTCATGAATCCGAATCCAATGGTGTTCTGTGGAACCTACCCCACAGACAGCGGAGATTACGAAAACCTGCGTACTGCACTGGAAAAGCTGTGGCTGAACGACCCTTCCTTCTCCTTCCAACCAGAATCTTCTGACGCATTGGGCTTCGGTTTCCGTTGTGGATTCCTCGGTCTTTTGCACATGGAAATTGTCCAGGAAAGACTCGAGAGGGAATCGGGGATTGAAGTTGTCCAGACAGCTCCAACTGTCACCTACGAAATCCTTCTCAATTCCGGAGAAATCAAACACATCGACAGTCCCAGTCAATTGCCGGAAGTCATGTTGATCGACGAAGTACGGGAACCGATTGTTGAAGCGAACATCATCATTCCTGTGGAATTCATCGGCGCAGTAATGAAGTTGATGGACGAAAAACGTGGTGAATGGCGCAAGACCGATTATCTGTCTCAAACGCGTGTACAGATGACCTACATGGTTCCACTTGCGGAAATCATTGCAGATTTCTATGACAAGCTGAAATCCAACACTCGTGGATACGGAACCCTTGATTATCAGTTTGCTGAATACCGTGCAGACCAATTGGTGAAACTGAACATTCTCGTCAACGGCGAATCCGTCGACGCACTGAGCATCATCGTCCACAAGGATGTCGCTGAGAGACGTGGCCGGGTACTTCTCAAGAAATTGAAAAATGTCATCCCGCGCCACATGTTCCAGGTTCCGCTTCAGGCCTCCATCGGAGGAAAGATCGTCGCCCGCGAAACTATCAAGGCACTGATGAAAAATGTTACCGCAAAGTGTTATGGTGGTGATATCAGCCGTAAACGCAAACTTCTCGAGAAACAGAAGGAAGGCAAGAAGCGGCTGAAACAGATCGGTAGTGTAGCGATTCCGCAAGATGCATTCATGGCGGTTCTGCGCCTTGACGATGAGGACAAAAAGTGAAGTGGACCGATTTCAGGGAAAATGCAGAAGCAATCATCGTTGCTCTTCTGCTGGCTTTGCTGATTCGCCATTTTGTACTGGAATCGTATGAAATCCCAACTGGATCAATGGCCCCTTACCTTCATGGCCTCAACTCCAGAATCGCCTGCCCTAACTGTGGAGTGGATACTCCCGTAGGCATCTCCAGTGACAGCCTGACCAATCGTGTTCAAATGGGTGATCGTTATCGAATCCTGGATGGCGTTTGCAAGAAAAACGGAACACCGTTCAAAATCAAGGCAGGAACCGGTAACGATTTTATCTGTCCCGGATGTAAGGACACACGCTCTGTCAGTGAAGTCACGATTCGCACTGCGGTCGCAAAGTCACTTCGCGTCGAATGCCGGGAGTGCACCTACCAACACGAAACACTGGTTGAACCGGATGACATCCTCGGAGGGAACAAGATCCTCGTCGAAAAATTCTGGTATGACGCGGTCGAACCCAACCGATGGGATGTCGTAGTCTTTCGTTTCAACTCCCAAAGAAATTACATCAAAAGACTGGTGGGACTTCCGGGAGAAAAGGTTCAGATCGTCAATGGAGACATCCATATCGACGGCAAGGTAGAACTGAAACCTGTTGATGTTCAGAAGCACCTGTGGATACCCATCCATGACAGCTTGATTGCGGAGGCCGGGCTTGAAGAGCC
>JAPOLY010000098.1 GCA_029976805.1 bacterium
CAAAGATCAAAAAAAGGTCCCTCCCGAGACTCGGGAGGGACCTTTTCTTTTATGCAAACCGCTCTCTCACCCTGACCCCATCAGACGTTCCGTGGGTGCACCACTTCCAAGGCAAAGGAAGCCAGCCAGTGACTGCCGGCGTAATGCTCCGGGTGAATCCCCTGGAGCCCTGCCTGCCGATGGATTGCGGCCTGTTGAGTAAGCGTGTCGTGAAGATCCGGTTCATCGGTTTTGAAATGCAGAGCGATGGCCTGCAGTGCCCGGGCCCGTGACAGATTGAGACCATCCAGATGGGCGAGTTTTCCGTCGGTGGGATCGGGACAAGTCACCGGTTCCGTCAGCCAGCTGCCGTCGAGCAGTGCCGGAGCCGCCTGTTGCAGCCAGGTTTTCAGGTCGGCGGGAGACATCACCCTTCGCAGCAGATCTGCCGTCTCCAGAGTCGGGGACAGGAAGTCGTGATTGGATGGCTCCAGATGCCAGGGGAGATGCCGGTCTTCCGCATGGTGGTTTAGGGCAATTTCACGGATGCGATCGGTGCTGGTGGTGTCGCCGGCGACGGTGGCCCAATCGTAGAAGTGGCCCAGTGAATACATCGATTGGTCATGCTGTCCAGAGCGCACCGGTCGGTGCAGTTTCTTGCACCAGCGGATGATGGCTCCCTGGGCTTCACTCTCCAGATCTTCGAGGCGTTCCATCAGCGGGTGTTGCATCTGTCGCAGTTCGGCGCACAGCGTCAGTAGCCACGCCCGACCATAGGGCACTTCAAATCCGGGATGGGATTCGGCATAGGCGACCTCGCGGGCGAGATCTTCCGCATTCAGCGATTGATCCAGTGCCTGCTCCATCTGTGCCGCATGATCTTCGCCCAGTTCCGACCGATCGGGATCCACATGCAACGCCCTGACGAGAGTCCAGTGCCCATGCACCGCCGAGTGCCAGTCGAAGGCGCCGTTGAAGACCGGGGTCAGCTCTCCGGGAATGTTCACGTCGGCGGTGCTGGTATAGACCTGCCCGTGATAGAAGGGGTAAGGCCGCTGAATGCTGGCGAGGGCCATTTCCGTCAATTCCCGCAGGGTTCCCTGAAGTGCCATGGGTGCCTTTCCAAAGGTGTTCCGCCCATTCTCAGGGGTGAAAGTTGCCGGGGAAAGCCCCGGTAGCATGGTCCTTTTGATGGCAGATGCTAGAATGCGACCATGAAGAGGTGACGTCGTCTCGCAGAAAGGTCAGGCCACTCTTGAATCCGGTCGCCATCCACATGGTCAGTTTGGGCTGTCCCAAGAACCTGGTTGATTCCGAGGTGATCCTCGGGCGGCTCGGGGCTGAGGGCTTTGTGGTTTCCCAGCAGCCGGAGACCTCTGACATTCTGATGGTCAACACCTGTGGATTCATCGAGAGTGCCAAGGAGGAATCGGTCAACGCCATCCTCGACCTGGTACGTCTCAAGGAGGATGACCCGGCCAAGCGCGTGGTCGTCGCCGGGTGTCTCGGCCAGCGTTACCCGGAGGAACTCGCCAAGGAGATCCCCGAGATCGATGCCATCGTCGGCATGTCCGAGTACCCGAAGATGCCAGAGATCCTCAATGGTCTGATGGCGGAGGTGCGCGAGGCGCGGGCGGCGGAGCGGGTTCATGTGGGGGACAGTACCCACCCGGCGTATTCGGAAGATTCACGCCTGCGCCTGACCCCATCCCACAGTGCTTACCTGAAGATCTCCGAGGGTTGTGATAATCCCTGTACCTTCTGCTCGATTCCCAGTTTCCGCGGCCGCTTCCGTTCGAAGCCGCCGGAGATGGTTGTGCAGGAAGCGAAAGAGCTGGTCGCCAACGGAGCCCGGGAGATCAATCTGATCAGTCAGGATCTGACCTCCTACGGCAGCGATATCGATGGTGAGTTCCTGTTGCCGCAGATCATGGAGCAGCTCGACCAGGTCGAGGGTCTCGAATGGATCCGCCTGCTCTACACCTACCCCTACAAATTCTCCGACGAGATGATCGACGCAGTTGCCCGCCTCGAACGGGTGATCCCCTACATCGACATGCCGATCCAGCACATCGACGACACCATGCTCAAGCGCATGGGCCGTCGCATGGGCGAGAAGGATACGGTCGAACTGTTCCGCAAGATGCGCGACCGCATTCCGAATCTGGTCCTGCGCACCACCTTCATCGTCGGTTTCCCAGGGGAGACCCGCGAAATGTTCCAGAAGCTGATCGACTTCGTCGAGGAGTTCCAGCTGGAGCGGGTCGGCGTCTTCACCTGGTCGCCGGAGGAAGGTACCCCCGCGGAAAAACTGCCCGGCCGCATCGATGCGGAAGAGCAGGAAAAACGCCGGGAAGAACTGTATCTGGTACAGCAGAAGGTCGCCTTCGACTGGAACCGCGAGCGGGTCGGCAGTGAAACCGATGTCCTCCTCGATGAAGAGTGCCCTGAAACAGGTCAGTGGCTCGGGCGTTCCTTTGCCGAGGCTCCGGAGATAGACTCCATCATCCGCGTTCCGAAGGAAGCGGGAGAGCAGGGTGAACTGGTCCGCTGTCGCATCACCGAGATGGATGACTACGACCTGATTGCCGAACCGATCCGTTCCTGAAGCGTGCAGGGAGAGGGATGAACCAGCCGGCCACGAACTCATCCAGTGACTGGAAGAACCTGCCGAACCTGATCACCATCAGTCGGCTGGGCATCGCCGTGCTGCTCTTTGCCATGCTCACCCTGGAGTTGCAGGGTTGGGGCATCGGCGATCGCCATCTGGCCCTCAACATCGCCACCGTCGCCTTCATCCTCTGTGTCGCCACCGACGCCGTCGACGGGTACCTGGCTCGCAAGTGGAAGATGGTTACCGCCTTCGGTCGACTCGCCGATACCTTCGTCGACAAGATCGTCATCTGTGGCAGCCTCATCTATCTGGTGAAGTTTGCCCCCGATCTGATCAAGCCCTGGTTTGTCGTCATCGTCGTCACCCGCGAGTTTGTGGTCAGTGGACTCAAATCCTATTTTGAATCCCAGGGCCAGGAGGTGGCGCCCAGCATCGGCGGCAAGCTGAAGATGATTCTGCAGTCGATCCTGATCCCGGCGGTGATGCTGGTGGAGGGCAATCGTGACTTCGTCGCCGGGATGAGTGACGAGTCCATCTGGAAAACCCTCTTCGGCCTCCTCGAGAATCTGACGGAGCCACTCTTTTGGGGCACACTGGTGACGACCCTCTGGTCCGGCATGGATTATCTGGTGGCCGGGGTACGCAACAGTAAAGATTCAGACAAGGTGACCTGAGTGTCTGCCCGCAGCGATCGCATCATCCTGACCTTCTTTGGCAGTGGTTACTTTCCCGTGGCTCCGGGAACCGCCGGTTCGATGGCGTCTCTGGTTGTGGGTGCAGTGCTGTGGTTTCAACTGCCCGAGACATTCCAGCCGTGGCTCTTTCCAATTCTGACACTGTTGTCGATGGCGGGGTGTGTCCTTCCCGGGGATCGCATTCAGGAGATCTTCGGCCGCAAGGATCCGGGTGCGGTGGTGATCGATGAAGCCGCAGGGCAGTATGCCGCACTCTCCGTGTTGCCGTGGCTGCCGCAAACGTGGACGCCGTGGATCCTTGCCTTTCTGCTCTTCCGACTCTTCGACATCCTCAAGCCTTTTGGAATCCGCAAGCTGGAGGAAAAACCGGCCGGGTGGGGGGTATTGCTGGATGATGTGGCGGCGGGAATTCTCGCGGCGGCGGTTCTGCTCGGCATCGCTCAGCTGCCAGGGGATTGGCTGACCCGCTTCTAGGCTGCGGCAGCGGTCGGTCCGGATGAATCCTGTAACGCCTTGAAGCGCCGATCCGATGGCAGCAACAAACCCAACGTCAAAAACAGCAGACCACCGGCCACCGCCGGGATGGCAAAGGCGGTGCTCTGGGTATCGATGAACCCGGTCAGGCTCGGTCCCACAGCAGTGCCGAGACTGAAGGACATGGTGTTCAGTCCCATCGTCCGCGCCCGATTGCCGGGAAGACTGCGTTCGGCACTGATCCCGCCCACAGAAGTACTGATCGCCGCCGACACCACACCGAGTCCGGCACGGATCCATGTGAGGGCGGTCAGGTTTTCGACGTGGCCCTGCAGCGCCACCAGCGGCACAAACGCGGCCAGACCCAACATCAGCAGCCACTTCTTGTCGAGGTGATCGCCGATCCAGCCGCTTGGATACTGAAAGAGACAGCGACTGCCGACAAAGATGGCAAACATCATCCCCAACTCCGATTGGGTGGCGGCAAACTCGCGCTCATAGAAGGGGAAGAGGGAGATCACCGCACTGATGCCGACCATCATGACGAAGATGCTCAGTGCCAGCAGGCGGAAAACCGGCTCCACCGGGGGGCGATCCTTCTTCTCTTTACGGATCTCTCCAGGGAATTCCTTCGGATCGTGAATGCGAATCGAAACCAGCAGCACGCTGGTCAGCAGCAGCGACCCGGAAACGATGAAGACCAGGTCGTAACCACCCATATCCCCGACAAAGCCGCCGAGGACGGGACCGATGCCAAAGCCGAGGAGGCGGATCGTCGAATAGGTCCCGATCACCTTGCCGCCGGCATTGTCGGGGGCGTTGCGGGCGATGATCGCCATCATCGGCGGGAAGGTGGCTCCGAGGAAGGTGCCCTGAAGGATGCGTACAAAGACCAGCTGGTAGTAACTGTCGACGTAATGCAGCGCATAGGAACAAAACGCTCCGAAAAACATGCCGAGAACGATGAGGCTCTTGCGGGTGTCGAAGCGATCGGAGATGCGACCGGAGACGATCTGTACCCCGGCCATCGCCAGGCCGGTGATACTGAAGAGCAGAGCGGTCAGCAATTCCTGACTGGGATTGAGCAGTTCAGGGAAGTTATCGGCAAACCCGGGGAACCACTCGGCGACTCGTGCGGTCAATCCATCGACTCCCGGGGTGGTCAGTCCGCCCAGAAACAGGGGCAGTGCGGGGATGAGCATCCCCACCGCCACAGCCTCACCGAAGCGGCAGATCGCCAGCAACCAGATGGTCCGGGGGTCTTTTTCGAAACCGGGACTGCTCAACGGGGCTCCATGTCGGTGCACAAAAGAGTGCAGGTTTGGCAAAACAGAGGTGGGATGGGACCCCAATAGAATTTACGGTATGGGGGTGATCCCCCGGCGGCAAGTCACCGTCCCTTTTCTCGCCGGATCTGGAGGCAGATTGGCCCTGACATCCGCAAAGAATCGAGGCCGGGGTGGACGCTCCGGTGAGCGGCCCCCGCGGCAGATCTTTCCCATCTCCGTCAAGTACGGGGTGGTCTCGGGTCTGATTCTGCTCGCCTTTGTCATCGGTGTTTCCAGTTCCCTGACCCAATCCTCCCTCGACTCGACCACACGGCTGCTTCAGCAGAATGGTCTCGAGCTGGTCAAACTTGCCCATACCTTCGTCGATCCATTCTGGACCCGTACCGAGATGCCGGTGGAGGAGCGGGCAGCGGCCCAATCGGATCTGGATACCCGTCTCGCCGGATTTCTTCAGGAGGGCGGCAAGACACCGGTGCTGGATCTGTTGGTCCTCGATGGCAGTGGAACCCGTCTGATTTCCAGTGCCCGGGGTGGCGACCGGCTCAAGATGAGTCTCAAGGAAGCCAACCTCAATGCCGGCTCCGATGATGGAGTGATCATTCAGGAGGGGCAGGTCAGTGGATCCGACGGATCGGTACCGATCCGTTCCTTTGAAAAGAAACTGCCCAACGGTGCCGGATCGGTGCAGCTGTTTCTCAGTGCCCGTGCCCTCGCATCGCTGGAAGAAGAACTGGAAGACTCCACGAACATGCTGGTGTGGTCGGCACTGCTGATCGGCATCCCGCTGGTGTTGCTCGTCGGCTTTTTGTTGACGCGACCGGTGCGCATGTTGCGCGAAGACATGACCCAGGTCGCCCGCGGTAATCTGGATCATCAATCGCAGGTGCGCACCACCGATGAACTGGGAGCACTGGCCTCTTCCTTCAATCGCATGACCCGCTTCCTCGCCGAGGCGCGAGAGCAGGAGATGCAGGCGCAGGCGGTGGCCCGGGATCTCAATATCGCCAGTGGCATCCAGAACGCCCTGTTGCCCAGGGAGTTGCCGGAGATCTCCGGCATCGAGATTGCCCACTACTATCAATCGGCCAAGGAGGTCGGGGGGGATTACTACGATGTGGTTTCCCTCGCCGGGGATCGTGCGGGCATCGTCGTTGCAGACGTTTCCGGCAAAGGTCTCTCCGGCAGTCTGGTGATGACGATGACCCGTAGTCTGGTGCGCATGGCGGCGCGGATTCACCCCGATACCCGCTCGATGTTGGAGAGCATCAACGCCAGTCTCGCCAAAGACATGACCGACGGCATGTTTGTGACACTGGCGTGGGCGGAGATCGTCGCTGATCGCGGCCGGGTAAGAATCGCCCGTGCGGGGCACAATCCGCCGCTGATCCTCCGTGCCAGTGGCCGCGTCGAACAGTTCCAGCCCGGCGGCATCGCCCTCGGTATCGATGGGGGGACTGTCTTTGATCAGACTCTGGAAGTCAGCGACGTCCAGCTGGAGCGGGGAGACGCCCTGATCCTGTATACCGATGGAATCGTGGAAGCGATGAATGACGGTGGGGTAGAATATGGCCTCGAGGCTTTTGCCCGGGTGCTGCAAAATTTGAATACGGCGGACCCCCAGTCCATCGTCGACGGGGTGCTCGCTGATCTGGAAGCCCATGTGGCCGGAGCCGAACCGACCGATGACATCACACTGGTGGTCGCAAGACGGGAGTAACGTTGATGGGAACCGATTTGGTGGTGGACCGATCCGGGGACAGTGAACTGCAGATCATCGAGATCCGCGGTGTCCTCGATGCGGGCAATGTCGAACAGTTGGCACACGTCGGCTTTGAAGCCATCGGTGAGGCCCGCAATCTGGAGATGCGTCTCGCTTCTCTGACCGATGTCGATCTGACCGGAGCC
>JAPOLY010000011.1 GCA_029976805.1 bacterium
GCACTGTACTCACAGAGGTCGAGAATTCCGTCGACGTCACAGTCGTTGGCGGGGTTGGCAGTGATTTCACACTCGTCAACCTGACCGTTGGAGTCACAGTCCGTATCACATTCGTCGGGAATCAGGTTTCCGTTACAGTCCGGAGCTCCCAGTGCCACTTCGCAGGGGTCAAGGATTCCGTTGTTGTTGCAGTCTGCACCGGCCAGGAACTGACAAATGTCGGGAACCCCGTTGTTGTCGCAGTCCTTGTTGGTGCCAGCGGCAATATCACAACTGTCGGGGACTCCATTGGAGTTGCAGTCCTCGCTGGTGCCGTCGGTGATATCACACTCGTCGGGTACACCATTGTTGTTGCAGTCCAGGCTGGTGCCGTTGGCGATATCCGTAGCGTCCTCAGTTCCATTGCCATTGCAGTCGAGCATGGGAATGGTCGGCAGCACAGGAATCAGCAACGCCGCAGAGGCGGTCGATCCAACTCCCAAAGCAAGCATGAGGACGACAGCCGATAACAGACATCGCCAGATAGAACGTGAACGTTGATTGGAATTGAGCGGTGACATATACACTCCTCCAGAAAAATTGAAACTCCGGACAAACACCGGTGTTGAAAAATCAAAATGGCTTCAATGAATGCCTGCTAAAAAATCACCAGTGTGATGGATAGTTTGGCGGACTTTCATGAACCCTATAAGTTTGAAAAAAGAACCCCTGGCCTTTAAGCCCTGTAGTCAGAATTTGAGACGCACGGCAAAACTAACCTGCGCTCTTAATGCATCGGGAACACACCCCCCCGTTGCATCATCTGCATTAAGGCAACCTAATGAGGTCACACACACACACACTCTCACGAAAGAAATAATAGCGAGGTGATGTTAGTGGTCAAAATAAAAAATCGTCGACCAACGAAGTGTTCCATGCATTCAAGATTTTCCCGAACTTACAAAATAACCTGCTTTAATGAACAAGCATGACATTAAGAACTGACGCCTGGTCAAGTTGTGTCGGCATTCAGAACTATCTCACCTGACTATAATGACATGCATATTTTCAAAAATACAGTCAGCCATTTGACTTAGGTTCAATCTCAATGTCTCCCTTTCTGGATGTCTTATTCATGCTCATGAGGAGAACCTCAGTACTATAGATAATAGTTGAATGAGATTTAGTCGGTGTGCATTTATTGGATCAATATTTACAATGACTTCGACCCTCTTCGATTTTTCTTGGCCTCAGACGTTGAAAGACTCACCCGAAGCCTGTTTTTTCAGTTCATATATCAGATTCAGGGCCTCACGGGGAGACAGTTCGTCCGGCTGGATTCCCTGCAGCTTTTCCAACAGCCGCCTCTCCATCTGATCAAAGAGACCCGGCTGTTCGACAGGTTGAAGGGATTCATTTGGGAGACTTCGATTCTGCCCCACCTCTTTGGGAGTCGAAGCATGAGATTCCAGATCGGAAAGAATGGATCGGGCTCGCCCCAACACCGGTGAGGGAACTCCTGCCAGGCGCGCAACGTGAATTCCGTAAGATTTGTCTGCTGACCCAGGGCGAATCTTGTGAAGGAAGACGATTTCGTCTTTCCATTCCTTGACCTCGACACACAGATTGGTCACCTGTTCCGGGAGCAATTCCTCCAGAGCCACCAACTCATGGTAATGAGTAGCAAAGAAAGTGCGGCAACGGACCCGTTGAGCCAAATCTTCTGCGATGGCCCAGGCGATGGAAACACCGTCGTGAGTGCTCGTCCCTCGCCCCACCTCATCGAGAATCACCAGGGATCGTTCGGTGGCATTGTGAAGAATCCGGGCAGTTTCGACCATCTCCACCATGAAGGTGGATTGTCCGTGAACCAGATCGTCCGCGGCTCCTACACGAGTGAAGATGCGGTCCGCCAGTCCGAGAACCGCTCTTTTTGCCGGAACAAAAGCACCCATCTGGCCGAGAATACAGATCAGAGCTGTCTGCCGGATGTAGGTCGATTTACCCGCCATGTTCGGACCCGTGATCACTGACAGGGTTGCGCCGGCTCCGCTGGAGACATCATTGGGAGTGAAATCACTGCGAGCCGCACCTGCCCCCACCACCGGGTGAAATCCCTCTTCAATTTCGAGGATCGGCTCCTCGACGATCTCAGGAGCACACCATTCCTCTTCCGAGGCAACTTTGGCCAACGATTGAAAGACGTCAATTTCTGCAATGATCGCTGAAGCGGTCTGGAAAGCCTTGATGTGACCTAGAAGTTCTTCCCTGAGTTGTTGGAAGATCTCCAATTCCAATTGGTCTGCCCGCTCCTTGGAACCGAGGACCTTTTCCTCCATCTCTTTTAGTTCAGGAGTAATATAGCGCTCGGCGTTCTTGAGAGTTTGCTTGCGGATATAGGTCTCGGGGATGCGCTCAGAGTGGGTATGGGTGATCTCGATGTAATAACCAAACACCCGGTTGTATCCCACCTTGAGGTTGGGAATCCCCGTCTTGGCCGATTCCTCCGCCTCGAAGGCCGCCATCCATGAAACCCCATCCCTGGAAACAGCCCTCAGTTCATCCAGAGCAGGGTCGAATCCATCACGGATCAACCCCCCTTCTGTCAGGGTCAGAGGCGGTTCTTCCACAAGAGTGTCATGGATCCGGTCTGCGATCGATCGGGCGAGATCACCGTCCAGATCCTTTTCCAGTTCGATCAATCTTTGCGGCTCGAGTCCCTCCAGGCAAACTTTCAGCTCCGGAAGTGCCTGCAGAGAACGCGCCAATGCCCGCAAATCACGGCCATGAATCCTCCCCATTGGCAATCGAGAAGCCAAACGTTCGATATCACGGACTTCCGAGAGAGCAGTGCGAAGCTGATCGCGTAAATCCTTATCGCGAACGAGGCCTGAAACAGCCGATTGCCTAGACCTTATCGGTGCCGGATCAGCGAGTGGAGTTTGAATCCACTCTCTGAGCAATCGGGCTCCCATCGCAGTTCGTGTCTTGTCGAGCAATCCGAGCAGGGATCCCCTGCGCTCGCCGGTTCGGGTCACCTCCAAAAGATCGAGAGCCCTGTGGGTAGAGGCGTCCAGCCCCAGTTTTCGCTGGTGGCCAGAACTTCTCAGGGAAGTAATGTGCATCAGTGACTGCCGCTGGGTTTGCTGAAGATACTCCAGCAATGCCCCTGCCGTCCCGATGGCACCCTTCAAATGCTCGACTCCAAAACCATCGAGAGTCGTCATTGCAAAATGGGCCAGCAAACGCTGGCGCGCCGATTCCAATTCAAAGTGCCATTCGGGCCAGCGGGTCAGAGTGCACCCCGGAAGGTAGGCACTGAGCCAGTCCAGAATGGGATCTCCGGTGGGATCAAATCCTTCGGGAATCAGGATCTCCCGGGGCTGGATCGCCAGCAGGCTTTCGATGCCTTCACCGGAATCGAGATCCTGACAATGGAATTTTCCGGTCGAGAGGTCGACCCAGGCGAGCCCACCTAACCCGTGTTCTGCCGGACGGTATGAAGCCAGATGGATCGGGGAGTGATCTTCGAGGCTCTCTTCAGGCACAAAGGTACCGGGAGTGACGACGCGAACCACTTTACGATCGACGATGCCCTTGGCCTCGGCGGCATCCTCCACCTGTTCGCAAATAGCGACCCGATGGCCCGCCTCGACCAGCCTCTGTATATAGGAATCCACACTCTTGACCGGGATTCCGGCCATGGGAATTTTTTGACCGCTTTTGTCCTTTGATCGGGAAGTCAGGGTGATGCCCAGCAACTCTGAAACGAGTCGGGCATCGTCGAAGAACATTTCGTAAAAATCGCCCATACGAAAGAAAAGCACCTCATCAGGGTGTTCTCCCTTCGCAGCATGAAACTGACGCATCATGGGTGTTTCGGCAGTTGCCACAGAGTGGTCCCTTCCAGGTGCTTTTCCGACTCCCAGCCAGATCGGGCATTCTAGCCGCTCCGTCGGCTCAGGCGAGACGCCGTTGCCACAGATTGAGGTAGAAATTACCTGATTTGTATCGTTCCACTCCGAAAGATTCAGACGTTATGATTGTAGGTGGGATTTCGTGCTTAGAATGGATCTCTGAGAAGAGTCTGGCGGGAAATCCCCGGCATCATTTCCTCCGAATGAAACAGGAGTGTCCATGCACCCCTTTATCAAACCTCTTCAGTTTGCATTTTCGTGGCTGGTAATCGGCCTCGCAGGCACTTTGCATGCTGATATTGTGCAGTGCACGAATCTGCCCAACGCACTGCCCATTTCTGAAGACGCGGCCAACCCGACCGAAGTGGTCATCTCTGTGACAACGGATGAACCCGTCACCGACGTCGATATCCTTGTCGACATTGCCCATGACTACATCGATGACGTCATCGTTGAGATCATCTCCCCCGCAGGAACTCTGGTGCGTCTTCATGATCAGGGTGGCGGAAGCAATGATTTCATCAATGTAATCTTCGATGATGGTGGAGCTCCCAATGGAAACATTCCCTGGGACTCCGGTTGCAGGGTTCAACCCTCCGGACCTGGCTCTCTTTCCGATCTCGCTTCGGCCAGCTCTGTTGGAGACTGGACGCTGCGTTGTCAGGACACTTTTGCCGGTGGAGCGACCGGTGCTCTCAGTGGCTGGTGTTTGAATACCTTCGATTCCACTATTTCGGGAGCCGTCCTCTCGCCCACCAATTTCCTTTGCAGGGATCTGGGCGGCACGGGCACTGTTGAAATGACATGGTCCAATCCACAGTTGTATGACGAGATCCAGATTTTGTCTGCAGGAGCCATCGTCGATATCGTCGCCGGTGACACGACCTCATATACTCTGGCGACCGGATCAGTGGGTGGACTCGTTGAACTGTGCCTTTTACCGACAGTCGGCGGGGCAATTCCCTGCACGACCACCTGTGCAAATATCACCACCCAGGCAATTACACCCTCTCTTGAACAATGCAGTACACCCGGTTCAGTGGTCGGCAACACCGTCACTGAAACACTCGATGTCATCAACATTGGTACCGACCTCGAAATCGGTGATCTGCAGGTACAAGTCGACGTCCAGCATCCTTTTGTCGGCGACCTGGTCGTCGATCTGAGCCATGCAGGAACCACTGTTCGCCTGCACAATGAAAATGGCGGAGCAGCCACTCAGATTGAAGCAACCTTCTGGGATCTGGGTGCAGCTCAGGGAACGACGGGTATCAACTGTGGTTGCCCCCTGCAACCTACCGGGCCTGGAGTTCTTGCAGACTTCAATGGAAGTTCATCGCTCGGTGACTGGACTCTGCGACTGGCGGACGTCTTCTCTGGAGGTGGGCCGCGAATCGGCTCCCTCGACTCATGGTGCTTCCGGGCCTTTGAGCTGGGCAGCGTAACGGATCTGGTCTGTGACACCCCATCGGGAAGTACCACTTCCACCCTTTCATGGACCAATCCCCAGGATTTCGATGGCTTTGAAATCTACGCCAACGGTGTACTGGAAACCGTGATCTCCAATGGAACAGCCACCAGTTATGTGACCGGCCCACAAACATTGCCAGCACAGGTAATCTACTGCATCGTTCCGCTGCTGACCGGTGAGATCGTGCCGCAGAACTGCTGCGAGGCAAACTTCCTCGTCCAGCCGATGACGGATGTTCTCGCCAGTGCACAATCGGGAACGGGTGTGATCAGTGCCAGCTGGGTCAATGCGATCGCCTACGACCTGATCAACGTGTACGTCGATGGAAACCTTGAGGCCACGCTTCCCGGAGATGCCACCTCCTGGAGTGGTGGGTCAGCGACTGCCCCCGGTACAGCAGAGTTTTGCCTCGAAGCCTCACAAAACGGCTTTGTTTCCGATCCGGTCTGTAAAAATGTCGCTCTTTTGCAGCAGCGGGATTACTCCGCATGCAGAACTCCGGGGTCGCCGATCAATCAGGCCGTCAGCCCGGTTACGGACATCATTTTTGTTCCGACCAACAATCTCATCGGTGACATCGATGTCCTTGTCGATCTCCGTCACCCCTTCGTCGGTGACTTGACCGTGGACCTGGCTTCTCCCGGAGGCGTCGGTATTCGATTGCACGACCTCCTCGGCGGAGCAGATGCGGACATGAATGTGGTCTACTCCAATGGTGCTCCTGCCAATGCCGGTCCTTACAACTGTGGCTGCGCCATGGAAGCCAGTGGCCCCGGTTCAATGCAAGATTTCATCAACACACCGAGCATTGGTCCCTGGTTGATGTCCATTTCGGATATCTACCCAGGAAACATTTCGACCTTTGATCGCTGGTGCTTGCAGATTGATGCCGGTTGCCAGACCCTTCCGCCTCAAGATGTCACCGCTGTTTCCGATGGCACGGAAGTAACTCTCAGCTGGACCAATGCATCCCCCTACGATGAGATCCAGTTGATGCGTAACGGCGCCATCGTGGCTACCGGAATCTCCGGAACCGCGACCAGCTATGTGGATACCCCTCCTCCCGGTGCCTACGAATATGAACTGATCGGCTTTGATTTCGGGCAGGGTTGCAGTAACACCAGTGACAAGATCATTGCGGGTGTCGGAATCACAGACGTGGTCTGGATCGGTGAAACCGGAGGAAATGTCCTGAGCGGTGCCCTCCTTGTAGACAGTCTCTTCCAGTTGGGAAGAATCGTCATGACGGTAGACACCCTGACCGCTGATCTGATGGATCGCTCTGGTGTCCCTGAAGTTCTCTGGGCATGCCTTGGAACCTACCCAGAGCGTTATGAACTGACCGCTGCTGACGGACTTCTGTTGGCAGAGTTTCACACCGGAGACGATGGTCTCAACGGCTCACAGGAACGGGCCCCGGTCTCCATCTACATCGAAAGCAACGACGCCTGGGGCTATGACCCGCAGACCATCTTTGCCAACTACGATGGAGTCGAGGACACTTCCCTGGGCAATGTCGAAAATGGTGACGACTCACTGGTCAATCTCGTTGGATTTGACTCGGGCTACGGCCTCGACTGCTCATTCCTCGATGCACCGTACATTCAGGATTCTCCAGGCAACGACTACACCGATCGCCTCTTCCCCTGCAACCTGAACCCGGACCTGGGTGGAGATCGATCCGGAGTAATCTGGCAAGGCTCCGATCTCTTCGGGCCCTACACCGTCGGTATTCACTATGACAGTGAGATCGCTCCGGTGATCAGTCAGACGTGGGAAATCGGCGGTTACGGAAATGACATCTTCCAGATTCTGCCCCTTTACCTGATAGCGCTGGAAAACAACGCCGCGCCTCCTCCTGTTGACCCTGAGTTCATTCGTGGCGACGTCAACAATGACGGTGGCCGCAATGTAGCGGATGCCATCTTCCTGCTTGCAAGCCTGTTTGTTCCCGGAAGCCCTGCGGCCTCCTGCGCCGATTCGGCCGATTGCAATGACGATGGTGGAACCAATGTCGCAGATGCGGTTTACCTGCTGAACAATCTTTTCATTCCCGGAAGTGCGCCGATTCCGGCACCGGGTACCAATCTTGATTGTGGTCCGGATCCAACCGCCGACAGCCTTGATTGCCTGAGCACGGGGGCCAGCTGCCCCTAGACGCGAGCCCACGTCTCTGCGTCCTTTGCAAAGGATGAAACACGCCCCCGGAACGACTCGTTCCGGGGGCGTGTTTGTTTTCAGATCATGAAAAGCGTGAAGCTCAGGGAAGAGCCTTGATCAATCTCCCCAAACCCAAAACGAGGATCGCCCCAAAGATCGCCCCGAGGATGATCTCTCTGGCGCCCCCTCCCGGTCCACTGACTGGAGGCTCCTCGACAGGGCTTTCTGGCTCAGGGCGATCTTTGTCGCCTTCCGGTCGAACAGTGATCCGTTTCCTGAAGTCAGTGGAAACATTGGACTGCTGATCAGCAGGTTTCAACAACTGCGATTTTTGGCCAGAAGGAATGGTTGGATCCACTGTTTGCTCTTTGAAACTCGCAGGAATAATGGAGACCTGTTTATCCAATGTACGAGTGTCGGCTCCTGAAGCCGGAACAGATCTCTTTGATGTCGAATCGACACCAGCAAAATCGGTCGTTTCCTTGAGAAGCAGTACAGGGCTTCCAAGGGAGTCGAGACCGTCTGCACAAGCCATCTCGAGCGATTCCAACTCACCCAATTTTTCTTCACACCGAAGAATACGCTGGCGGATCCTGTCGATCACCTCTGGCAAGTCCCTAACCTTCAGATGGCCCTGCCCCGTCTGTTCTCTCACTCGGACGATTTCTTTCAGACGAGATTTCAAACTCTTCTTCAGCGATTCCGCTGCCTCGACAATTGAATGTGACTCGCTCTTGAGGGCATGAAAAACCCGTGGCTTGGAATCACTCTCCTGACCCCATGATTTGAGATGGGAGACAAAGCCCTCACCAGAATCGAGAACCCCCTGAATGCGCGCCTGCATTCCTTCGACCCGATTGCCGAAGTCTTCCAGCAGGTTCAGATATCCCTGCTTGCCAAGCTCGCGGGAGACCTCCTCATGAATCACGCCTCCAGCGGTTGAGCTTGATCTGGCTCCAGAAGAGGATCTTGAATTAGAACTCCCTCTTTCGGGATCTGATTTTTCAGCCCTGGCTTTTTCCCGCCGTTCAGCCCTGATGACTTCTCTTTCGCGAACCAGTTCAGATCTTTGTTGGGTAATCTGTTCAGAGACTACAGAACCCAGGGGTTGAGTCGAGATCAGATCGGCACTGGGAATTTTCACCGAGTAATAGGAGGCGAGCTTTTCATTGAAGAGCCTCAGATGATACTCGTCTCCCTCAAGGCGAATCTCGGCAACACCCTCTTTTTCGTTTCCGAACAGACGGAAACGGACCTTCTCCAGCATTCGATCCTCCTGGGACAGCAAAGGATCGGCAGCGACCAATCCCGGGAGGGAGCAGAGGCAAAGGCCGAGGAGTGTCAGGCCACAGAAAATGGGCCGCAAAATGGGCCGCAATGAGTACATTCGCGAAGGCTTTCCAGATGAGGAAATCAGAACCACTGACGAAATCGGGACTACAGACTCGAGATTAGGAAGTCCCGAGCCCTACCTTTGAGTGGTTGAGTTATCCCCATCGCATTTCTTTCCGATCCTGATTTTACATCATATACGACTGGATTTCCGTAATGTTTCGAGGGGGTTGAACCGTGCTAATATCTGGTCAGTCCCTTTTCCAACGGAATCGAGCAAACGGTGATCCGCCTCATCATGGTGTCCCATCCCGCAGAAAATGCGCAGGGGTTGGCCCATCAACTGGTCGAGCAAAACCTTGCAGCATGTGTCCACCTTCTCCCTCAGGGAACTTCTGTTTACCGTTGGGAAGGCAACGTCTGTGAGGAAAAAGAAACTCTCCTGATGATCAAGACCGCCGCAGAACCGGATCAGGTAAAATCCGCTGTTCTCAAAGCTCATCCCCATGATTGCCCTGAAATCATTTTCCTCGAAATCAAGGATGGCCACCGGGAATATCTCGACTGGGTCATCCAATCGACGAAGGAGACCCCTTGATCTCTCTCGAAGAAGTCCGTCGCAACATCCTCGAACGGATCCCCGTTCTTCCCGCTGAGAAAGTCGAACTTTCCTGCGCCAATGGGAGAACACTTGCCAGTCCGGTTCAATCGGCAGACGCCATTCCTCCCTTTGACAATACCGCCATGGACGGGTTTGTCGTCAAGAGTGGAGACATTGCCGCGGCCACCGAAGATCAGCCGATCACTCTGCCGGTGACCGCCATCGTCGAAGCGGGGATGCCCGGTGATCAACCGCTGGGTTCCGGAGAAGCGATGCGTATTTATACGGGTGCGGTGATTCCACCCGGTGGTACTGCCGTGGTTCCTTTTGAAATCTGCCAACAGGAGGGGCGTGAAGCCGTGACCTTCACCCGCCCGGCGGCTGAAGGGGCACACATTCGCAGGCGGGGAGAAGACGTCGAACAGGGTGGCGAAGTTCTCGCTGCCGGAACACGGCTCAGCCCTGCCGGTATCGGATTACTGGCAAGCATCGGGGCTACCCATGTTTCGGTCTACCGCACGCCCCGAGTTGCGGTTCATTCGAGTGGCAACGAATTGGTGCCGATCGAATCTCCGCTGACACCGGGAAAGATCCGTAATTCAAACCTGTATTCACTGTGTGCCCGTCTCAAGAGCTGGGGAGCGATTCCGGTTCCCCGCCCGGTCCTCAGTGACGATCTCGAATCTATCCGTGACGGACTCCAGCAGACTCTGGCGGAAAAACCGGATGCCATCATCACCACCGGAGGAATCAGCGCCGGGGACCTTGATTACATCCGGGAAGTCGCCAGAGAGATGGGCGAAGACGTTCACATCCGCAAAGTCGCCATGAAACCGGGAAAGCCTCTGGTGGACGGAACTCTCGGGGGAATCCCCTTTTTCGGGCTTCCCGGAAACCCTGCAGCATGCCTCGTTTCATTTGAGATGTTTGTGCGACCTGCCCTTGCCCATATGGAAGGCAGAAAAGATGGAATCCCCCCCATGAGACCCGGTGTTCTTGCAGAGGGGTGTCATTTGGGGCCTGGTCAACGGATGCGTTGGCTTAGGGGAAGAGCAGTTCCGGACCCCGCTGGAGGGCCAGATCAAATCAACCTGCCCACGGGGCAGGGGTCGCATCTTCTGACAGGATTTGCGACGGCGAACTGCCTGGTCCACGTTCCAGCCAGCGAAACGGAACTCGCTGCCGGATCGCCTATCGAGTACTGGTCACTGACAGAAGAAGAAGCATGAACAAAAAAGCCAAACTCAAACTGAGCATCAAAGACCAACAGGGACGCCGTGAATTCTCACTGGATGGAAATGGCCCCTGGATCATCGGCCGAGGCGAAGAGGCGGAAGTGACTCTGCTGGAAAAGCGCTCTTCAAGACGCCACGCCCGGATCACCGTCGAATCGGGGAACCTGCTGATCGAAGATCTCAAAAGCACCAATGGAACTCTCCTCAACGGCAAGCCTTTGACAGAAAAAACCAGACTTCGACCTGATTCTGTCATCGCCATTGGTGAATCCAGAATTCAATTCGCAAAACCAGCTGGAAAGGTGATGCCAAAGGAAGCAGAGACTCCGGACCTAAAGCCAACGTCACGGGGAGCCAGCTCCACACGCCCTTCTCGCAGTAAGACGAGAAGAAAAGAATCCTCTCCAGCCGGAACGATCTTGCTGATCGTTGGAGCTCTTCTGGCAACCGGTTGGTTGCTGAGTACCCAGTTGGGGGGAGATGCCGAGCAAGAGACCACTGAAGTTTCCAGCCTCACTCCTTCCGCAGAAGAAAACTTCCCCACTCAAGTGGCGAGTGATTCAGAGTTGTCGATTCCGGCACTCCAACCGCTGGAGGATCTGACCCAAACCCAACCCGCTTCAACTGGGAATCTTGAAGATGAAAGCCTCTCCATCCCTGCGAGGGGCAATTCCTTCGATGCAGATTCCCGCTTCGACGTGGATCTGGATCAATTCCATGACGCTGAGGATTCAGAAACTCCCGTCTCAGATGCCAAAATCATTTCTCCTGAGACAGAATCCAGAGGGACACTGCAACTCTTGATTCTGGACGAAGCATGGCCACCTTCTGAAAGAATCATCGCTTATGAGTTTCACCAAAAGGACCACCACGGAGGGCCGGACTTCATCGATCGGATGGGCGACCCCATCGAAAGACGGGGTGCCGGAAATCGAAAGCAATACCGTGTGATCGCTCTTGAGGTTCGTAACGGTGAAGAGGGAGAGCGCCTCGTCCAGTTGACGACACCCATGCGCAAGGATCTTGAAATGCGCTTCAGGGTCCCCTCCGGGAGAAGCCTGCGCCGCTATATGGCGATAGAAGATCCCGGCGACGAACCGATCCTCGTCGAAATGCTCGATAGCGAAGGCGAATTGATTCAATCCGCAGAAAAACGGCTGGGGCCCGGGCACCGCACTGAAAATCTGCGAGAAGCCCTCGCTGTTGCCCGTGAGCGGGAACGGGAAGAGTGGATCCGGGAGCAATTCCAACTTCGCCCCGTGCAGGTGAATGTGGTCGATGAAGCGGGCAACCCCATCAAGGGTGCCAGGGTGTTGCTCCTCAACAAGGAGAGCCTTGCCGTCGTCGAGGGCCGTACCGGTGAAGACGGATCTTGGCAATCGCTGGTCGTTCCCGGTAGCTGGACCGTTGTTGCCCAAGGAGAGATCGAAGACGAAATCGACCCGGACGCAACAACGGCGGTCTTCCGATTGCCAAGAGGGTTTCTTCTGCAGGGGGATATGACCGCCACCGACGATCAGATCACTCTCGCACCGGAAAAGGACGTGGAGATTCAGGTCGTCGACGACCAACAAAAACCGATCGCTGTCGAAAAAATCTGGATCACTCCCCAAAGCATTGCCGAAGCTTATACCACCGAGAGGGTTGCCCGTGAGGTCGGCCCCCGCGGACGACTGGAGTCATCCAAAGAAGCCCCCCGTGGACGCTTCCGCCTGCTGCTTTCAGGTATGGCTGTAGAGATCTGTATTCTTGGAAGAGCCTCAGACGGAGATCTTGCTCTACTGCGCCAACGAACCGAAGGAAATCGGTCTCTGGTCAACATCATCCTCGATCGATCAGTGATGGGGCGTCTGGAGTATCGAGCCGACGCCGCATACGGCGGAGCCGATCAGGGAAGCGTCGAAGTGATCGCTACCGATGGATTCAGGGAGCGCTTCTCCATGAACACCAAGGAGACGGCTCGTGCCTGGGTCTTTCCGGGAACCTATCGACTGACGGTGAGCAGCCAACTCGCCGCCGGTGGAACCTGTCGGTTCCTGCCCTACCGCACGACCGTCGGTTCCGGTGAGCGCCATGATCTGCAGCCGACAGGTCCGTGGACATCCATCCTTCATTACGAACGCAAGGATGACGTCATTCAGATGAGACTCTCCATCACGGACAGTGCCGGTCGAATTCTGGAAGGAGTTCCAGCGGGTACCGGATCTCTGGCTGCAGTGGATGCCCGAGGCAATGTGCTGATCGATCGCGAGCTCGGCTCCATGAGCTGGGCGGAACCGGGAACACTGGCACGTGTCGACCTCGACAAAGTCAATATCCAGATCGACGTTCCCTTCGGTGACGCCCCGATTCAGGGGATCGCCAGTGCAGAAACCCCCGTCACCATCAATGCCGCTGGAAGCAGTGCCTCTGGCCCCAGTGTTTTCCGCCGAAGAATGACGGACATGATGCCAGAGGTTTCCAAGAGCCTTCTCGGTTGCAGGGATCACCTGGGCTGCGCAGATGGCGTCCAGAGATTGCACATGGACTTTGACATCTTCCTGCCCCCGGGTGTCGGTGGACTGGGTGGTGGTGGAGTTATCGTACTCGATGCAGCCCAACTGCATCAGTACACCGGCGCAGGCGACATCCTGCCCTTCGCCTTCACCCACGAGCTGGGTCACAACATCGGATTTGGACACGATCCGTACATGCTGTTGGCAGACTGCGGAGTGGATGAGGGAATCTATGGTGAGTTGGGCTACCGCTTGCTGAATGCCCAGGCTTTTCAAAACACCATCGACTGGCTACTGAACAGGGCCAGCGACCGCCCCCAACGATGGCAACCGAACGCTTCCGTCTTTGCGGCGATGCGATTCATTCATGGCCTCGGTGTACACCGGAAAATGTTTACGGAAAGACGGGCTTCTGAAGTCACCCTGCTTCTCCATGGATTGTCGAGTATCGAAAGAATCGCCGCCCTCTACTCGTTGGCTCTTGGAAAAAATGTGGCATGGATTTTCAGGGCCAATGGCTGGCCCGTCTTCGATGAACGCATCGATCTGGGTGGCTCTTCGGTCAAGTTTGTCAAAAAGCACCCCAAGAAGCTCAACTACAACCGCCTCGATGGAACGATCATCAATGGCTGGTGGGTTCGGGGACCTGTGGAGGGCAAGAAGGACGACAAGTCTCCATGGAAGAGAATGGTTTGGCCGACCCCCTTCACCGATCTTTCTGCAGATGTATCAGTCCCCACCAAAAACAGAAGATGGCTTCTCTTCAGAAGAATTGCCGTCAACAGGGATATGGAAGCACGATTGGCAATCGCTGCAGACGTCAAATTGCAGGTTAGCGTCAATGGCTCTCCCGTCGGCTTTATGGATGCCAGTGCACAGATGACACAACCGATGCACGACGAACTGATGCTGAATCAGAAAAAACCATTCCCCGTCACTCTCCTCAAGGGAGAAAACGTGATCGAGATCTCCGCTACCCAGTTGGTCGGCACCCGGGGCTTCCGGGTGGAACTGATGACCCCCGATGGAACCCCGGTTCCAATGGGTGTCCTCGATGAAGGTCCGCCGGGCGAAGAACTTCTCGACGAAGTCGTCAGGGTGGAAACCCATCAACCACTGCTGAATGGCGATTTTGAAGCTGAGGGCTTCATGGATGGCTGGATCCGCGGTGAGGTGGATCCCGGTGGATCAATTCGCTTTGAGGCAGAAAAGGAAGAGATTGGCACCGGCACCTGCGCTCTGCGCGCCACACTGCGGGAAGCGGGAGCAGGGGGCATCATTCAGCGAATCGTGGTCACCCCCGGAAAACGTTATGAAGTCAGCGGAGTCCTCAAATCAGAAGGATTCAAGGGAGAGGCCCTGATCGGATTCTTCACCGGCCGAATCGGCTCCTGGTCCGGCCGCTCAAAACCCCTCCGGGGCGATTCCGACTGGCGAAGGGTCAAGTTTGAGTGGTCTCCCGGCCAGAGCAGAACCACCTATTTGGCCTGTTACGTGAGAGGTCTCGAGGGTACGGTCTGGTTTGACGAAATTCAGTTCAAGGAGCTGCCGTGAACTCTCAGCCGAACCCCTACGAAGAGAATTGGCCTGTTCTCAAGGAGATCTTCGAATCCGACGGAGCAGAGGCGTTGGTGACATTCATCACTTCGAGAACCGAACTTCTCGAAAGGCGTGCCCTTTTCCTGATGTCGAGCCAAAGAATCTCCCGGGGACAAGACCTCGCCCGAAACCTCGATGACGTCATCACCATTTCCAGAGCCGCCATCGATGAGTTCCATCACCAATCCACCATCGATAACGAACCGGAACAGGCGCGCCTCCGTCTCGAAGGAGCCAATATCCTCTCCTACAACCTGGCAGCGGACCTCGCTCCCTGCTGGGTGGACGACGATGAAAACCGTGAAACGCGACATTTCGAGGAGGGGCTTCGCTGCGCACAAGATTGCATTCGCTGGCGTGAGCAACTTGAAAAGGGAGCCGTCGCACTGAGCATGGCCTGGTGGGCAGAGGGAGTTCACAACGCAGGACTGGGACGCTGGGGATTCGCCTGTGAATCATTCCAGTCCGCCCTCGATGCCGCCAAGGATGATGCCCGTGAAAACAGTGCCCCTGAGACGGTCGGCCCCGATTCCAGTTTCTCCGTCAATATCGCTTCCGGATGGCTGGAGTTCGCCCGCTGGAGAAACGGAGACAGCACCTCCTACGACCGTTTCCTTGAGGCAATGGGAGCATTCTCCAAACAAATCGATCGCGAGGATGCTGGCCGGGATGAAGCTCTGATCGGTATCCAGCAACTGCAAATTGCCGCACAAAGACTTCCCGGCAAGGAACAACAGACTTGAGCCGCCGAAAAACTGCAGAGCTCACCCTTCTCCATTCGGATGAAGATTTTGTTGCCGTCAACAAACCCGCTGGAGTGAGCAGTGTCAGTGAGCGCTGGGACCCCGACAAAAAATGCCTGATCGATCTGCTTTGGGATCTCTGGAAAACCGATGATCCCGATTCCCCCCGTCCTCATGTCGTCCATCGTCTCGACAAGGACACGACCGGTGTCATCCTTTTTGCGCGTCACGGAGAAGCGCAGGCAGCACTCCGTCAACAATTCATGGATCGAACGACACAGAAGACCTATCACACTCTGGTTGAAGGACTTCCCGAACCCACCCGGGGGGACATCACCTTTCATGTCGAAGAACACCCGGGAAAGCCAGGGACGATGAGGATCTGTCGTCAGGGCAAGGAATGTGAATCCGCGTTTGATCTGCAGAGGGCATACGACCACCACTCCTGGGTGGAAGTCAGGCCGAAAACTGGCAGAACTCATCAGGTACGGCTGACGATGGCGCAACTGGGTTCACCCTGTTGCTCTGACCCGGTCTATGGATCGGGATCGCCGCTGCTGCTCTCGACCTACAAGCGCTCCTACAAGCCCGGTCGTGGCGAAACAGAGCGCCCACTGCTTTCAAGGCTGGGACTGCACGCTTCAAAGATCATCTTCCGTCATCCCCGCAACGGCGAGACCACCGAGATTGAAGCCCCCCTTCCCAAGGATCTACGGGCAAGCCTTCGCCAACTCGACCGCTGGTCCAGACAATAATCGCTTTTCCCGGGTGAATCTTGATCACACGGTGTAGCCCGATACCCTGTTGCTGATCAGGGGGATATTTTGAATCAGCCGCCGAACGCGAATGGCAACGATCGTATTCAGGAAGTCTCGGATTGCGTCGTCCTCGCTGGAGGAGCGGGAAAACGCATGGGAGGCCCCAAAGCACTCCTCGAATATGAGGGCAAGCTGCTGATTGAGCGAATCCACCAAACGGTATCGCCACTCTTTGACAGGGTTTGCGTCTCCGTCAAATCAGCGGATGTCCCTGAAGCGATCTCCGGATTACCCTGGCACGCGGTGATTCAAGACCCCACGGAGGCGACCTCCCTTCATCAAGTCCTCGAAAATCTGATCTCGACGGTTCAGGCTCCCGTCTTTGTCGTTGCAGTTGATCTTCCGGAACTGTCCCCCACTCTGATCCGCAAGCTCTGTGCGGTGCACACCCCGGGGACCTCCGTCATCGCTGTGGATGACGATCGCCCCCAACCCCTCGCCGCAGTCTGGGATCCGACCACTCTCGATTTCGCAACTCCACAGGACGGCGACCTCGCACTGCTTGCATGGGTGAGGAGAGCTCCTTTTCTGCACCTGTCCTGGCCACGGGATTTCCCTGAAGTCGACTCTTCAGCCCCCTTCAAAAACTTGAATGAGCCCGGTGATCTCGACCAGGAAGCCCCTGCAAGTTGAACCAGATTCATGAATCCCCCCGATCACGATTGCTGAGAATTCAGCGTGAACTCGCAGAAAGTACGAAAGCGGAGATCGGCTGGAACAGTGGCGATCTGGATGAAATCGAAGGGGTCTATCAAAGATGTACTGCGCAAGATTTTACCCCTGTAAAGTTCTCCGATCTGGTTCAGTCCGCATCTGAGTCGAAAATCGTCTACGTGGGTGACTACCACACTTTGAGAGAGTCCCAAAAAACGCCCCTTCGACTTGCCAGCCATCTGCTCTCTGAAAATCGAAAACTGATTTTTTGTACTGAAGCATTTCACATCGACGATCAACCTCAACTCGAGGAATGGTTCACAAAAAAAATTGACGACAATGAACTGCTGAAAAAAACGAACTGGAATTCAAAGTGGGGCTTCCCCTGGCGTAATTTCGGAATGCAAATGCAGTACTTCAGGGATCGTGGTACTCCCATCGTCGCACTCAACTCCCATGAAAAGATCGTTGGAAAGTCATTCGCAGCCAGGGACCGTATTGCAGCCATGCGCATCGTCGAGGTTTTAAGGGAAAACCCGGATGCAACGCTGATTGTCTCATTCGGTGATTTGCATATGGCTCCCGAACATCTCCCCCGCGAGGTGGATCTCGTTCTCAAATCACTGGGCAGAGAATCTGTGTCCTCTACGATCCTTTACCAGAATGTCGATCAGATTTATTGGCAACTGGCGGAGTCAGGTCTGGAACAAACGGTTTCAACGGTTCGCCTTGAAGATGGCAACTTCTGTTTTTTGGGGACGACCCCTCTGGTCAAAATCCAGTCTGCTTTGAACTGGTACTCCAACGAATCAGAACTGGAAGAGTCCATCGGACTCGAATCACCGCCGACCATCTCTTCATCCGTCATGAATGACCAGATCTGGCTGATCATTGAGACCATCTGCGAGTTCCTCGAAGTACCGCCCGATCAGTTTCAGGACTTCAGCGTCTACACCAGCAGGAACCTGGATCTGCTCGACCATCTTTCCGGTGAGCGGAAACTGACACCCGAAGAGATCGAGATCGTTCAACAACAGTATGAGCGGGAAGAATCCTGCTACCTCCCCAGACAGCGAATCATCTTTTTGGGGAACCTGTCGATGCGACATGCTGCAGAAGAAGCCTCACACCACATCAACTTCGTCATGTGTGGTGACACACTCAAGGATTCCAGCCCCACAGACCTCTTTTACGAAATCACCATTCGCGAATGCCTGGGCTTTTTGGGAACCAAGGTCATGGATCACAACAGGAAACCATTGGGATCATCAGAGATCCGGCGGGTACTCGAAGATCTCGATTCCGGTCTGACTCATCCCTTCCATGCGGAAACCCGTGAGTCACTTCTCGCAACCCAGCGCTTCCTTGATCACGGCAAAAGCGGTAAATCCGCAACGTTTCTGCCCAAGAGTGCCAGTGAAGAGGTGGTATCAGGAACAGGGCATCTGATCGGATACCTTTTGGGAAATTGGATCTATGAAGCACTCATGTCTGGAAAGCTGACGAGGGGACAAATCCGGGAACTGTTTTCAGAATCCCTCGCGGTCAGCGGATCAGGAGAAAGACTCTTTGGCCTCTGGCTGGCGAAAGTCGCGGATCAGGCCTGATCCTCTTCCAGTTCCAAACGTGGATAGACGATACCTGGAGGCGAAAGCTCTCCTCCAGCGGTCAACACTTCACACTCACCCAGTGATTTCAACGCCTCTGCCGGTTCAGGAGCACAGAGAGAAAAGGCTGACAACATCTTCTGTGAGGTGCTCGGCAGAAATGGGCTCAGCAAAACCCCGATGGCATGAACCACTTCGAGAAGAACCGCCAGATCCGCACCACAACGATCCAGATCCTCTTTACGACTCTTCCACGGTTCTGCCTGGTCGAAGAGCCTGTTCCCATGGCGCGCCAGAGTCAAAACCCTGTCGAGGGCATCCCTGAATTTCTGCCGGCCGAGGGAATCATCCCATTTTTCACGGGCTTCCCTGATCACTGATAGAATTTCATCTCTCAACTGTGAATCCGCAGCATTCTTCGGAACCCTGGAATCAAAGTTCTTCGCCGTAAAGGTCAACATTCGGTGTGCGAAGTTTCCGACGACGTCAGAAAGTTCATCGTTGTTACGTTGGATAAAGTCTTCCCAGGTAAAGGAAGTGTCTTTCCCCTCGGGTGCCACCGCAGTCAGGTAGTAACGAACTCGATCCGCATCAAATCGCTCCAGAATCTCTTCGGCAGTGACCCCGACTCCTCTGGATTTTGAGAACTTCTCTCCCTTGAAGTTGAGGTACTCGTTGGCTGGAATCGAAGTGGGCAAGTGGTACTCGCCCTGCCCCATCAACATGGCCGGCCAGATCACCGCATGGAAAATGATGTTGTCTTTCCCCAGGAAGTGGACCAACTCCACATCCGGATCGACCCACCAGTCTTTCCAACCGTCTGGATTCCCCTGATTCACAAAATGTTCTCTTGTGAATGAGATATAACCAATCGGCGCATCGAACCAGACGTAGAGAACCTTGTCCTCCGCCTGCTCCAGAGGAACTGGCACTCCCCACTCCAGGTCGCGAGTGATCGACCTTGCCGGCAGCCCTTCCCGGACGATTCCCCTGGCAAAGTTTCTGACATTGTCACGCCAGCCCTCACAAGATTTGAGCCAGGCTTCCAGACGCTCTTCGTAACGATCCAGTCTGAAGAACCAATGGCGAGTGGGAACGATCTGGGGTGTGCCTTTACATACCGCACATTCCGGATCTTTCAGTTCTTCCTGTTCGTAGGACTTTCCACAAGCATCACACTGATCACCGCGCGCCCCTTCTGCACCACAATGTGGGCAGGTTCCCTCCACGTACCTGTCAGGTAGAAATCGCTGACAGGGATCACAGAAGAACTGCTGGGTCACTTTCTCTTCGATGTCTCCACGCTCAAGAATCTTGCTGAAAAATTCCTGAGAGAGTTCCGCATGGCCTTCACAGGTGGATGTTCCGCTGTAGTGGTCAAAGGAGATTCCCAGTGAGCCAAAGACTTTTTCCTGAATCCCCCTATAGCGGGAAACCACTTCTTCAGGGGTGCTGTTCTCTTTTTGTGCGGAGATGGTCACGGGAACACCGTGATCATCGCTTCCACAAATGAAAACTGTTTCCACACCCTTGAGTCGAAGGTATCGGTTGTAGGTATCCGCCGGCAGATACACTCCGGCGACATGACCCAAATGGGGGTGGTTATTGGCGTAGGGAAGTGCAGCGGTGATAAGGACCCGTCGCGGCTTGGTCATGATGCTCCGGATCACTCGTTGTCTGAACCGGGCTCCTGGGCCATCAGGTCCTGAGCTGCCTGGCTCTGGGCGTTTGAGACCTGGGTGTATGCCACATGAAGATCCCGAAGCAGATCCTTGATCATACTTTCTTCTTCTTCTGATCGATTACCCACTGTTTTGCTCTCGAGAGCTCCCAGCAGATCGATGGTCTCACGGGCAAGGTTCAGATCGAGCATCCTCTCGCCGGTTCTTGGATCGGGAATCTGTCCAAGTGCCATCAGAGCTGGATATGCAATCTGCTGGATCAGGGCAGGAAATCGGGGATCGCTCTCGATCTCTTTCTTATCGCCACCCTCTGCGGACTCCTCAAGAATCCCGCCCATTTGGGAAGCAATCTTCTGCTTCTCCTCCAACGCCCTGCGTTTCCAGTCATCGTCGATGCGCTTGTTCTCGTCAGACACCCCGGGTTCTCCTCTCGAGAGAAGCACTCACAAAACCCTTGAAAAGAGGATGGGCGGCAAACGGCTTAGACTGGAATTCCGGGTGGTACTGACAGGCCACAAACCAGGGGTGGTTTTCGACCTCGACCACTTCCACCAGTTCTCCATCGGGGCTGGTACCACTGATACGCAGTCCCGCTTCCTTAAGTCGCTCGCGATAGTCGTTATTGAACTCGTATCGGTGACGATGGCGTTCTGAAACGTCGGTCATTCCATACTCTTTGAAGCACGTGCTGCTCTCGTCAAAACGGCATGGCCAACCACCAAGCCTCATCGTGCCACCCTTTTCGGAGACGTCATGCTGATCCTGCAAAAGAGTGATGACCGGGTCGGGAGTATCCTTGTGAATCTCAGTTGAAGAGGCTTCCTGAATACCCAGCACATTTCTGCTGTATTCGATCACTGCGGCGTGCATGCCATAGCAAATCCCGAAGAAGGGAATGTTGTTTTCCCGGGCATAGCGAATCGTGTTCACTTTGCCTTCGAGACCACGCTCACCAAAGCCACCGGGAACAAGAATCCCGTCAACGCCGCCGAGGACTGCTGCTGGATCTCCATTGGCAAGATCCTCTGCCTGAATTCTGCGGAAACGCACCCTCGCGTTGTTGGCGATTCCGCCATGGGTCAAAGCCTCATAAATCGATTTGTAGGAGTCGGTCAATTCGATGTATTTGCCAACAACCCCGATTTCGACTTCGTTCTGTGGATTTTTGAGGGATTCGACCACCTCAATCCAGTTATCCATGTTTCCGGAGCCGGGCTCACGGTTGAAGTGATCCAGGATGCGCTTGTCCATCTGCTGCTGGCGTAAAACCAATGGCAGTTCGTAGATGGAGGTCTCCACGTCTTTTTCGATGAAGACCGATTCTGTCGGCACGTTACAGAAGAGAGCCAACTTGTCGCAGACTTCTTGCTCGACGTCGATTTCCGTTCTGCAAACCAGAATGTCGGGGAGAATTCCAATTTCACGGAGACGCCCGACCGAATGCTGTGTCGGCTTCGTCTTGATTTCCCCACTGGCCTTAATGAAGGGCAAAAGTGTCAGGTGAATGAAGAGGACATTTTCACGTCCATGTTGATGACCAAACTGACGCAAGGCCTCGAGGAAGGGCAGGCTTTCAATATCGCCGACAGTTCCGCCAATCTCGGTAATCACGACATCCACGTCTGTGGATCCGACTCTCGAGATGCTTTCCTTGATTTCGTCAGTGATGTGGGGAATCACCTGGACAGTTTTGCCGAGGTAGTCACCTCTGCGCTCGCGCTGAATGACTGAAGAGTAAATTTTTCCAGTGGTGTAATTGGAGTGCTGACTGATTTCACAGGATGTGAATCGCTCGTAATGCCCAAGATCGAGATCGGTCTCTGCCCCATCAGGAGTCACGTAGACTTCACCATGCTGGAAGGGGCTCATCGTTCCAGGGTCGACATTGATGTAGGGATCAAATTTTTGCAGGGCAATCTTGAGCCCATGGCTTTCCAGCAGAGTTCCGATGGCGGCACTGGTCAGTCCCTTGCCCAAACCGGAAACTACACCACCTGTTACAAAAATATACTGCGTCATTTCCTCAGTCCGTTCCCCACGGGTGATCTCCACCCAAATCTCCCACTAACAAAAACTTCGACTCCCACTGTCAGAAGCTTCTTCTCACAACATCAAATCCAGAGGTCACAAATCCATCGAGGCGACGACAGAATTGGGCCACTGGAATTACCATCTGCGGGCAGAATTGATCTGCCACACGGATCAGTCACTCCCTGCATCTTCCCGCATCCTGAGCGTCTTCTCCACGAATCGTTGATAATCTTCTTCAGTATCAATCCCCGGAGCAGCCCCTGAAACCTCCCCAACTGCGATTTCATGGCCAAATTCCAGCAATCTGAGTTGTTCCAGCCGTTCCTGGGACTCCAGTTTGCCCACCGGCAGGGTCGTAAATTTTTCCAGTGATGAGGGCCTGAATCCGTAAATTCCAATGTGCTGGAGCCACCCCTGTGCCGGAATCTCACCCGGCTCACTGTGAGGAATCGGTTCGCGGCTGAAAAATCGGGCTCGTCCCCGGCCGTCGAGAACCACCTTCACCCGATTGGGATCCCTGAATTGACCTTCGGAATCGGGGTCGGTGTGGCGGGTCACCAGGGTGGCGGCACTGCATTCCAGCTCCGACTCAAGCAGGTCAAAAAGCTTTACGACGTGATCCGAATCAAGATCAGGCTCGTCACCCTGAACGTTGACCACGCTGGTGTCCGCAGGGAGGTCCAACAGTTGACACGCCTGAGCCACACGATCGGTTCCGCTCGCCAGATCGGGTGAAGTTTCCACCACCTCACCACCAAACTCGCGAACCACATCGCCGATTTCAGCACCATCGGTGGCGACCACGACCCTGGAGACCCCCGGAACAGATTTGCACACTTCATGTACATGACGGATCAGCGGCCAACCGGTTCGGTCGAGCAGCATCTTCCCCGGCAATCTGCTGGAGGCGATTCGGGCAGGAATGACAATTACGCGTGGCATCGAAGCAAATTAAATCGCCGGACCTGTCGTGTCCAGCCACCAACCTCGTGTCATCCATGATCTGGTTCGAGAGATCCGAACCTTTTTGAGGTCGAACCCTCAAGAGGTCGACTGTGTACTCAGGTTTTCATGAAGGGCTTCCAGCTTGTCGAGCATCGTTCTCATGGGGAAGTGCTCACGGACATGCTCAATCCCCTTGCTGGCTTGACGCTGTGCCTTCTCGGGATCGGCGAGCAGCTCCCTGCCCGCTTCCGCCAGAGCCTCGGGATCCCCGGGTTTGACGAGAGTACAGATCCCCTCCTCTCCCAGGAGAGACAGGATTTCTCCTCCTCCGGTCGCAATCGTCGGAACTCCCCTCGCCAGCCCCTCAAGGAGATGCAGACCTGATCCACCCCAATCGCTCACCAGCATCAGCAGATCAACAGCCCGATACACAGAATCCGGATCGGCAGGTGGGGCCGCAAAGGTCAGCACTCCATCCATGTCCAGAGATTTGCTGAATCCCCGCAACCGGGTTTCGTCAGGTCCTTCGCCCAAAATAGTGAACATTTTGTCGCCACTGGTTTTTCTGAGAATTGCAGCGGCTTCGATGAAGTCATCCAGGCGACGACCTTTTTCCAATCGCCCCACAGTTCCAATCACAGGAATCCCCGAAAACCCTTTGGGTTCATGATCACTATTCGCCACTTCAATCCCGTAGGGGATCACCCGAATCTTGTCTTTGACGATTCCCAATTCATTCACCAGATGCTCACGCAAATCCTGATTGACGACTACCACTGCTGCAGCTGAGCGGGTCGAACGGGCAGATCGTTCAGAGCGCAACCATGAGTGAACCGTGTGCACGAAGGGAGTGTCGAGTGCGGTAGAGAGGCGATTGCTGATTCGAAGAGAACCAGGCCCTCCGGTCGCGTGGATCAAATGCGGATCAAACTCCTGGAGGAAACCCTGCATTTTCCTGCGAGCCAACCACGACGCTGGGTTTTCGTAGACTTCGATACCCAGTGAACGAAAGAGAGGCATGAACACACCTCCCCTGCAAACCATTTGGATCTCGTGACCTCTCTGGAGAAGCCCACGAACCATACTGAGGGCGTAGGTAGTGGGGACAGACCAATCCAGTCGACCGGAAACGACCAACAAGCGCATTGAATCCCCCTGACTCTGCAGATCCCATGAGCCGGGACTTGTTCCCCGACAAAGGTCAGGATATACGACAGAAACCCTTTCGACCAACAGGAGATCCACCGATGGCGATTCCTCCAGCCTTATCCGACTGTGATTCGATTGCACTGGCCAGTGGCGGACTCGATTCGTCCACCGTTCTGGCGATCGCCAAAGATCAGGGATACAGACCTCTCCCACTCGCATTTCGTTACGGCCAACGCCATGAAGTGGAGTTGGAATGTGTCACCCGTGTGGCTGAGGCATTGGAGCTGCCCGAGCCGCTGATCCTTGATCTTCCCTATTCAGCCATCGGGGGATCTGCGCTCCTCGGTGAAGGGGAAATTCCTCCCGAACCCGGAGATGGAGCGCAGAACCGGGATCACATTCCCAGCACCTACGTTCCCGCCAGAAATCTCGTTTTTCTCTCCCTCGCAGTGGCAGCGGCGGAAGCCAGGGGAGTGCGCGACATTTGGATCGGCGTCAATTCTCTGGACTACAGCGGGTACCCGGACTGTCGCCCGGAATTCCTCGAGTCATTCCTGCGTACGATTCACCTTGGAACCCGAGACGGATCAGGGGCCGATCAGCAGGGTGAACCCTATTGGCGTCTGCAGGCTCCCCTCGCACAGATGAGCAAAGCAGACATCGTCCTCAAGGCGACGGAACTGAATTTCGATCTCTCTCTGACCCATTCCTGCTATGCCCCCACTGAGGATGGCTCTGCCTGTGGAATCTGCGACTCCTGTGGTCTGCGGAAAAGAGGATTTGAAGAAGCCGGAGTCGAGGATCCCACCCGCTATGCTGAAAATGGCTGAAATTCCAGGAGTCAAATTTCTCTGCGGGGAAAGAAATTTCTCCTGCTCTCAATGAGATCTCCACGTTAGCATCCCCGATAGTCTGTCCTGTGATGGGATGGATACTGGCCTGTTCCGAGAGGACCTGAAACGTGTCGAGAAGCATTCTGGTCACAGGGGGTGCCGGCTTTATCGGTAGCCACGTCTGTGAACACTTGCTCCAACGCGGCGATGAAGTCATCAGCCTCGATAATCTGGATGATTTTTACGATCCCGCGATCAAGAAAGCACACCTGCAGCATCTTGCAGGGTTCCCGGGATTCACCTCTGTGGTGGGCGATATCCGCGATGGGGACTTCCTCAGCCAACTTGCAGGAAACTACCGTATTGACGGAATCATTCACCTTGCCGCCCGTGCAGGAGTTCGTCCATCCATCCAGCAGCCGGGGCTCTATGTGGATGTCAATTTGAATGGAACGACCCAACTGCTGGAGATGGCCAGAAATCACTCGATTGACCACTTCGTCTTCGCCTCATCATCCTCGGTTTACGGTGACCGCAACGAAGTCCCCTTCGATGAAGAAGATCCCGTTGATAAACCGGTCTCTCCCTACGCTGCCACCAAAAAGGCCGGCGAAGTAATTTGTCATGCATTCCACCATTTGCATGGCATCCATATCTTTTGCCTGCGCTACTTCACCGTCTACGGTCCTCGACAAAGACCGGAAATGGCGATTCACCGCTTCACCTCACTCATCCAGAGCGGTCAGCCTGTCCCGATGTTTGGGGACGGTTCGATGGAGCGTGATTTCACATATATCGACGACATCGTCAGAGGAACGGTTGCTGCACTCGACCGAGTCAAAGGGTTCGAGATTCTCAACCTCGGCAATCATCGCAGTATCCGCCTGGACGCACTGATCGAGCTGATCGGTCAATCCTGTGGCAAGGATGTCATCGTCGATCGCCAGCCGGCTCCGCCGGGAGATGTCTCGAAAACCTGTGCTTCTGTGGACAAAGCCGCAAAGTTGATCGGCTACAGCCCTGAGACTTCCATAGAGGACGGCATTGAAAAGTTTATCACCTGGTACAACACCTCCAGGAATGCACACCAGCGCTAGAAGAGGTACCTCATGAGCGACTCAGCAAGAATTCGCATGGTGGCTGTCGGGCCCGATGATGAGCTGGAAAAACAAGCCTGGCTCAATGCCCTTGAAAATGTGATCGACAACAATGGCTATTGCCTTGGTGCTTCGGTGGAAGAGTTTGAATCCCGCTGCAAGGAAGAACTGGGAGTCCGTCACGCACTCGGTGTCTCCAATGGAACCGATGGACTCAAACTGGCCCTGAAAGCAGTAGGAGTGAATGCAGGCGATGAAGTAATCCTGCCTGCATACAGCTTCTTCTCAACTGCCTCGGTGATTGCACACCTGGGCGCGACCCCTGTCTTCGTCGACCTTGACCCCAAGACACTGCTGATCGACCCCGAGCGGATCCCTTCGGTCATCACCGAGAAAACGAAAGCCATCATGCCGGTCCAGCTGTATGGGCAAACCGCCGACATGAGCGCCATCATGAAAATTTCCGCCGATTCCGGGATTCCTGTCGTGGAGGATGCGGCCCAGTCATTCGGAGTGCGCTACAAGGATCAGCCTGCGGGAGCCATCGGCAGTGCCGGGGCTTTCTCTTTTTATCCCACAAAAAATCTGGCCGCCGCCGGTGATGCAGGAATGGTCGTGACCCAGGACGACGAAATCGCAGAACGTATGCGTCAACTCAGGGTTCATGGCGATCTGGGTGGATATCGTCATCACAGTCTCGGCTGGAATGCACGGATGGACGGGTTTCAGGGTGCGATCCTGTCGATTCGCCTCGAACGACTTGCTGGCCAACAGGAAGCTCGTCAGCGAAACGCACAGGAGTACATCGAATCATTGACCCAACTGCAACTGCTCGATCGAATCCAACTGCTCGAAAGAACTCCCGATTCGGATCACTGTTGGCATCAGTTCATTATTCTCGTCGAGGACAGAGACAAGGTTCGCCAACAACTGTCAGAAAAAGGGATAGACAGTGGCATCTACTATCCGGGAACCTTGCCTGCCCAACCCTGCTTTGTCGACCTGGGTTACGAGGCGAAGAATTTCCCGATAGCACAGGAAGCTGCCGAAAAAGTCCTCGCACTGCCGATTCACCACCGATTGAAGGACGGCGATCCGCGGCGGGTTGTGGAAACGCTGGCGGAGATCCTGCAGCCCACTCATTGAGGGATTCCTCAGCGAAAAAACAGGCGATCGGTGGGTAAAAAAATTTGGGAGGTGCTTCCGGTGACATAGAGGAACCGGTCGCACGCTCCCAAACAGCGAGGAAGAGTCTTGTTAATGGCTCTGGCGATCCCGTCCTTAGACAAGATCGATCTGAGTACTGATTGTTAATAAGCAATCCCGATGCCAATTCCGGGGAAAAATTCCCGAAATTCTCTCCAAATGGCAGTATTCGACGAATGGAGCAGTATTGGGATGGGGGTGTCTTTCTCGTCCCAATGACTAAACGAACAATCTGGAAATACTAACAAACACCGTTTGGGTCAGTTGGCCAGATGTGGCCACAGTTATTGGCCTTTTTCGGCCACCCCGAGTTCCTGGAGATCCCTGAGACGTGAATAAAGGCCGCCCTGTGCCCTGAGTTCCTGATCCGATCCCTGCTCGACGATACGCCCCGATTCAAGGACCAGGACCCTGCTGGAATCCTGAATCGTCGCCAGACGGTGGGCGATGACGAGGACTGTGCGATCCTTCATCAGTCTTTCGAGGGCCGATTGGACCAGCTGTTCACTTTCCGAATCCAGAGCGGCCGTCGCTTCATCCAGAAGCAGAATCGGAGCGTCCCTGAGGAATGCTCGGGCAATGGTCAATCGTTGACGCTGTCCACCGGAGAGACGGTCTCCACGCTCACCCAGGACGGTCTGATAGCCATCAGGCAAGGCCATGATGTCCTCGTGGATCGCAGCCGCTTTGGCAGCGGCCTTCACCTGATCCGCCGTCGCATTCTGATCCGCGCCGCGAATGTTGTCCTCAACAGTGGTGTTAAAGAGGAAGGGCTCCTGCCCCACATAGGCCATGTGCGCCAAAAGCGAAGACCGGGTGACTGATTTGCTGTCGACGCCATCAAACAGGATTTCACCCGAGTCCTGCTCCCGCAAACGGGCCAGCAAATCAAAAAGAGTCGATTTCCCGGCTCCGGACGGTCCCACCAAGGCGACTTTCTCCCCCTGACGAATCACGAAAGAGATACCCTCCACAGCCTGCTCTTCCTGACCCGGATAGCGATAATTGACATCGCGAAACTCGATCTTGTCAGAGAATCCGGTGAACTCATTTGCGCCCGGTTCATCCTGCATGCTGACCGGTGAATCGATGAGATCAAAGATACGATCCGTTGCAGCGGTGGACTCTGCAAGGGTGGTAATGATCTTGGCAACGTTCTTGATGGGTGTGTAACAGGAAACGATGGCTGCAAGGAAAATCGTGAAATCACCGAAACTGATGTCGACCAGGTCATTCAGCAAAAACCAACCACCGAAACCGATGACGGCTGCGGACAGAAGATTGTAGAGCCCTTCGACAAAGCTGCGTCCCTTCGCTCGGGCGATCTCTGTCCTGATCTGGGCTTTCTGGAGTGCCTCCGAGGTTTCACCAAACTGTTGCTGCCGTCTCTCTTCCAATCCAAAAGTTTTGACAACCCGGATTCCTGACATCAACTGGGACAGCCCCTCCGTCGTTTCCCCGACGTGCGAAAGTGCTCCCTTGGTTCCCTTGCGAACTTTACGTGCCTGCCTGAAGACAGGAATCGTCAACAAGATCAGGAACGGAATCGTCAGCAGGGTCAATTTCCAGGAAGCAAAAAATGCCAGAGCCAACGAGAACAGGATCGTCAAAGGACTTTGAAGAAAATCTCCAAACAACAATTGGATCGATGACGAAAGAGTATTCACATCACCGACGGTCCTCGAGATGACGTCTCCATGAGTTCTCGATTCGTAAAAATCGAGGGACTGCGTCGAGAGTTTCCCAAACAGCTTTTTTCGGATATCGATGATCACCCGGATGCGAACTTCTTGCCCCATGATCACCCTGTAAAAGCCGGAAAACGCCACGGCGAGGGAAATCACAGCGAGAAAAGCGGCGCAAATCCAGAGGAGATTGGCTCCACCCGAACCGGGTGAGCCCGAAACGATCTCCAACTCCACAGGACCGGGGACCTCGACACGTCGGTATGCATCGCCTCTGGTATCCGCGATCCAATCCAGTTTGCCGTCAGTTCGAAATCTCAGCAGAACTGATTCTCCGGAGGAGGTAGTCGAAAGTTGACCTCCACCAACCAATACCGCACTTTCGATCAGGCCTTCCCTGACCTGAACCTGCCCTGCTTCATCACGCTCTGCTGGTATTCCCGAGATGGTGACAGATTCAAGAGCAAGCGATGAGACTGTTTCGCTCGGAAGTTGAATGTCCCCGGGAATCACCGGGAGCACCTGATCTTCGACAAAAGAACTGACGCGACCACGCTCTTCGCGGTCACCCGGAGAAACAATACCGTCAATCACCAGTCCAATAGTGGCAATTCGAAGACTGTTTGCCCCTGAATAGACCACCAACAGGAACAAAATAAACAGCACGGTACCCCGGTAGGGCCTCACATGACTCAGCAATCTCCATAGTCCGTGGGTTTTTTCAGGGGCGCTCATGTTTGTTTTTCCCGTATGTATTCCCAGGCTTTTGCCTGTTCAACGAAAAGGTACGCAGCAAGCATAAATGCAATGATGAATCCTGCCATTCCATCCCTGAACCCCCGATGCTTAATGTAACGAGTCCAGAAGAAGGACGCACTTGCCTGGAACCAACGCCATCTTGATTCGGGTAATCGAACTCTCTTGCGTAATCCTCCCGGCTTGCCACTGGCCAGAGTTTCAGCACTTTGAGTCGTATAGCGGTTCATACGCATGAGGAAATCGTGAATCGTCGGATGGGCAAAATGCAGGATTTGGCCTTTCAGCTGACCCACAAGCCCTTCCACATTGGCATCTGCATGAATCTTTCCGGGTGTGTAGTGACCTTTCCCCGCCCGGAAGAGACGCAAATGCTCATCGTCCCACCCGCCGTGTTTCAGCCAGCGCCCAAACACGTAATGGCGGAATGGAATCCGAAAACCATCTTCCTCAGGGTTGGCCGTAATTGCCGATTCGATTTCTTCCCTGAGTTCTTGAGTGACACGTTCATCCATATCAAGAACGAGCACCCAGCCCTCCTCGACAACAGCCAGCCCATGGGAACGGATATCTTCTATCAGGCCCTCACCCTTTGTCGCAGAGACACAATGACACTGGGGCTGTTTTTTTATGAACTCGAGAGATCCGTCACTGCTGCCATGATCGACGACGACGATGTGGTCAACCCAGGAAAGGTTTTCCAGCCAGGATTCAAGCTGACCGCGTTCATTCAACATGGCAGCAACGACGGTCAGGTTGGGGCAAGTCCCCTTCCCCAATCCGTGAAGATTTTCTGCCGGTGCTTCTGTTGAACTCATGGGGCCTCCGGAACCGTGGTGCCTGACCACGGATCATTGCTGATAAAGATGTTGGGCATGGGCTGTGAAAAGGTCAACCGCAGGTACAGGATTACTCCGACTTTCCCGGATTGCCCTTTCTCTTGCGATTTTTGGCTCGCAGAAGGGCTTTCAGGTTGTCGCTACCTTCTCCCTCCGGCTCGTTGGCATTCTTGCCCGAGTCGGTTTTGGAGGGTTTCGAAGGATCTGGCTCTATTTCTCTCCGCCCACGCAAACGGGGGCGCTTGGGCATTTCATTGATTTCAGACTCGATTTCCGGTTCAGAAACTGGAGTCTTCCTTTTCTGGATCGGCCCAAAATGAACCCTTCGAATCACGACATCGATGAAAAAGAGAACTAACGCCCATCGTGTCAATAATGGCCAAAGAGGAGTTTGACTACTGTTTTGAACCTCGGGCCTCTCAAGCAGATCCGTTGCTGGATCGATCACTCGCCCCCTCGACTCCATCGCAATCGATCCAAGAAATTCCTCATCGGAACTCAAAGTGCGATATTCCGCGGGATATCCGACTGAGAAAGTACGAGCCATGTTGGCACTGGATCCATCAGGCATGGATCCATCGATGGTCACGAGGTAATCGCCCTGCTGCCGAACCGGGAAATTTCCGATGTATCTCCCTGGGCCATCCTGACGTATCTCAATCAGCTTCGTCTTCAAGTCTGGTCCAAGAACACTGCCTGACAGATCGAGACCATCCACAAATTGACCGGCTTCGTCGATGGCATCGATGAGGATGACTCCCCCCCTTCCATCGACTCGCGTGACTGCCTGCAATGCATCCGTCTCTTCTGGACGAGAAATGGAACGAACCAGTTGGGCCCAAAATTTGGAGTTCCCTTCCCAGCCGGCCCATTCAGTTGCCCAGCGGTTTCCAGAGTCACTGGTGAAGGCCGCAGTCACGCCGATGCCGTGACGTTTGAGTGCCAAAAGAGGGTCTTCCTCATCATTGATCAAGACCTCAGACGCAAGTGGTTTGATGGTTGTCAAAACGATGCCATTGATGGAGGGGAACCCGGAGATTCCCATGACAGGATCTGCTGTCTCTCTCAATGCTGGAACAAACGTACTCTCGTCGATCAGATTCTTTCTGACCTGAAGTGCTTCCCTGAAAAAAATGCGTGGTAACTGGGTAGGGTCATCCATTCGATAAAATCGGCCACCCGTATCCGCCGCGATTTTTCTGAGAACCAACTCAGGGAACTCTCCGGAATGGGGCTGAATACAGATGGTGGAGACTTTGATCTGTTGATCCGCATACTGCTTCAGCAATCCCTGATTGGGTGGAGAGGGATCTCCATCGGAAATGATGATCATGTGCCGAGACTGGGCGTCGGTCGCCATCAATCCTGCGAAGGCCAACTGCATGGAAGGCTGAAATAGCAGCATGTCTTCCGGAGACATGGTGTTGACCTGGGCAGAAAGGGCGGATTTGTCATCAACAGGGGTCATGGGGATTCCCCATTTGTCGACCCCATTCTTGTAAATCAGCAATCCGAAATAATCCTTGGGTGTCAATGCATCCAGTGCCGTCAAACTGATTTGCCGTGCCCACAAATTTCCCTGGGGAAATTCACAGGTATGCAAAATGATGGCGAGCGCACCGTTGGGAATGATCTTCCGTTGGCGGATATCCATCGTCACTGGCAACGCTTCCTCAACAGGAGTGCCTTTCCAGCCTCCCGCTCCAAAGGAGTCTCTCCCGCCCACCATCAACAGTCCCACTCCATTGGAATGAACCAGACCCTCCAGCAGCTGGGCGACTTCCTTGCGTATTGAAAAATAGGAAACATTGTCCAGGATCACAGAGGAGTAGCCGGTGTAATCGGTCACCACTGCAGACAGATCTGCAGCAGCCTGCTCTTCTACCAGAATCTCGGAACCGTTGAGATAACCCCGGATCGGGGAAGCCCCCTCTGCTGAGACGATCAGAACTTTCGAATTTTCACGGCTCGAAACCATGACGGAACCGGCGTTGTTGAGCGGAATCGAATCGGTTCCATCGGAGGGTTCAATCTGAACCTGAAAGCGGCGCTGGCCAGTCCCCGAAACTACAGGGAATGAAATCCGATTTTTCCCCACCGCAAGATCCAATTCCTGCCGGGACAGGAGTTCTCCATCTTCTTTGAGAACGACAGAAGCGGTCGTCTCAACCGTCGATTCGAGAACGGCATCCACCTCAAAGGTTTGACCCGGTTCCACTTCCTGGGGAGCGGCAACCGATTCGACCAGTACTTCATTGAATCGGTCATACACGATGGGCCAGACATCCACAGAGATTCCCGCTGCCGCAAGATTGCGGGCTTCACGAATCGCGTCTCCTTCAGTGGGATTACCATCACTGAGAAGGATGATTCGTTTACCGCCATTCCCTCCGTTCGCCGTCAAAAAGCTGGAGGCATATCGGAATGCAGCACTGATGTCCGTCACTCCCTGATTCAAGGAGACCGGTTTTCCTGATCCAAGGTTGAGGGCGAAACCCTGCTCCAGTACAGGTTCAGCACCGAACGAGATCAACGCGACCTGGTCCGGGACAGTCAGCGTGCCCAGTCTTCTGGAGATTTGCTCAAGAGCAGCATCCGTCTCCAATCTGGAGACCGATTCGGATAGATCTCTCAGGACAACGATGGAGAGCCCATCGTTTTCAGATTCGAGGGAGAATCCGGCAAGCCCAAGAAACAAGAGCAATACCGCCACGATCCTCAGAGCCAATGATGAGTTGCGAATCACCGGTGAAGTGGCAGCACGACTCGATTTCCACAGGAAAAGCACGATGGCAAGGGCAGGTACAGCCCAAAGCATCAATGAAGGCTGGGCGAATTCAAAAGTCATCACCTCAGATCCTTCCCTGAAAGCTGGAGCCTGCTGATTCGATTGTTGCCAGTATCGGCAATGTAGATCTCCACCTCGCCTGACTGCATTTTTGCCGAGATTCCTCTCGGTTCATGCAGTTGACCATTGCCTCGACCCAAGCCGCCGTATTGTGCCAGACAGTCCCCCTCCGCAGTGAAAACCTGCAACAAACATCCTGATCGATCAACCACCAGAATTTTGCCGTCACTGAGAACGTCGACGTCGAATGGTACGATAAACTCTCCTTGTGCAGTGCCTGGTCCACCAATCTGCTGAAGCAACTCACCCTCCGCTGAAAATCGAAGAACCCTCTGATGGCCGCAATCGACGACCAGAACAGTTCCATCAGGGGCGACTGCCAGACCCTCCGGCCTCAGCAGTTGGCCGGGGCCGTCCCCGCGTTCCCCCCAGAAACCGATCAATTCCCCACCGCGGGTAAACCGGAAAATCCGGTCCCTTTCGCCATAGGAAGCGACGAAAATGGTGCCGTCGGGAGCGATGTCAATTCCCCTGACCAATTCGAGGTCACTTCCCTCACCAAACCGCCGAATCTCAACACCCATCGAATCAAACTCGAGGATTCGCATGTAATGGGTATCCGCAACCAGATAGTGGCCATCAGGAGTTTGACAAAGGTCGATGGGATGCCCGGAAGTCCATTCAGGCAGCGCCCAAACACCGGTGACCTGCCCCTCGTCATTGAAGACCTGAGCCCTGCCACTTCGATCGATGATGACACAGCCGCCTTCATTTCGTGTGGTGATCGCCCTGGGCTGAAACAGTTTCCCGACCCCTCGGCCGGGTCCACCCAGAAGGCTCACATTGGGGAGGGGTTGCCAAAGGCCACTATCGGTACAGGAGACAAATATAAAAGGGAGGCACAGAGAAATCCCGAGACGCAATGAAAAGGGCCTGCGAAGAAAGGATGGGATGGCAGCGAGAAAGCCCATCAATCGTCGGAGCGCCCCTGCAGGCGGTCGAAGTAATCGCGGGTCACTTTTTTGAGGGAAGCGGGAAGCCGCTGCTTTTCAATCTCTGATTCCGCAATTTTGCTGCTGCTCTTTACCGTCTCGACAAACTCCCTGCGGGCTTCACCGGTAGGAGCTTCTCCACGGGTCAAAATGGTGGAAACAATTTTACCCGGGTTGGGGCCTCCACCGGGAAACTGCTCCGTCTTGAATTCCCCTGGCTTGCCACCAATCTCTTCGGGACTTCCGCCACCCTGCCCGGGGTTGGTTCCCTGACCCATACCTTTTCCGCCAGCGGAAGCGCCAGCCTGTTCACCCGATTGCTTGCTCTTTTTGTTGATGTGAACAAGACCTTGCCCACCGGAACTACCCCCGCTTCACGTGCCACCTGAGTTGGCGTCGCACTTTCCGGCGAGGCAATCGGGACAGATCTTCGGCGGATCACCTTCAGGCCACTCCTGAGCCAATTGACTCAACTCGGCCTCGGTGAACTCCAGTTGATCCTTGACCTGCTCCAGCATTGCGAGGTCTTTGAGCATTCGTGAGAGTTGTTCCAGATCATTGACCAGATCTTCATCTTTGGATCCAGACTCACCCGGTTTTCCGCTGGGCCCCGGTTTGCGGCCCATCATTTTGCGGAGTTGATCCCCCATGCGCTTCATGGCTTCAGGGTTCTCTCCGAATTTTTTTGCCAACGCATCCAAAGCAGTGGCAATTTGGCCGGGATCTTCCTCTTGCAAAGCCTTGGCCAACCTACGCATCTCAGGGGAGGATTGCTGACTCAACGAATCCAGTCCCTCCTTGAGTCGATTGACCGACTCTTTGGAAGAATCGCTCTTCATGCTCTTCTTCGCGGCGGCAACTTTGGACTTCTGTCGATTCAACTGCTCTTGCAGATCTGCGGAAGTCCGCTTCTCCGCAGTTGGAGATTTGGCCGCCTGAAGGTTTTTCTTCTGATTGTCTGCAATCTTCTGGATGACGTCCCGAACCTCTTTTGAGACCTCATGCTTTTTTGAAATCTCCTCGACCTTTTCCAGACGACGGACGAGGGCCTTCTCCTTGCGTAATGCCCGGGCAGAATCTTTGCGCTCCTCCTCGACCATGGCCTGTGTACCCAGCAAATCCATGGCTGGCACGAACAGGCTGACCAGGAAGAAAGTGGCACAGGTCCAAAGGACCTTTCCCGGCCAAAGATTGGCGACAGGGAGAGCCTGCTTCAGATCGACTGATCCGGAAACCTCGTTCGCATCCGCGATCACCTTTTTGGAAGTGTCTTCGGTGAGTTTTCCATCCCGGGCGTAGATCGCAGTGGAAATCGTTTGCGGAATGTGTGAGTTCTTTTCCACTTCGACAGCCCCGGAGAGGGTCGTCGATTTGTATCTGAAAACTGAACCGAAGAGATAGAGAAGAAATCCCACTCCCGAAGCCCAAAGCTTTTGGTCAGTGGCTGTCACCGGTTGGTACAGCTTGTCGACCAAAATGAGAATCGCAGCAATCAGTAGGCTTCCACACAGAGCGCCCTCCAAAGATCGAAGCATCTTCAGATAGATCCGCCTGCGCTGAATCCGCTTCAAAAGCAGATCCAGATCTTTACCAGATTGATTTCGGGATTCTGCATTCATGGAGATTTCCGGGTCCTCACAAAAATGGCACAGCAAAATTAGCACTGGGCTTGTGCTCGTTTTTTTCTGCAAAAGAAACGGCTGGAGTACGCCCATCAGTTCCAGAAAAGCACTGACATATTGTACTTCAGTAACAATCCGTAATCAGTCTTCTTTTGACGGAATATCCGCAGGAGGCATCCACGTCTCCAGATCCACTCCTGTCGCTTCAGCAACTCGATTGATGTGACTAAAGAATCCGACGACATGAATCGCCTCCAGGATTTGCAGATCAGAGAATCCCTCTCTCCGCAAAATTTGAAGGTCTTCGTCAGCGTGTTCCCCAGACAACTTTGCGAGCTTGAGTGCAAAGTAGCCCAATGCTTTGTGACGTGGATCAAGGGAGTCAAAGTCAGGCTGTCCCGATCGGACCGAGCGGGCGAGAGCCTCACCACCTTCAGCGGAAGCAAGGTCTCTCAGATGGGATTCGATTCAGTAGTGACAATCATTGGCCTTGCTGGTGATGACGGCGAGCCATTCACGTTCAGCGGAAGTCAGTTCCCCTGGGCCTTTCATCAGTTGGACGTAGAACTTCATGAAAGAATCGAGAAGATCCGATCGTAACGACATCACTTTCAGAATCTCAGAAACCTCACCGGCACGCCCACCAGCTGCGGCGTAAACCCGCGAAAGAATTCCACTCGAATCATCTTCGGGGTTTTGTTGCTGAATCCAGGACATGCATCACTTTCCTTCGAAGGGGGGAATCGCACGCCGTGCCAAAAGCCTGTCAGCAAGGACCAGTGCCAACATCGATTCGACAATCGGAACCGCTCTGGGGAGTACACAGGGATCGTGTCGTCCGGTTCCTGAGAAAGTAGTGACTTCACCACTCTTTTTGACAGACTCCTGGGATTTCCGGATGGTCGAAGTCGGCTTGAAACCGACCCTCATCCAAATCGGAGCTCCACTGGTGATCCCACCCTGCAGACCACCACTACGGTTGGTTCTTTGGATCACCACACCCTCTTCGTTGGTGTCGTAAGCATCGTTGTTGTCACTGCCCGTTCTTTCAGTCGCAGCAATACCGTCGCCGATTTCGAGAGCAACAGTGGCGGGAATCGACAACATGGCAAGACCCAACCATGCTTTCATTTTTCCAAAGACAGGATCGCCCCAGCCAGCGGGAACCCCACGAGCCACGACTCCTACCCAGCCTCCAAGACTCTCCCCTTCATCTCTTGCCTGGGCGATTTCCGCCTCAAACCTTGCAGAAGTCTCGGCATCCGGACACCGGATCAGGCTTTGGTCTACGTTTTCCACTGTCAGTTGATCGATGTCGACCGGCGCGCGTACCCCTGCCACTTCCGAAACCCAACCGACAATTTCAATCCCGTGCTCGAGTCGAAGAAATTCCGCGGCGATGGCACCTGCTGCCACGCGGGCTGCAGTCTCGCGGGCACTCGCCCGTCCACCTCCACGAGGATCGCGGTGGCCGTATCGGGCTTCCGTCGTGAAATCTGCGTGTCCTGGCCGGTAGATGTCCGCGAGTGACTCATAATCCTGAGAGCGGACATCGCTGCTCTCAATGTAGATAGACAGAGGGGTTCCGAGGGTTCTTCCCTCAAAAACACCGGAAAGAATCTGTGGTTCGTCCGGCTCTCTGCGAGGAGAAGACAATGCTCCACCCGGCCTGCGCCTTTTGAGCTGCCGTTGAAGCAACTGGGGTGTGACTGGCAAACCGGCGGGCAGGCCGTCGATCACCACACCGATTCCAGGGCCATGGGACTCTCCCCATGTCGTAATACGCAGGTACTCGCCGAAGGTATTGCTCATACCTCCGAATTTAGTCAATCTGGAGTCGATTGCCAATCCCATGAACAGGACTTGTCTGGATCCATGAATACTTCAGAGGCCCCGAATCCGATCTCAACACGGCTTCTTCACTGGTATACCCCTGATGCTCATGGGATGCCGTGGAGGGGCTGTGGGGACCCCTATGGAATCTGGCTTTCTGAAGTCATGCTTCAGCAAACGCAGATCTCCACAGTCATTCCCTACTGGAACAAGTTCATGGATCACTATCCTGATATCGCCCAACTCGCCAGCGCCGATGAGGAGTCGGTCCTCGAGGACTGGGCAGGCCTGGGTTACTACTCACGGGGACGAAATCTCCACCGGGCGGCCAAAAAAATGGTCGAGGAACATCGATCGCAGTTCCCCCGGGACCCTGAAGAGGTCAGGGCATTACCAGGAGTCGGTGAATACACCACAGCCGCCATCTGCAGCATTGCCTTTGGCTCGGATCTGGCAGTGGTTGACGGAAACGTGGAACGGGTGATTTGTCGTCACCAGACTCTTTCAGGGGATCCCAAGCGAGGAGAAACCAAACTCCGAATCCGTGAAGTCTCTGCTGAGTGGCTGCACCCGGATCGACCGGGAGACCACAATCAGGCGATGATGGATTTGGGAAGAACGGTCTGCACTCCAAGGAATCCAAAATGTGATTCGTGCCCTATCGCTGAGGATTGTCAGGCGCGAATCGCGGGTGAACCGCATCATTGGCCCCAACCCAAGAAGCGCCGTACTGTCGAAAAACAGCAGTGGATCAGCGCACTGTTTTCATGGAACGAAAAAATACTGCTACTCCCGGGCAATACGGAATTGCTCAAAAATCATCCGGGACCGGTCCTCGCCAGATCCGAAGGGGATATCGATGCGGAAACAGCTCTGGTTGAGGAGTTTGACCGGCGAAATCTTGGAACACCGGAGATCATCGGCTTTGGTGATCGGTTCCGCCACACCATCACACACCGCCAATTGGACGTGCAGCCCGTACTCTGCAGTTGGCAGGGGCCCGTCCCTGAAGAAGCTCGCCTCATCGATGCTGAAGCTTCCAGCAAACTGCCGGTACTTCATCGAAAAGCCCTGCATAACCTGCTCCCTCTTCTCGGAGGGGAATGTGAGAAAGACGAAAAATGAAGACGATTCGTAAGCGGCAGGAATGGAATTCAACACGATGGGACAGTTCCCCGCCAGGGCCCGTCACCGGAGTTCTTGTCGGCCCCCCCCTCTATTTTGATATCACCGACGTCCGAAATGAGCATATGAAGGGCCAGATCGGGAATGTCGACAAAAGAAGAGCTCAGGATCAATGGGAAATCCTGTGCGATGAAATCCGCAGACTCGGCCTCACCGTTCATGAACTCGACCCCATGAAAGAGCAGGTGGATGCGGTCTTTACGGCCAATCCTTCCCTTTGCACTTCGGACGGCGATGGATTACCCAAAGTGGTCATCGGTCGTATGAATCACCCCAATCGTGTTCCGGAGAGTGATCAGCATCGGCAGGTCTACGATCAGTTGGGGCTTCACTGCGCTTCCCTTCCTGCTGAAATTGTTTCCTGGGAGGGAAATGGAGACTCCCTGCGTGATCTCCAGCGCCCTCTCCTCTGGTGTGGCCTGGGACCACGCAGTGAGGAAGCGGGACACGTTGCTGCCGGTCAACTCCTCGGCCTCGATCTCGCATTACTCGAACTTCCGACTGCAGATTTCTATCACCTCGACACGGCACTCGCCCTGCTCAACGAATCGACTGCCGCTTTCGTCCGGGAGGCTTTCACGGCTGAGGGAATCCAGCTTCTCGAGGCGGCGTTTGAAAACCTGATTGAGGTCGATCCCAATGAAGCCAAAACCAGGTTAGCGGGAAACATGTGGTGCCCGGATGGCTCCCATGTTTTCATCACCAGCCAAACCCCACGCACCTGTGCCCACTTGACCGGGAATGGATTCCAGATCATTGAAGTGGATACGGGTGAATTTCTCAAATCGGGTGGAAGCGTGTTTTGTATGAGACAGGAGATTCGTGATGTCCGCTGATTTCAAGAAATCGGTCGACCGATTTCTGCGCAAGATCTCCGGTCCTTCTCCTGAAAACCTGTTCAATCCATGGCGCGACTGTGATCCCAAATTGGACCTCGCAAAGGGGCCGGCAATTCGCCGATCAAATCTGCGCCAGTACCTCCTCGCCCACGAAGGAGCACAGGCGATCCTCGTCGGTGAAGCTGCGGGTTGGGCTGGCTGCCGCTTCACGGGTATTCCTTTCACCGGGGAAAACCTGATCCTGGGTCCAGAGACTCTGGATTGGGCACAGGGAAGACCGATGAAGAGATCCTCCACTGCGGACAAACCCTACAAGGAAAGATCCGCGACCATCGTGTGGGGCGAGATCTCCGGCGATTCCAGGCTGGTTCTGTGGAATGCCGTTCCCTGGCATCCCTGCAAATCAGATGAGCCATTGACCAACAGGAAACCTCGCCGGGATGAGGAGTTGGCGGGTGAGCCGATCCTGCGCGATTTCATCGCCCTGTTTCCGGAAGCCAGCGTTCACGCCATCGGTCGAGTCTCACAACAGACACTTGCCAATCTTGGGTACGACGCAGGTTACATCCGTCATCCATCGATGGGTGGACAGAAACAGTTCTGCAAAGGAATGCGATCCCTGCGAAAAAACCTCGGCAGGCCACTGACGACCTGACGAGGTTTGATCTCGATAACCGGATTTTCCAACCACAGAGCCTTCGCTCAGGCTTTGACCCTTTCAATGAAGTCACCGGTTTCGGTGGAGATCTTGACCAGATCACCTTCATTGACGTGGTTCGGGATCTTGATCTCGAGTCCGGTCTCCAGTTTTGCAGGCTTGTAGACGTTATTGACACTGTCACCCTTGAAGCCGGGCTCCGTCTCGGCAATCTGCAACACCACTGATGGGGGCAAATCCACGGAAACGGCCTTCTCCTCGTAAAAGGTCACTGTGACGTGCTCGTTGTGTTTCACAAACGGCATCAGGTCGCCGACAAAATCTGCGTGCAACTGGTACTGCTCATAGTCAGCGGTATCCATGAAGATGAAGTTCTCACCCTCGGGGTAGAGGTATTCGCAATTCTTTTTGTCGAGGTATGCCGTCTCAACCTTGTCCGCAGAACGGAACCGGTGAGTGATGTGGTCCCCGCGCTGCAGGTTTTTCAGCTTTGCCTGGACCGCTCCTCCACCCTTGGAGAGTTTCTTCTGTTCAAGTTTGACGCAAACCCACAGATCATCCTCGAAATTGATGACCTGTCCGACTCTCAGCTGCGTTGCGGGTACTCCCATGTCGCGATCCTTCCTTCACACTTGTCTTGCAGGCCAAAGCATACCATGCCACCTACCGGTGGGGCGAGTCGATCGGTACGGTCAACTTTCAGCAGTTTCCGCAGTCTCAAAGTCACCGAGCCCCTTCTCCCCCTCACGGGTCGCCACGATGGCAGAGCCAACCGTATCACTCCAGACATTGACCATCGTTCGGCACATGTCGAGGGGACGGTCCACCGCCAACAAAAGAGCGGCACCTTCCAAGGGCAATTTGAGAGCACTGAGAATCGTCAGCATCATAATCAGTCCAGCTGAAGGGATTCCTGCCGCACCAATGGAAGCAAGAAATGCTGCCATGACGACTGTGACCTGAGAGCCGAAGGTCAAGACGTAGTCTCCGGCAGTGGCGTAATACTGAGCCAGGAACACCACTCCAATGCATTCGTAGAGCGCGGTTCCGTCCATGTTCACCGTCGCTCCCAAAGGTGCCACGAACGAACTGGTCTTGTTGGAAACCTTGCCCCGACTCTTGAGGGTATTGAGAGTTGTTGGAAGTGTCAGGGAAGAAGAAGAAGTCGAGAATGCGGTCATCAATACCGGACTCATCGCCCTGAACCATTTCAGCGGAGAGACCCTTGCGACAATGCTGAGCAAAAGAGGCAAAACCACAACGGCATGAATCACAAGGGCGAGGAAAACCGTCAGCATGTAAGTGCTCAATGGAATGAACACATCGAATCCGGTCTCACCCACCACCTTGACCAGCAAGCAGAAGACACCATAAGGAACGAGCTTCATGACCCATGAGGCCATCAGCATGACCACCTGAAATGCTGAATCGAGAAGTTCGGTCAGGATCTTCTTCGGTTTCTCGGGTGCCCGGGTAATGAAGAAACCAAACAGCAGGGCGAAAAAGATCACCTGCAACATGTTTCCGTTGCCGGTAAACGCATCAAAGACATTCTCTGGAACCATGCGACGAAGGATATCCAGCCAGTTCTCAGACTCCTGACCAAACTGGGCCGCGGTCGAAAGCCCCAACTGGGCTCCGTCTCCGGGTCGGATCAGATTGACGAGAACCAGACCAAGGCCCACGGCCAGAAATGAAGTTGTGACGTAGTAACCAAAGGTCCTGCGGCCCAATCGGCCGAAGTCCTCGCCACCCCCCAGACCGGCAACGCCGGTCACAATGGAAGTAAAGACCAGTGGCATGATCAGCATCTTGAGCAACCGCATGAAGATGTCTGCCAAAAATACGAATGGGTACAAATAACGGGATCTGTCAGAACCGGGATCCAGAATCACCTGGCAACTCTTCTCGGTTCCGTCTTCCAGAGTGATGGTCGCCACCCCTCCCGCACCTGCAGAAGCCAGAAATGCACTGACATCCTCCGGGCTTGAAACACTGTCGAGAAGATTTTCATCCGCCATTCCAGCATTGATGGCAATCTTGCTGATCCGGTCTCCCACAGTCAGTTTCTCGGCAGCAGTCCTGCCTTTGGGAGTCAAGTTTCTGGAGATGGATTGAACCACGACCTTGCCATCGCTGGTCGATCCGAGGGTTGCACCAATCGATCCTGGAGCCTCCGTGATTTGCTGCAAAAGCAATCCAACGATGACTCCGGCGATGAGCCAGACGAGAATTTTCCAATGTTGAGCCATGATTACTCCCCATCCATCAACCGGAGACCAGATCACCGGTCAGGCAATGTTCGAAACAGCGGTGATCGTGATCAACGATCTTGGCTCCGAACTGTATCAGATTTCAGGCTCAGCCCTGTGCTGGCGAAATGATCGAACTGACCAGATTCTCCGGTCGCACGTGATCATGAAGCCGGTCTGCCACCTCTGAGGGCTGAATCTTGTTCAGGAGATCGACCACCTCGAAAGGATCTGCTCCCATGAATCGAGAACTACAGTAACTGCCAGCGATATTCTCAAGCGAGTTGAAACTTTTCAAAAGTTGGCCGGTCGCTGCTTTTCTCTGTCGATCAATATCTGCCTCAGAGATGCCTGAAGAGAGGATTTGGGGTAACTCTGCCAGAATGACTTCAAGGACCTTTTCCGGGTCGACCACATCTCCACCAATGGCAGAATGGCCGACATCTCCATAGATCATGTAGCCCCCGCCAAAGGAGTCATCGACGAGATTGGCTTCCTGCAACTTCTCGAAGAGTGCCCCGCTCTGACCAAAAACACATTCCAGAACCAGATCAGAAACCAATTCCTTGCGCACCATATCCTGACCGGACAGCCCGGGATGAATATCTTTCCAACCGAAGAGCAATTTCGATCGCCCTACCTGCATTTCCTGACGCACCTGAGCTTGTGCAGGAGCCGCTTCTTCAAGTGTGGCAACCTTTTCAAGGGCAGGGGCTGGGCCGAGATCTTTTTCCTTTAACAGGCGATCGGCATGATCGAAGAACTCTTCTTCGGATTGATCACCCACAGCAAACAGAATCATATTCGATGGGTGATAAAACGACTCCCAGCAACGCTGGAGCATGGGCGCATCGATTCCCGAAATCGTCTCCACCGTACCGGCAATATCCTTGGACACTGGATGGTGGGCGTACATCCCCTCCAAAAGATTGAAGTAGACTCGCCAGCCGGGCATGTCTTCATACATGCGAATTTCCTGGCCAATGATGCCCTTCTCCTTCTCCACATTTTCCTCAGTGAAGTGGGGAGATTGCACGAATCGGACCAAATGGCTCAGGCACTCATAGAAATGATCGGTACAGGAAAAGAGGTATGAAGTCCCATTGAATCCAGTGAACGCATTGGCACTCGCACCCAAACGGCTGAACTCCTGAAAGGCGTCTTCTTCGATGCCTTCAAACATTTTGTGTTCAAGGAAATGTGCGATGCCATCAGGCAGGACGATTTCGTCTCCTCCACCGATTCGAAAGCGATCATCGACACTGCCAAAGTTGGTGGCGAAACAGGCGTAGGTACGCAGATACCCTGGCTTATGACAGAAAGCCACTCGGGCCCCACTGGAGTGAACTCTTTCAACCACTCTCTCTTGCAAGGTTGAATTTTCAAGAACGGTGGAATCTTCAGACCAACTCACGAGCTCTCCTCCGGTGCCAAAACAAATGTCAGATCGGGGTGAACCAATTCCATCGCCGCGACGACTTCCTCTCGGGTCACCGAAGCCACCCGCTTTCGAAGTGTTTCAAGTCCGGGTTTTCTGCCGGAGAGACGACTGCGAAGATCATAGTCGGCCAGGGCTGCCGGACTGTCCTGAACCATTCTCAGGCGGGAGTCGATGGCTGCCAGAGTCATCTCGAATTCTTCAGCAGAGAACTCGCCATTGCGGACAAAGTCCAACTGCTTGTCGATGCCTGTCCGGGCCTGATCCACAGTGTCGTGGTCAACACCGGAACTGATGAACATCATTCCCATATTGCTGTCGACCTGTGAGTGGATGGAATAACACAGGCTTTCTTTTTCTCGAACCTGCGTAAAGAGACGTGAGTGAGGGAAACTGCCAAGAATACCATTGGCCACCATCAACGATTCGTTGAGGGGGTGTTCATAGGAAATCATCGTCCGAAAAGACATGATCAGGTTCGATTGCTGAACCTTTGCATGCTCCACCATTTCACGAGGTTCCTTCGCCGCACGAATTGCCTGACGTGGTGACAACGATTCTCCAGAGGAATGATTACCCCTGAAGAGGGTGGAGAGGCGATCCACCACCCGATCTTCTGCCATGTTTCCACTGAAGTGAACATGAAGTGGCTGATGGGTAATGAGTTCGTTCCACAGCGCGGTCAAATCCCCAGGGGTGACATGCTTGAGGTCTTCCAATGTTCCCTGCTGGTGATAGCGCCACGGTTCATCAAAACATGCTTCTTCGAGACACCTTTGGTAGGCCCAGCCTGATTTGTTGTCGATGCGACCCTCGATCGACCTCCGTTGCTGGAGAATCTCCGATTCAACAATCTCTTCAGGAAACAGGCCTTCCACCAGATGGGGCTCGTGGATCAGTTGGTCAAGCAGATGGATGGCATCCTCAAAGACCTTTTCCCCTTGTGGAAGATGACCTTCAGCAGGAAATTCGGCTCGCAGGGAGATCAGATGCCTTTGGCCCCACCGATCGACGGAAGTGGAAGCGGAAAGCCCCCAAAGTTCTTCAGTACGAAGATTCAGCAATCTTTGCGAAGGGAACTCACGGGTTCCCCGCATCAGGCAAGCGGGAACAAGACATCGCCTGGCGTTATGGGGCCCCAGGTCTGCCACCCAGGTCAATCGCAAAGAACTGGTTTTTCTGCGCTCTTCCGGACGGATGTGGAGGAGCCCTCCTGATCCCACCTCCCTGGTCTTGAATCCTGGGACGTGTGTTAACTCAGCTGGGCTCAAACTTCCTCCATGCCCCGGGTACTGGCCACCGCTCCTCCAGATCTGGACTCGAGCGATCGAAGCGATTCGTGAAGACCAGAAAGCACCGGTACCAAATTTTTGAACTCTTCCGGAGACAAAGCCTGCCTGCCATCAGACAGGGCTTCCTCCGGTTGATCGTGAACTTCCACCAACAATCCGTCTGCCCCTGCAGCGACTGCCGCTTTGGCCAGCGCAGGAACCCGATAGGCTTCTGCAGAGCCATGGGAAGGATCGACAACGACGGGAAGGTGGGTTTTCTTCTTCAACTCGGGAACGACTCCCAGATCGAGAACAACCTGTCTTGAAGCGGCAGCACAACGGATTCCGCGTTCACAAAGAATGACATTGGTGTTGCCACCTGAAAGAATGTACTCCGCCGCCAACATGAGTTCTTCACTGGTGGATGAGAAGCCACGTTTTAGAAGAATCGGTACACGAATCTGTCCCAGCTCTTTGAGAAGGGAATAGTTGTGCATGTTTCTGCTGCCAACCTGCAAGAGATCTGCAGATTCGCAAACCTTTTCAACATCGCGGGGATCAAGGATCTCTGTGACGATGCCGAGCCCGGTTTCCTCTCTGGCTCGCTCCAGTATCTTCAGCCCCTTCTCGCCCATTCCCTGAAACGCATAGGGAGAAGTGCGGGGTTTGTAGGCGCCGCCTCGGAAGAGTTGCGCTCCGGAAGAAGCCACTGAAGCAGCCAGACGGAGAGTTCTCTCCTCTTCTTCGACGGCACAGGGACCGGCGATGATGGCGAAGCCACCTCCACCCACGGTGATATTTCCTACCTGAACCACTGAATCATTGTCATGGGCATTGCGGTGGATGTGCCGGTGGGCCGTACCAAGGAACAACGCTTTCTCGACTCCCTTCCAGGAATCGAGCGCAAGGGTCCGGAGAGGTTCGACATCTCCATGGACTTCAAGGTAGTTGCGGCCTTGCCCCTCCACCAGCGTCGCCTCCACACCGAAGGACTTCAGGCGATCCCTGATCCTTCTGCGGAATGTCGCTGCCAGGCCCGCCTCAAGGGCGATCAGCAGGGAGGGTTCCTGAGGGGTACGTTCCATCAAAGGCCTTTCGTCGAACCATGGCGAGAAACAGTGCGCCTATCCATGGTTTCAAATCAGGTTTTATGACCCTGATCTTATCTGAAAATTACCACGCTTGCCGGGGGTCAGGAAGAAATCTGGACTATTTGCGATCGAATCGCCGCTGTAATTCCTGCCAC
>JAPOLY010000132.1 GCA_029976805.1 bacterium
CGCACCACACTGACGAAATCCGGGATCTTTTTCGAGCCAACTCGACCAGCCCTCAAACAACTCCAGACCCCTGTATGCATGATTCTGCAGTTGAGTCGATTCTGATTTGTTGCGGGAGGGAAAAAGGAGGGGAACCCTGCTCTCTCCAATCCTTGCCTGTGGAGTCTCTTGGCCATCGATCAAAATGACGGAGCCAGCTTCCCTTCTCAGAAGGTGATCTGCCACCGCCAAACCGGTGGATCCGGCCCCAATGATCAAATGGTCACAAATCAGGGGTCGCAAGTATGGCCTCAATTTCTGCGTGTTTGGTTTGGCACAGGGTGCTCAGGGTATCACCCGGCGAAGGAGGCAACCACCCGACTGGACTTGACCGCCAAGGTGGATTTGGGATAGAAGCAGGTCATGAATTCAGACACCTCCCACCCCCTGGCCTTCTTCCGGTTCACCTCCTTGAAGCCATGGTGCTTCCGCCTTCTTGTTGCTTCTACTCTCCTCGCGACCTTTTCCGGTTGTCAGACACCCGGACCTCAAGTCAGCGACGGTGGAGGGCGCTGGCCCGGACTGCTTTCGGAAAATGCAGTCATGAGAACCCAGACGATCCACATGATTCAACAGGGTGGCGACCGCTCGACAGTCCCCCTGCTCTTTCCCCTGCTCAACGATGAAGACCGTTGGGTTCGCTACAATGCCAGGGCAGCAATTTTGGTGCTCTCAGGCCCCCACAGGGAAACCGCTCCCGTCTATCGTTACATGGATAAATCATCACTGCTGAAAGTCGCTCCAGAGGAGCACCGCGTCTGGTGGGAGAACCTGTTTCCGGGATCAACCCGCTGACTTTTTTCGACCAGACTTGCGTACACTTCTGGACGTTGCCGCCAAAACCTTTTTCAAGGCAGCACCGGTAAAACTCTTTTTGCAGGCCGCAACCTCTTCCGGTGTGCCTGCGACCACGATGCCACCCCCACTGTCGCCACCTTCCGGCCCCATATCGATCACATGATCCGCACTGGCCACCAGATCCATGTCGTGCTCGATGACGATCACGGTATCTCCCCGATCAACCAGTCGGTGCAACATTTGGACCAGCAGACGAACATCTCCGAAGTGAAGACCCGTCGTCGGTTCATCCAGGATGTAGACTTTTCTTCCCCGTGATCTGCGACCCAATTCCGCAGCGAGCTTGACTCTCTGTGCTTCTCCCCCTGAGAGGGTGGTTGCAGATTGGCCCAGGGAAAGATACCCCAGTCCGACCTCTTCCAGCGCTGTCAGCATCGTCGCCACCGCTGGCACATCCTGAAAGACCTGGCGAGCCATGCGCACATCCATCTCCAGAACGTCGGCAATACTGTGACCTTTCCAGCGCGCCTCCAGCGTTTCGGGTTCATACCGTTTTCCATGACAATCATCACAGCGAACCCAGACATCACTGAGGAAATGCATTTCGATCAGCACTCCTCCCTTGCCTTCACAGCTTTCACAACGGCCACCGGCAACATTGAAAGAGAAGCGTCCCGGACCCCAACCCCGCAGGCGGGCAAGAGGTGTTTTCGCGTACAAACCGCGCAGCGGAGCCATCAATCCAGTGTAGGTGGCAGCATTCGATGAAGGAGTCCGTCCAAGGGGCTGCTGATCGATGACACCGAGACCATCAAACTGGTCCACCCCTTCGATGCGTTCATGCTCTGCGCTGGCGGGACGAGCGCCAGCAAGACGGGTCGCCAATTCCCGGGAAAGAATGTCCATAATCAGGGAGGACTTTCCCGAACCGGAGACACCCGTGACACAAGTGAGGACACCTGTCGGAATATGGACGGTCAAATCTTTCAGATTGTTGGCTTTGGCACCCACAATCATCAAAGCGTCGCCGTTGGGGGCTCGCCGTTCATTAACCTCATGCACCTGCTCTTTCCCCGACAGAAATGCTCCGGTCAACGACTTGCGATTCTTGCGAATGGCAGTTGGGGTTCCCTCAGCGACCACTTCTCCACCGCCGACTCCGGCACCGGGCCCCATGTCTACGATGTGATCCGCACGATCCATCGTTTTTTCGTCATGCTCAACCACGACCAGGGTGTTCCCCTGATCCTTCAGGGAGACCAGCGAATCGAGTAATCGATCCACATCCCTCGGGTGTAATCCGATCGTGGGTTCGTCGAGAACATAGAGCACGCCCACCAGCTGGTTGCCGATCTGTGTCGCCAATCGAATCCTCTGGGCTTCTCCCCCAGAAAGTGATTCGGTCGCCCGGTCGAGGGCAAGATATCCAAGTCCCACCCTCTCAAGGAATCCCAGCCTGCTCGCCACTTCGCGATGGATTTGCTCAGCGACTTCACGGCGATGACCATCCAGTTTCAGCGATTCGAAAAATTTCAATCCTTCGGAAACCGTTAATGCGCACACCTCTGAGATGTTGTGTCCGCCGATCTTGACCGCCAACAACTCGGATTTGAGGCGTCCGCCATGGCAATCGGGACATGGCCTGATCGCCAAATGATCTTCGATGGCCCTGCGCCAACGGGGAGAACCCGCGCGTTGATGCCAGATCGAAACACGGCGAATCAAGCCTTCCCAGGTCGAACCGGTCACTCGCCGGAGTCGACCTGAACCTCGGCGGGTACGGAAGGTCACGGGATACGACTGTTCACCGGTGCCATGCAAAATGATATTCCAACCCTCTTCGCCCAATTCACTGACCGGGTCGTCAGGGTCAAATCCATGGGCGATCAGTGCGGCATCGATGACTTTGCGAACCCGGGAACTCCGGCGACCGATCCAGGATCCCAGGCGATGATCCATCGCTCCATTGAAGAGGGGCTGGTCCGGGTCTGTGATCAACAGGCGGGGGTCCACCTGCTTCAGGATTCCGAGACCCGAGCAATGACCGCATGCTCCCGAGTGATGATTGAATGAGAAAAGGCGCGGAGTGAGTTCCTGGCCGAGCATCATGTGACCTTGAGGACAGGAAAGATGCCGCGTAAATCGCAGAACCTCTTCTCCCTCCGCATTGGCC
>JAPOLY010000097.1 GCA_029976805.1 bacterium
AATCGACTCCACCCAGCTCGGTGCTGAGCTTGAAACCATCGTGGTTGTTAGGCCCGGCGGCATCAGAATTCCAGTCCGCGTCGTTGACGATACGACCACTACCGAGTTCCGGGTTGTTCATGCGTCCGATGTCCATGGACCACCCGCCCAGGAAACCAGCCATGGCACCCATGTCGGTGATGCTCAGGTAGGCCTGCTGAATGTCGTAGTTATCGGTGGTTCCACCACCACTGTTGAATGCGTATCCGTGACGCACCTGACTCATGAAACTGGTGTTGTCGTCGATCTTCGCTCCCAGGTTGATGTAAGTCCTGGCTGTAAGACCGGCGTCAAGCGCAGCGTCGTCGCTGTATTCATAGCGAAGGCGAACGTCGCCACCCAGAGAAACGTGTCCGTCTGCAAAGGCCGCAGTCGGAACCAACATGGCCATAAGAAGGCCGAGCACGATGCTCTTGTTCATTGTCTACCCCTTTTCTTCCCCATGCTCTTGGGCGCTGTGCCCTCGATCCTTTGGGGATCCTGATGATTTACTAACCTAAGTTGCGGCTAGAGCAAGGATCGGAGAACCCGTGACATGCCTGCCGAGGCCTTCGGCCCTTGCTCATGGGACATAGGAGAGTAAGAATCGGAAAAAGTGGCAACCCCTCTTCCGCAGTTTTTGGCCGTTTTCTTCAGAAAATCTTCTCGACCCAGGGGCGAATCCTGAGCTCCAGACATCCCTTCCCGCTCCGCAAGCCCCCCCATAAACAACACAATAATAAGGGCTTATGAAAACAACGGCGTTCTTGCACCGGGTCTCCGAGGGCTCCAAATTCCTGACCGCCGGGGGCTCAGAGAAATTCCTGAAAAAGGTCCGATAACCTGACTAACCTCCCGGCATCGGGTCTCCGATGAGGGTGATGTAGGTCACGATGTGCCCCTCCGGCAAGCCCAGAAACTCCCCCAATGAGTCGTCGAAGAAGCCTGCAATACCGCTGACGCCGGCATTGAGACGCATGCACGCCAGATTGATCTGGTGACCGAGAAAGCCGGAGTCCAAGTGAAGATCACGATAGGTACGGTCCCCCAACAGGCGGACTGCGTCTGTCAGTGGAGCAGTGTAAATCACCGCAGCCGCCGCATCTCCCGCCAGATCCTGCCCGAGACAATACTTTTGCAGTGACCGGCGATGGTCCCCCGCCTTTTTGAGAAACAACTGATGCTTTTCACAGCAGTACTGCCAGTGACCACTGTCGATACCTTTCACCCTCTGTGTGATGCAATGGACATCGAGAAGCGGTCCAGCCCCCAACAGCTGTGTGGACGCAGCGCGCATGAATCGATGGGAAAAGTCGAGAACTCTTCCCAGATCCTTCGCTTCGATGGAAGCCCCGGTGAACTGGCGAGTCGACCTTCGCTGTACTGAAATCGAGCAGAAGTCTCCTGACAGATCTGCCATCGTTCCCTTTAAGGGGAAAACCGTGTGACTCTCCTCTTCGAGAGCCGGCTTCATCGCCAAAGTCTTCGCACCCGAATCATCCAGAAGTTCCCCCGCCCTCTGCAAGGCAACGATGGGATCCTCCGCTGGTGGAGCGGCCAGAGGTGTGGCAGCAGAGGCTCTGACCTCCAGAGCTGATTCTTCATTGCGAACCTCCACCCCGGCACTTTGCCAGGGAACCAGAGGAACGAGAGCCAGGACTCCCTCCTCTTCATCGTCAAGGAACAGCAGCGATTGCAATCGGGAGTCAATAAAGCGGGTGCGGACCTTTGCCTGATATCCCTCATGACCGGCGGCGTGGACCAGATTGCCCAGAACATGCCCCGTATCGAGGAGAATCCGTCTGTAAGCCCTGTCGTGGTAACGCCAGCGGGATCTTTGCCAGAGCCCGGTCAGAACCACGCACATCTTTGCTTCCTCAAAGGCCGGATCATCCCAACAGGCGGCAGCCACCTCTTCCATCTCGACGCCTTCGTAGAGAAGCACCAGCTGGTGGTGGGGAACCGAATAGGCGTAGAGCCCATTCTTCAATCCCTCGATCTCTCTCAAGACGACCATCACTTCCGTGGGATACAACGCTCCTGCGGAAGGTGCCGCACGAAAGATCTGGGTTCCCTCCGGAGTCTGTTGGAATCCGGTTGCCCCACAGGTGAAGAACAGGGTCCGTGAAATGGCACGAACTTCATCACCGAGGCTTCGGGGATCGAGAGGTTCCTGATCCTCAGCCGGGCCCAGAGGGAAATCTTCAAAGGGAAGGTAGGGCACCAGATCCACCGGGTGCCGGGAGTGCCACTGCTTCCACGGCATCGGCTGACCATCAAAATCCGGACGCGGCAACAGGTTGATGGTTCTGCGATCGTATTTCGTCTCCTGATGAAACCACTCGGAGAGAGTCAGCGATTTGGAATCGGACAAGGGATCAGACCTCGAGCTCTTTGGATGCCTTGTTGAAGTTGCGGCAGCCATCAGCGGTGACCAACACCACATCCTCAATCCGACAGCCACCCAATCCGGGGTAGTAGAGCCCGGGTTCGACCGTCACGACCATTCCCTCTTCCAGAGGGGGACCGACCGCGGAGATTCGTGGCCCTTCATGGATGTCGAGTCCCAGACCATGGCCTGTGCCATGGAAGAAACCAACCCACTGGCCATCCCGCTTCTCGGTGTGAAAGCCGGCGTTATCGAAGATCTCCTGAACCTTGCTGTGAATCTCCCGACCGCACGCTCCCGGGCGAATCATCGAGACGGCCGTCTCCTGGGCCTCCAGAACCGCCGCATGCATGCGCTTCTGCTCTTCGGAGGCCCCTCCCTTGACCACCGTTCGGGTCATGTCGCCCCAATATCGATGGGTCATGTGCTGGGGGTAGATATCGCAGATCACCGTCTCCCCTGCCCGGATCGGACCACTGCCCACATCATGGGGGTCACAGCCCTGATCCCCGGGAGCGATGATGAAATCTCCCAGTTGGAGACCCTTGTCGAGCAGGAATGAACGAACTCGGGCCTTGATACGCTCGGAGGTCAGGGGATCCCCATCGAGGTGAAGGATGCGATCCTCCCCCTCCTCACTGTCACGGATCATGCCGATGGCGAGTTCCATCGCTGCCTCCGTCGCCTCCTGCGATTCTTCCAGGCACCGGACTTCATGCTCCTGCTTCAATCGGCGGTCAAGAAAGAAGGGGTCCGGTTTGGGCTCGACGACGATTCCGCCTTGTCGCAGGGAGTCTGCCAGTAACAGTGGAAAACGGGAGGGGACCTCCACCGTTTCAATTCCCCGGGATTTCAGCCAATGAAGCACCACACCCTCAAAAGGGACCGGCTGATCGCCATGAGCTTCCTTGGCCTGTTCCGCCACCGCTGACAAGCTGACCACCTCATCGACCCGGGCCTCCTTTTCTCCCCTGCCCAATTCGAGATCGGTCAGCAAGATGGCGGATCCCTTGCGATCACACAGCCAGGTGAAGGCATCGACGGCAAGAAATCCCGAGGCCCAGAGCAGATCCGGCTCCCTTTCGCTCGCATCAACCATCAACTGTGCGTGTTTTTCAGGAATCTCAACGTTCACGAATGGCCTCATTTCGGTCGCTGACTGGAAGGATGAGCAATTCTCTGCCCCTGCGTATCACCCCGTTGGGCGCTGGGCAAGTCCCCATGGCTTTCTTGGGCGGTTTGCGGGGCTTTCCGGTCACATCGTACGCTTGATGGCCGGAACGTGGCCGCAGGTCGCGCCCACCCATCCGGCGTATGGAGGCCGCTTGGGCATCATCGAGTCGTGGAAATCCCGGTCGTCGCGAAACGATCGCGTCGAGAACACTGTGAGATCTCTTCTGGAGTCGGGTCGTGAAACAGACCTGCTCACCCGGGTCTCCCGTTTTCAGAGCCAGAATCGCTTCGCTCCCGCAATGCGACTGATGCGAGCCGGGGTCATCCGTTTTCAACCGTGGCCCGAAGGCGAAGAGAAACTCGCTCTTCTCGAAAAACAGCATGCCCGCCTCGAGTTGGCGACAGCTCAGGAAAAAGCGGAATCAGAGTTTTCCGCCCTCCATGCCGCCCGCCTTGCGGATTTTCTCGACATTCTCGGTGATCGTGCCGGCTGGCAGCTGTGGTCGAGAGCAGCCATCGAAGAGGACCCCTGTGATCCAGAGGGCTACCTCGCCGTCGCCCGCTCACATCTCCGTCGCTTCACACGCAATGCCGATGGCGTGGCGGGTCTCGGCGCACTGCGCTATCTGACGAAAGCATGCCAACTGCGACCGGGACATGGTGAGTGTCTCAGGGATCTTGCGACTCTCTTGCTGTCACTGCGTGCACCGAAGGCAGCAAAGAAAGTTCTCGCTCCCCTCCAGCGCGCAGCCGCGGACGACCCCGTGGTGATGGCACTGTCTCTCCTCTCCGAAGATCTGCCCGAAGAGAACACTGCCAATGTGCAGGAGTTGTTCCTGCGCTGGGAAACCGGTGTCGAGCCGGTCCACTCCCCCGCCGAGTGTTCCGTCCTGGCTTCCCCCTCCAGCATCGATCTGTGGGAACTTTCCAGAGATCGTTCTCTGGTTGCCCATTCGGAGACTGCCGATACCGGCACCGAAACCATCGAACATTACTCCGTACTCTCCGGAACCCTGCATCAGTCGATGCCGCGGATGGGAATGGGCGAATTCGTCCGCTTCACTTCCCGCGGAAAAGGCGGAGTGCTAATGGGGCAAGCGGACGATGGCAGTACCCTCCTTGGACACTGCGCCCGCGCTTCCCATGAAAGCCAGATGTCCCGTCTGATTCAGCAAACCTGTGAAGATGAGGTGCGTCGATGAAAGAGATCCTGCAAAGCCTGCAGCAAATCCCCGGCGTGGTCGGATCGATGGTGATGACAGGGGACGGAATGGTCGTCTGCTCTGCCCTCGGTCCCGGACTCGAAAGCGAAACCCTCGCCGCCCTGACTTCGGGAACCCGCCTCTCGATTCAGAAAGCCGCCGTTCACAGCAGCGATGGCAAACCCCATGAAATCGTCCTTGAAGGAACTGAAGGAAACCTGCTCCTCCTCGAAATCGGCGACGCGACGCTCATCGTCGTCACCCACGCCGGACTCGAGTTGGACAGTGGAATGTTGGAAATACGCAGCGTGGCCAGAAAGTTGCGCGGGATCCTCGAGATTCAGGCTTCCTGAAAGGAAGCCGGGCCACGGAAACAGGAGCAAACATGGTTCAGATCAACTTCTCTCTCAAAGAAGTGAACTGCAAGATCGTCTACTACGGTCCGGGTTTGAGTGGCAAGACCACCAACCTGGAAGTGGTTCATCAAAAGGCACCCCAGACCAGTGTGGGTGACCTCACCAGTATCGCCACCGAGGGGGATCGCACCCTCTTCTTCGACTTCCTGCCCCTCAATCTGGGACAGGTCGCTGGCATGAAGACCAAGTTCCAGATCTATACCGTTCCCGGTCAGGTCTACTACAACTCGACCCGCAAGCTGGTTCTTCAGGGAGCAGATGGTGTCGTCTTCGTTGCCGATTCCAAACGCGGCAAGATGGATGAAAACATCGAGAGCCTGAAAAACCTCGAAGAGAATTTGAAGGAGCACGGTCTCTCCTTCGACACCTTGCCGGTGGTCCTGCAATACAACAAGCGAGATCTGCCGGATGTTTACTCCGTCGAGGAATTGGAACAGGAATTGAACCCCGGCAACTTCGCCCATGTGGAAGCTGTCGCACGATCCGGTGAAGGAGTTTTCCCGACCCTGAAAAAGCTGGCCGGCATGGTTCTGCAATCCCTTAACCAGCAGCATTCTTCGGTCAAAAGTAAATCCACCACTGAAACGGTAACCTCGAACACCGCCACGGAAACAGTGGCACAAGGGGCTACTGGATCCGCCGGTACTGCCACCGCGGTAGCGACGAACACGACCGCCACCGCTTCTCCGCAAACGGCCATGGCTCGCAAGACCCGGGCTACCGGAGTGCGCAGGGTTTCCACTGCGGCATCGATGACCGCCAGTGCACGTCCACGCATCGTGACCTCACCGCGGCGCCAGAGAAGCCGCCGCGGCAAGGCCGTCGGCCTCGCCATCGGTACCGGTGTCATCCTGACCGCCGTTGCCGCCTGGGCCGCCCACGTCAGTGGCTTTTTCTCCTGAATCTGGAAGGTTCCCAAAAATGATCAGTGACAGCGACCATCTGAGAAACCAGCGCCTCGTCTTCTACAAGGAGGACATCACGCGCATCGACCAGGTCCTCAGCAACTTCCTCGACCTTTCCGGCAGCAAATGCAATCTGCTCATCGACAAGGAAGGTCACATGGTGACCTACTGCGGAGATACCAGCTCCATCGATGAACAAACCGTCGCCGCTCTCGTCGCCGGCTCCTATGCCGCGACTCGTGAGATGGCCAAGCTTCTCGGAGAAGATGAGTTTTCCGTGCTCTTCCATCAGGGACGCAAGGACAGCATCCAATTGACGATGGTCGGCGATCGCACCATCATGGCGACCGTCTTCGATGACCAGACGACGGTCGGCATGGTTCGGCTTTACGCCAAGGCCGCCAGCGATGGGTTGGAAAAGATCTTTGAGGAGATCGGACACCGCCCACCCAGCCGAATACAACTCGACAGTGACTTCGGCGATTCGGCCCAGGGTGCCCTCGACTGTTTCTTCTCTGATTGATGCGCGCGGAGATCTCCGCCAGTGATCAGGTCACTTCCTCGTCCTGCCGTCGATTCTGCTCATCGAGCAGATCGAGGAGCAGGGCGCGGATGTCCCACTGACGATCCCCGGACTCGGCCATGAAGAAACACGCCTCGGCGGCGATGCGCATCAGGGCAAAAGCGAGCAGGGCGAAAGCGATCTCCCGGGCAACATCGCCGAACCCGGCGCTTCCAGACATGGCTTCGGAGAATCCCAGTACTGTCATCAGCTCGGCGATCACCTGGATCCCCATCAAAATGAAGACAACCCAGGAGAGGCCCAACAGCAGTCCCCCCATTTGTCTCAGGCGACCATGACGGGTCCCTGCCCGCGGCTGGAAGTTCCGCACCGAGCTTTCGATGCCACCGCGCATCGCTTCTTCCCGTTCAAGCCGGGCGAGCAGTTCGAGGCGTGAGCGCCGCTCTTCCTGGCGTTCATTCTCGCGCGCCTGTTTCTCCACCAGCGCTTTCGATTCCGCAGGAGTGAGTACCCGGGTTTTGCGACCACAGGTGGGACAGGGAACCTTCGTTCCCAGACTGCTGTCCGGTGCCGACAGTCCAGCTCCGCAATGTTCGCAGATCGTCGAGATCGCCATCCGCCCTCACTTCCCTGTTCCAGTCTGCCTCATCGCCGCAAAACTCCAAAGGAGGATTTTGACTCCCCCATGAAAAACGCCCGGGAGGCCCCGGGCGTTTCCATTCATTTCAAAAGGGCGAGAGG
>JAPOLY010000104.1 GCA_029976805.1 bacterium
AGCTTGTTTGGCAGCAGCTTGTTTGGCTGCGGCTTGCTTGGCGGCAGCTTGCTTGGCGGCAGCTTGTTTGGCGGCAGCTTGCTTGGCGGCAGCTTGCTTGGCGGCAGCTTGCTTGGCGGCAGCTTGCTGAGCGGCAGCTTGCTGAGCGGCAGCTTGCTGAGCGGCGGCTTGCTGAGCTGCGGCTTGCTGGGCTGCGGCTTGCTGGGCTGCGGCCTCCTTCGCTGCGGACGAATCCACTGCTTCTTCAGGAGAAGCTTCAGGCTTCTTGCCCGGAGCGACTCTTCTTGGAGGAACTCTGCGGGAGCTTTCCCCACCACCGGCTTTTTTTCTTGGCGCAGGCACTCTGCGTTTTTTCTTGCCGTCGTCTGCGGACATCAGTCTTCCTCACCGCTCTCTGAGAGGGGGCCTGGATCTTCACCTTCGTCATTCTCGACGGGGTAGATCACTTCGATCAGCTGCTGAAGTTGTTCCGGAGTCAAATGATTCAGTTCGACCAGGATTTGTCCCAACAGGGGAACCTTGAGCCCCTCTGAACGACGCTTTTCCTGAACGGACAAGGCTTCGTCCACAGCATCGGCGGAGACATAACCCATTTCCTGGGCGACTTCCCCGATCAACCTGCGATACCGATCCGGATTGGACACTCCGGCTCCTTTTCGACATTTGGCCTCTGAACTGTCCTCAGGATAATCCCCGGGCCCCCGAGGCGCTACCTCTCCGAGGAGGGAGGAGAGGGATCGAGGGTCATATTCAGCGTTGGGTGACGATCGGGTTGGGACCTGCGAAGAGGCTGATTTCGTCGATGGAAGTGGCCAGTGGAACCAAACGATCCTTGTCTGCAATCACTTTTCTCATGGCAGTGATTTTATCCCGCACGCTCCCGGGCAATCTGGACCCGGAACCGGTGGCCTTCCCCCAGGCCAAACGCAGTCCCCCCTCACAGATGAGGTACCAGAAGCCCCCCTGATCCTGAGGGGTCCAGCGCAACTCCTCCACAAACCCGGAATGATCCGACAGGATCCCGTGATCGAAGAGGTCACCCACCAGCGTCAGCAGTTGTCCCCACTCTTCTCCAGACGGCAACATGCTCAGAGAGGAATCTACATTTGAATTGCCCCCCATGGATGAATACTCCGGAATCCTCCAGTGAGGATCCAGCGTATACCCCTCAGCGTAATCGATGACCTTTCCCTCCGGGGTCACCAACAGGTGCCCTCCAGGACAGCGCACAGCGACGACGGGTCTTCTCAAAAGTGCGCTGAAAGAAATCCTGCCCATCTGACGTTCAATCGAATCCACAGAGTGAACCCATGGATTCTCCAACAATTGACTTCGAACGTGATCACGCCAGTGAACACTGTCATGGGGAATCCTGGATGGGATCTGCTGCAATTCTACGAGGGCCGGTGTCAGTGAATCAGGAAACCAATCCGGAAAACTGTCCTGTGTCAGACTCCAGGACCCGGCATCCGCAGCCCGTTGAAGGTCGACCTCGTTACGGGCATGCCTGAGAGTCAGCCCCACAAAAACCAGAACCATGATAAATACAAAAGCGGGGATCCACTGGCCCTGTGAAGTTGTGGAGGCGTTCATTTGCTGTCCTCCCCGACGATGATGACTTCCCGTTCCAGTCTCACACCCTCTTCTTCGTAGACTTTTTTCTGCACTTTACTCACAAGAGCCAAAACATCCGCAGTCGTGGCGGTTTGTTCAGTGTTGACGATAAAGTTCCCATGCAGGTCGGAAACTTGCGCTCCCCCCTCACATAAGCCCTTGAGGTTCAAGTCGTCGATCAACTGACCAGCACTGAGTCCTGCTCCGGGATTTTTGAAAATGCATCCGGTCGATTTGTCGTCGTAGGGCTGAACGCTCTTTTTGTACCGTAAAAATGCTGCACTCCGGTTTTTCAAATCTTCCGGGTCCTGATCAGGTTCAACCGCAAATCGTGCTGCAAGGACGATTCGGTTTCCCAATCCTGAAGAGCGATATTTCCAGGATATTTGGTCTCCCTTGACCCATACGGCTTCACCCCGTGAGTCGAGAATTTTCAGAGCTTCGACCCGGTCTCCCAGACTGGAGTTTTGTGCACCGGCATTTCCCCAAACAGATCCACCGACGGTACCGGGAATCCCCACGAATCCTTCAAAGCCACCCAAACCCGCTTCGTTCAGTTTTTTCACCAAGTTTTCAAGGTTGATCCCGGCGTCCACCTCCACCACCGAGGGAGAGCAGATCCGATAGAAATCCCCCTTCTGCCGAAACTTGTACATATGAAGAATCAAACCGGGGTAACCATCATCCGGAAAAAGGGAATTGGCTCCCAAACCCATCAGGTGGAACGGAACTTCTTCACGCTGTGCCCACTTCACGGCCTCAATCAATTCTTCATCGGAAGAGGGGGCCAGATAGAACCGGGCAAGACCACCGCTGCGGAACCATGTCAGGTCCCCCATCGCTCTGTCTTCCAGAATGTTGGCCGGTCGTTTCAAGGTGTCACCTGCCTGCATTGGTTCTCGCGAATGCGGTTTCCGACCTGATAAACATTTCCTGCACCGATGGAGATCAAGACATCTCCCGATTGAAGATGTCTGGGTATCTCTGAAACGGCATTTTCAAAATCGGTGACTTGGCACTCTTTGCCCATGTGACGAATTTCTGCAGCCAGTTGATCGACAAGATCCCTCGGGAACTGATCCAATTCTTCACGAACTGAAAAAATTGGCAACAGAGTCACCTGATCTGCTCGAGACAACTCCTCAGCAAAGCCCTTCATGAATGCGCTCAACCGAGTCGCCTGATGCGGCTGGAAGAGTGCGTGAAGTCGCTGATTGGGATACACCTCCCGTGCGGTCTCGAGCGTGGCGCGAACCTCTTCAGGGTGATGCGCGTAGTCTTCGATCCACTCAATCCCAGGGAGGACCTCTCGCTTCTCAAATCTCCGACAAACTCCCCGGTAGTTTTCAAGGCCGCGGGCCATCTCTTCAAAGGAGAGATTCAGGGCATCCGCCAGTGCCACCACCGCGGAAGCATTGGATCTGGTGTGGGCACCGGGAACATTGAGGGTGGCTGAAAACTCCCTGCCGTCTGCCCAACTCCACAGAACTTTTGAGGAGCCGGCCTCGCTGATACTTTCCTTCAGCTGCAAATCTGCACTCTTGCCCCTACCGAATGTACGCCACTTCAGTCGATCGTCGACTTTGAGAGCTTCCTTGACCTCGAGAGGGCAGACCACCCATGAACCGTCTTCCAGATTGGCGAGAAATTCACGAAAGGTTTGTCGGACCGATTCGAGATCCTTGTAGATCTCAGGATGATCCAGATCCACATTGGTGATGATCGCAGCCTTCGGCTTCAGATCGAGGAACGCCTTGTCAAACTCGCAGGCCTCAACCAGGAACTCGGTTCCCTTTCCTTGATGCCAACCGGCTTGAATCTGGACCACCTCTCCCCCCACGATCAGGGAAGGATCCCTTTCTGCAGCCTGAAAAACACTGAACAAACAGGCAGTGGTCGAGGTTTTCCCGTGGGTTCCCGCCACTGCGATCGTCGACAAGCGTTCGGAGATCAAACCCAGATATTCGCTGTAGGTGTAGATCTTTACTCCCGACCTCTTGTGAGCCTCCAGCAACTCCGGGTTAGAAGGGTGAATCGCACGGGTATGAACGACCGTACGCACTTCTTGAGCAAGGTGGGAAGCGGCATGGCCTTCGTAAAAGGTCACCCCGTGTTCTTCCAGAATACTTCGGGAATCGGGATCCTGATCACTGCCAGAAACGGGATGCCCTTGACGCCGAAGCATGCAGGCCAAACCTCGAGTCGCACTGCCGCCGACGCCAATGACATGAATCCACTCATTTTGAGGAAGATCAGTCCCTTGGGTTTCCTGTGCCGGCATCACTGTGCGCCTCTCATGGGATTCACTCATTCGGAATCCTCAATCTCAAACCTGGCTTGAGTTGGTTCGGATCGGGGAGGATATCCCTGTTGGCACTCAGAATCTCGCGGAAGTTCTCATGCCCCAAATATCTGCGGGTGATTGCGGAGAGGGTATCGCCTTCCTGAACCACATGAATCCTTGGAGAAATCGGGGTTTGTGTATGAACCGGGGGATCAGTTGGAGAAGGGGTGGAAACTTCGGCTGGAATCAGCAGCTCTTGCCCGACCCTGATCATGCCGTTCGCGGGAATCCCGGGATTCAGTTCACGGAGCTTTCGGGTGCCAACTCCCACCGAGCCCAAAAATCGCTGTGCGATCTCTCCCAGTGTGTCCCCCTGCTGAACGGAATAGACCCTTGATTGCATTTGCTGACGGCCCCCGGAAATCATGGGGCCTGAAGGTACATCCGATGGATCAGCGATCCCCCCCCGATATCGACCCGTCCCGGGTTCCAACCTTTCCGGCAGAGGATCTCGTCGCTCCATTCTCTCTGTCGAACCGTCACCGATTCCGGAATCGGAAACCCAAACCAGATCGACTCTTGAAACGGAGCGATCACTGATGGCATTCGACGAAGGCACGACCGCAGGAGTCCACCAATCGATGGTCCCTGTGACTCCGAAGAAAAGTATGCCCAGAACCAGAGCCCAGCGAATCAAAGCACCCATCAGGCCTCCACCTCATTCCGCAACAAGGTTGGTTCACCAGGACGGTCGGAAAAGGATCGTCCCTCCCGTGCGTCCAGATGGATACGAATCGTTTCACTGATGGTCGTTGCTGCTTGGGGGCGGCCCAACTCGCCAGCCCGACTCGCATACTCGCGCCATAGGCCATTCAACATTGCTTTTTCCAGAATCCCTGCGAAGTGTTCCGCTGTGGCATCAGACTCCAATACGATCCCTGCACCCCGTTCTTCAAGGTACCGGGCGTTATGAAATTGATGTTGATCCGCATGCTTCTGGTAAGGAAGAAAGACTCCACCACGCCCCACTGCTGTCAACTCCGCCAATGTCGACGCGCCCGCTCGCGAGATCACCAGATGAGATTGTGACATCTCTTTAAACATCTCGGGAAGGTAAGGTTCTACACGGGCACTGAAGCCTTTGTCACTCCAGGCCTTCCTGACTTGCTGAGTGTTCGGTTCGCTCGCCATATGGACGATCTCGAGTTTCTGTTTCAACTCCGGCTTGAGGAGATCTGCAGCGGCAAGAACCCGGGTGTTGACCTCGTCCGCCCCTTGACTGCCCCCGAGAATCAAACAACGCAGAGGAGCATCGGGAACTTCACAGGGCTGAAACTCTGGCCGTATTGGACACCCCAGAATCGCACTTTTTGATCGCAGAATTCTGGAAGGAGAATCGAGTGGAGAGGACAGAAAAACCTTTTCGGCCAGAAAGGCCAAAATCCAGTTGGCTTTTCCCATGACCCGGTTCTGCTCATGCAGATAAAGGGGGATCCTGAGACACTTCGCTGCCAGACCCGCTGTCACACTGGGGAATGCTCCAAATCCGACCACTGCTGAAATCTCATGCTGACGCAAAAGTTTTATGGCGGCTGGCACCGAGGAGAAAAATGCAAATCGTCCCTTTGCATGCCAGGGAGCGAGAATTTTTTCCATTCCCTCATCGTTGAACACCCGTTGTTCAAGCGGACGTTGATGCTCCAGGAGGATCGGAGTCCCCACTCCCCCGGCTATCAACTCTCTGGCGAGAGATTCTGCCGGATAGAGATGCCCACCCGTATGGCCGCCCACGATGAGGATTCTGCGATTCATGTCGGCAAGACCTCCTTGCCGCGACAACGTGTCAGTGCCAAGAGCACACCTGACATGCCCATGAACACCGCCAGCCCTGTGGATCCATGGGAGAAGAAGGGCAATGCAATCCCCTTGGTCGGGAGCAAGGCCAGATTGACCATGATATTCAGTGCAGCTTGTCCGGTGATCGCCAAAGTCAACACCATCGCCAACAGCGACAGATCGTCGTCTTCCAGTGATTGCCAAAGCTTGCGGCCACACCACAGCAGCGTGCCGAAGAGCAGCACCACTACAGTCACGCCAACAAACCCGGTCTCCTCGGCATAGACCGCAAAGATGAAATCGTTGTATGCAGAAGGCAGATAACCCAGTTTTCCGGCACCTTCACCGAGTCCCCTGCCAAAGAGCCCACCACTGCCGATGGACTGGAAGCCGGCCCATACCTGATCCACTGACTGCGGATCCCAGATCGCCCGGAATCGCTCTCCAAACTCCGGGAATCGGGAAGTCTGGGTCAATAGGAGGATCGCCATGAGCCCGACCGCACCCATGCTGATCAGGCGGCGAAGCCGCCGGGATCTTGAAATCGGAATCAGGCAGAGCCCTCCGACCACGATGGTGGTTCCGAGATCC
>JAPOLY010000096.1 GCA_029976805.1 bacterium
ACAGCGAGAAGGCAGAGATACGACTGAAGGGGCATAAGTCGTTTAAAAGCATTGGTTTACGAAAAAAGGCGCAGCCGTTTCCGGATGCGCCGTATAAAATAAGCCTTCTGTACAAGGCCTCGGTTGAAAAAAAAACTTATCTTTTTTCAACCGGGGCCTTTTCAACCGGGGCTCTGTCTCCATGGGCCAGGGTTAACCGGCCGGTTTCACTTTCGGTGCAGGGACCGGCTTGGTCTGTGGTATTGGCCTCTTGTCCAGCTTCACTGGAGAGGAGCCCTGCTTCGGACGGTTTGGGGTGCCAGGATTGGGACGGGGAGTCGGGAGGGCCGCCGCTGCGCCGAATTGGGCATAGATTCTGGCCGCTACCTCCGGCATGTCCGGGTGATCGGTCTTGATCTTCAATTGTCCCCGAATCGAACGTTCCTTGCGTTGCTCCGTGACTTCGATGGAAACCACATAGCGCTGACCCGGTTGAATCGTCCGCTGGGAAATCTTGAAGAGACCCTCAGGGGCATCCATGACCTCAATACCGGTGATGGTGAAGGGGGTTTTGGGATCTGTTCCCATCAACTGAAGATCGCGCCTGACCGGTGCTGCACCCGGCGAATCCAGGCGGGCCGTGTCCCTTCTCTGGAAGACCACATTGCCACGGGGAATCATGGTGATGGGAGCCTGATGATCGATGGTCACCTGAATCACCGTGGTGCGCACTTTTCCGTCGCTGCACATCGCTTCGACGGTGAGGGCGTCCCTGACCATTCCCGGTACCAGAGCAGAAGGAGCATAGACCTCAATGGCGTAGGATTTGCCCGCTTCCACTTCACGGATTTCACCGACAGAGACCTGTTTTTTCTGGGCGGTTGCGCCGATGACGGTGATGTCGAGGTCTGTTCCCTTGGAGACGGTGAACTCTCCATTGTGTTCGCTGCCCAGAGGACCCCGGAGGTTCAATGCAGTCGGTTGAACCTTGAGAACCTGAAGTAACTTTCCGCCAATGTTCAGACGGATCGTCGGCCTTTTGGGGTCATTGCAGCTGACCGTGGCGTATTTGCGCACCGCTTCGGTACGCAGACTGGTGGTGTTGACACTGATGGTGACGACGCCCTCCCCGCCGGGGAGAACTTCGCGGGTGAAATCCCCGCGGGAGCAACCTCAGCCAGGTTTGACGTTGGTGATCCGCAGGATCTCAGAGCCAATATTGCGAAACTTGTAGGTGTGCTCGATGACGGTTCCCTGCAAGATGGTGCCCCAGTCATGATCCAGTGTTTCGAATTGGATCGAGGGGCCAGCTCCTCCTGCGGGAGGAGCGGGGGGCGCCGGTGGGCCCAAATCGTCCTTGTTGACGACGAGTCGGTTCTTGGCAGGGGCCTGTGCGAGTGCTGTCGAAGAATCCGCAGAGGAATTGCCGACCGAAACGATCATTGAGAAGCACAGGATCACCAACACGGAAAGCACCCACAGCAAAGGGTGTTGCTCCGGGCGTCCGGGAGTGTGATTTTTCAGAGGCGTGGTCATGGCCAGTCCATTCTTCCCACAGGGTTTAAATTGGTGGCTGAAACGGTCTGGCTGAGGAGATAAACTCCGTCAATCCCTGAGCAACCACTCTCGTAAATCCCTTAAACTTCGAGTTTTGGGTCCATGTTCAATAATATCTGGGCACAAGGGATACGGTCAAGTCTTCCACCTCTGAGTACGACCTATTTCGGAACAGGACGCAGTCGAAATTGGGCAACCACCGTTTTTTGCCGGATTTGCCCTCTTCCCAGTTCCATGACCAGAGTTCCCTGGGCCTGTGGAGTGGGGTGGGTCTTCAAAACCTCGATTCGAAGCCGGTAATGCTGACCCGGGGTCTCTTCGAAGATCTGCAGATCGAAAAGTCCTTCCGGAGCGTCTTCAAGGCGTGCCCTGAATGCATCGATGCTGACGTCCGGTCTGGAACTGCGAACATCGAGCCACTGCACCACTTCCCTCTTGACCGGTCCATCGAGGGGGGCGGTGTGGCGTCGGTAGAAGACAAGGTTGCCACCCGGACTGAATCGGTACAGATCCTGATGTTGGACCACCACGGGGATCGGGTACTCAAAGGGTTCTCCTCCGTCGACCCGGACCCGGACCTTCAGTTCGTCCCGCAGCGATTTTGATTGATCCGCAGTTCCCGCGGAGAGGATCAGGTTCCACGATTCCTCGTCCACGGCTTCAAGGTCGACGACTTCAAACTGCTGGTTTTCCGATTTGACCCCCAGGATCTCGACCTTCATCGGGACCGCCTTCAGAAACTGGAGAGCCAGTGTTTTGGCTTCGGTCAGAAGCCCACTGAGACGGATCACAGAGGTATCCATTTTGAGGATCGGCTCAACCAGCCCGGTCATCCACAGATTGATTTCCGTTTTCATCGGGTCATTGGTCTGGATGACCGCATTCCGGCGCGGTTTGCCTCCTGCAAACTCAGAGGTGTCGATCTCCAGATCGATGGCCCCGAATTCTCCGGGAGCGATCTCCTCGTCATAGCGGGTGGTCGTACATCCGCAAGTGGCCACCACTTTGAGGATTTTCAGGGGTGAGCGACCCCGGTTTTCGATCAGAAAGCTGTGCTTGATCTTCTGTCCCTGAATCAGCGTTCCCCAATCGAATTCATCGGTTTCGAGCACCGCAACGGGCACTGGCAAGAGGGGAGGGGCGGGAGGTTCATCACCGGATTGCGCGGCAGATGAAGCAGGAGATGAAGCAGGAGATGAAGAGGGCGTTCCGAAGAGAGTCACGAGGAGGATCAAGAACAGGCAGGAAGTGGCGGGGAGAGAGGCATATAGAGAGGAGAAGGGGGAAGGGTAGGGCCGCTGGAGCATGAAATATGCGGGATTCATCCGATATTGCGATCCGCTGAACAGCCGAAACATATTTCACACCTTCCTGCGGGACGATTTCCCGGGCCTGAACCTTAAAGGACGATGCTAGGAGCGAATCAGTTCCTTAGCAACAATTCCGTCCCACAGGGTGATCGAAAAGGATCGATTTCAGGGTCTGTTTCGTTGAATGCACGATTGCAAGCCCATCTGAGGGCCACTATCTTAAAGATGCCGGCTGGTGGAGAGGTGCAGATCAAAGCCTCGATCCGTTCACCGGCCAGGTTCAATACTCGAAAGGAAATGTCATGGCAACAACCATCGGAAAGCGTCAGGGACTGGGGTTCTTTGCAACCCTGTTGCTGGCTGCTTTGGTGGCCGCCCCGATCCACGCGGGTTCAGAAGTGGGAGACAAGGCTCCCAAGATGACACCCGGCGGCTGGTTCAACATGAAGGCGGGCACCACTTGGGAAGATCTCGAAGGCAAGCTGATCCTGATCGAAAAGTGGGCGACCTGGTGAGGCCCCTGCAAGGGTCAGATCCCGCACCTGAACAAACTCAATAAAGAGTTCGGGTCGCGCGGTCTGGTCGTCATCGGGGTCACCGATGAAGCAGAAGGCGTTGCCAAACCTTACGTGGACAGAAACAAAATGGAATACCCCGTGGCCTACGGCGGCGGAGCCAAGGAATACAAGACCCGTGGTATTCCCCACTCCTGGCTGGTCGGCCCGGATGGCATGATCGTCTGGAAGGGGCACCCGGCCTCCCTGAACAATGCCATCATCGAAAAGCATATCGTCGGTGCCCGTATTGGCCCCCGCTTTGAAGTCAATCCCGAGTTCAAAAAGGCGAGCCAGTACCTTGAGAAAGGTGCCATCGGCAAGGCTTACGGTGAGTTGGAGAAGCAGGCCAAGCGTGCCAAGTCAGACGAGCTCAAGGAGTCTGCTCTCAAAAGCATGAAGAGTCTTGAAGAGTACGGCGAGAAGCGCTTCAAGGCGATCGCCGACATGAAAGCGGCCAAGCGTTATGTGGACGGCATGTCTGCCATGCAGCGTGAGATTGCCGCCTTCAAGGGCATGGACGTCTCCAAGAAGTTCGAAGACGAACTCAAAGCCTGGAGAAAAGACAAGAAGATTCAGGCGGAGATCACCGGTGCCGAAATGCTGGAGGAGGCTGAAACCCTGGTCAAGCGCGGCAAGTACAAGAGTGCCGCCAAGATCTACGGTCAGGTTTCCAAGGCCAAGAAGTTTGAAGGAACCGAAGCTCAGAGGGAGGCGGAGATCCGTTTCCAGGAGATTCAGAAGTACCTTTGATCTGCAGATCTTCGTGAATTGAAAACGGGCCCGCAGGTTTCCTGCGGGCCCGTTTTTTTTGTGTGTACGTTCTTGTGGATCAGGCTCCCACACGATCGATCAGATCGGTAACCCGTTGTGAGTATCCCCATTCATTGTCGTACCACGAAAGTAGTTTTGCCGTGTGGGTTCCGACAGTACTCGTCAGTTCCGAATCAAAGATAGACGAGTGGGGATTGCCAATAATGTCGGAAGAGACGATGGGATCGGTACAGTATTCCAGAATCCCTTTCAGTTTTCCCTCCGCAGCTTCACGGACCACTTCATTGATGTTTTCACGGGTGACCGGTTTTTCAAAGGTCGCCACGAGATCGACGACGGAACCATCGATGACGGGAACCCGCATCGCCATGCCGTCCAGCTTTCCTTCGAGTTCGGGCAGAACTTTTCCGACGGCCCGTGCCGCGCCCGTTGAAGTGGGGATCGTATTTTCACCTGCGGCACGACTGCGTCGAAGATCCTTGTGGTACCAATCGGCGAGACTCTGGTCGTTGGTGTAAGCGTGCACCGTAGTCATGACTCCACGAATCAATCCAAAGGAATCGTTGAGGACCTTGGCCAAGGGAGCGAGGCAGTTGGTCGTACAGGAGGCATTGGAGACGATGCGGTGCTCAGGCTTGAGGAGATCGTCGTTGACTCCGAGAACCAAGAGGCAATCGATTTCATCCTTGGGAGGAACGGTCAGGATCACTTTCTCTGCACCGGCATCCAGATGCATCTGGCACTCCGCCCTGGAACGGAAGCGACCGGTCGATTCGATGACCACATCGACTCCCAGTTCTTTCCACGGAAGTTGGGCGGGATCTCTTTCTGCCAGCATACGGCATTTCTGGGATCCGGTTTCGAGGATGCCATCTTCCAGAGTGACAGGAACCTTCAGCGGTCCCATGACGGAATCGTATTTCAGGAGATAGGCCAGTGACTGGGGATCGGAGATGTCGTTGATGGCAACAATCTCGTGATCTCCCTTCTCAGCGAGAATCCGGAAGACACTGCGGCCAATGCGGCCAAATCCATTGATGGCAATTTTCATCGGTTCCTCCTCTCACCGGTTCGGGCCCCTCGGGGACCGACCTCGGCGATCAGGTCGACGATCCGATTGGAAATGCCACCGCCCTGTTCATACCAGCCGATGACTTTTAACAGAACATCGTCAGTGACCAGAGTGGCCAGGCTGTCGAAGAGGCATGATGCAGGATTGCCCTTCATATCACTGGATACGATGGGCTGGTCCGTAAAATCGAGAACCCCTGAAAGATGGGATTCTGCGGCACTGCGGAAAACAGCGTTCACTTCTCCGGCAGTGACTTTGCGCTTCATTTGTACCGTCAAGTCTGCGCAGGAAACCTCTGCGACGGGAACGTTCAACTTCATGCCCGTGAATTTCCCACGGAGGTGGGGGAAGAGGTCAGCGACGGCTTCATCGGTCCATGTCGTTTGCGGAACGATGTTCTGCATGGCGGCCCTTGATCGGCGCAGATCTCCTGCAGCCGGGACGTCTGTGAGGCTTTGGTCTGAAGTGTAGGCATGAATCGAGGTGAAAGATCCTTCCTCGATACCAAAGGCATCTTCCAAAACCTTGATCATGATGGCTGTTGCGTTTGCGGTTGAAGAGCCGACGGAGATGATCCGGTGTGATCGATCGATCTCTCCGGTGGTCACTCCGCTGATGTGCAAGTGATCGATGTCGTCGGTGGGGGGTGTCGAAAGGATGACCCGATCGGCCCCCTGATCGAGGTGTTTTTGTAGATCTGCCCTGGAACGGTACTTCCCGGTGGCTTCGATGACGATGTCGACGCCGTGGTCGTACCAAGGGAGATCACCCGGTTCACGGTGGTGGAGGACCGGAATCTGTCTGCCGCGGGCGTAGAGTGCACCATCATGGACCCTGATCGGTTCCTCAAAGGAGCCTCGCAGGGAGTCATACCGCAACAGGTACTCCATCGAATCGATATCGGCGAGTTCATTGATGACGACGATCTCAATATCTTCACGGCCATGAATGGCTCTGAAGATATTACGGCCGATACGACCGAAGCCCATCAATCCGACCCTGACACTCATGCTCTACCTCCCCCGATCTGTTCGGGTTGCTTTCGCTATCGGTGGTATCGACATTTTCCCGGTGCCAGAATAGCGAAACCTGCCACGAATTGGCGGCAGAACCTGAATCGGCGTGAATCAGCCTGAATCGGTGGAAAGAGGCTCCCTTGAGATTGCTGGCGAAATATACCGCAGAGGCCAAATCCGGGGAAATCGATGATCTCGCCCGGGCGATGGCGGTGGAGTTGACCGTCGAAGTTCCGGAAAAGGTGATCGACCGATATCCACACCTTCATGAGGAGTTGGTGGCGAAGGTTGAAAGTATCGATTCGATTTCCAGCAATTTATACGAGATCGTTCTCTCCTTTTCCGGAGACCTGCCCGGTACCGATCTGACACGCTGGCTCAATCTGCTGCTGGGGAACTGTTCCATGTTGCAGGGAGTCACTCTCGTCGATCTGGAAATCCCGGAAGGACTGCTGGGTGGGTTCGCAGGCCCCCGTTACGGAGTTGAAGGTGTTCGCCAACTTGTCTCCGTTCCGGATCGCCCCCTGTTGGCCACGGCGCTCAAACCACGGGGAGCCCCCGTTTCTGACCTTCAGAAAATCTGTCGAGATTTTGTCGAGGGGGGTGGGGATGTGATCAAGGATGATCACAACCTCATCGATGATTCCCACGAACAATTTCTCGAGCGGGTGGTCGCCTGTGTGGAGAGTATTCGCAGCTCCGAGAGTGGGCGGCGTGTTCTGTATCTCGTCAATTTGATGGGACCGGCGGAGGAACTCGATCGCCGCCTGGAAGATGCCCTGAATGCAGGTGCAGATGGGGGATTGGTCGCGCCATGGGTACTCGGTCTCGATCGCACCCGAAAACTGATTGCCGATCACCCGGGAGTCTATCTGGGTCATCCTTCCATGAGCGGTGTCTACACCCGCAGCGGGGGTGGCATTGCTTCGCGCCTGGTTCATGGCACCTTTGCCCGCCTTGCGGGAATCGATGGTTCAGTTTTCGTTAATGCGGGAGGTCGTTTTTAACCGACCCGTGAAGAGGGGCGATCGGTGGCACAGAAACTGGTGGATCCACTGGGTCATTTGAAACACGGCTGGGCTGTTCCCGCTGGCGGGATGAGCCCAGAGAGTGTCCCTGAGATGCTCGC
>JAPOLY010000080.1 GCA_029976805.1 bacterium
CAAATCGTGTGCTCCCCTGAGCACGTTCACCATTTTTGTTTGTGCCATTCTGTGTACGAGTTTTGTCGTCGCAGGTGGTCAGTCGATGAATCTGAGTAATGCTTCCACTCAGGGAACTGCTTCCACAAGCATGAGCCTGACCCTGGACAGCAGTGCCCAGACCGAAGGCTACGTTGCTGCAGTGGAATTTGACGGTTCCCTTTGTGACGTTACGGACATTTCATCAGCATCCGCCACCACCGGTGCCGGCGCCGAGCTCTTCATTTCGGAGATCTTCGACGACGGATTCACGATTGGTTGTGTTGTGGACGCAAGTGCACCGTTCGAGGGCAATACCATTGCTCCCGGTTTCGGATTGGCCCTTGCGGACATCGAGATTACCCCTACGGCTCTCGTTGATGCAGATACTGATGTTGCCTTCAACTTCAGTGACGGCACTCTCAATTCTCCTCCGCTGGACAATATCATTGTCCAGGGTGGCCTTTCCATCGGCGTGGGAGAGGGCCTTCTGCTTTCTGGCGGAACCCTTTCTCTTCTTGAGCCTCCTCCGGCAACCATGATCGTCGAGAGTGGTTCTGCTCCTGCCGATGGCAACGGAACTACCGGTGACGCCCGCATCCTTTTGGACAACAGTCTGGGTGGGGTTCAGGGTTTCGTGGTCGCCGTGACTCACGATCCTGCTGGAATCACCCTTGAGGGAATCTCTCTCGGTGAGGACACGCTTTCTGCAGGTGCCGAATTCGAAATCACCAATGTCTACGCTGACGGTGGAACCCTTGGAGTCGTCATGGACTTCAACTCTCCCTTCGATGGTCAGACGATCGCTACAGGAACCGGCATTCACCTTGCCAGTTACTCCTACTCCTGCAACGACTCCAACATCTACACTGAGGGTGAAGCCGCTCCGCCGGCCGCCAGCAGTGCGTTGACCCTTGCAGACGGCGTTCTGGGTGCTCCTCCGCTGAGCAACGTGATCGTGGTGGGTGGACTTTCTGTTGCTCCGTTGAAGACGGATGGATCCTTCACCTGTGAGCCGGTTGCTGTTCCTGCTGAAGACACGATTCTCTGGATGGAGACCAAGTTTGACACCGAAGAGGGCAACTACGCCTACCTCGGTCAGACCGGTGAACTCTGCTTCTACTACAAGGACGACGACGACTACATTCAGGGTTTCACTCTGACCGTCTGCTACGACTGTGATCTGACGATCCACGAGGACTCCTGGGAGTTCAACGGCTCGATCCTTGATCAGGTTGGTATCGAGTACCTGGCCGTTCAGGTCGACGATGACTGCTCCGACGGTGAAACCGGCGAGCTGATCGTCGCACTGCTCATGGACGCCCTGCCGCCCTTCGACGGTCAGACCCTTCCGCAGACCGACAGCCTCAATGAGGAGCGTCTGCTGGTCGGTTCCATGCAGGTGACCGTTGACGACACAGCCGAGTGTAACGAGGAGCAGCCGATTTACTGGTGCAACGACATCGACGGCAACGGCGACGTCTTCCTCTACAACAACGTGGTTATCGACTTCGAATCGATCCAGATCTACGAGCGCAACGACACCTTCGTCTACGTGGTCCCCGAGGAGATCTTCCAGCGCGGAGACTGCAACAGTGACGACAAGGTCGACCTGGCTGACTCGGCCACCATGCTGGCCAATCAGTTCAATGGTCTGCCGATTCTGTGTCCGGATGCTTGTGACAGCAACGACGACGGAACCCTCAACATGGCGGATTCCGTGTACCTGCTGAACTGGCTCTTCAAGTTCGGTCCGATTCCTCCGGCCCCTGGCCCGTATGAGGATGGTCCGGATGCCACGACCGACGATACTTTGCCGGTCTGTGACAGTGACGACACCAACTGCTAATACTCTGATTTAGATTTTTAGGAACGAAAGGGAAACAAAATGAAAATGAACAAGTTGCTTACGCTGGCACTGGTTCTCTTTCTCAGTGGGGGAGCCCATGCTCAGGACGCGAGCTTTAATGCTGGCAGTGGAACTGCGCCTGAGGGCGGAAGCGGTACTCTGTCGATGACGATGGACAACAGTGGTCAGGATATCGCTGGCTGGTCCCTCGGAGTTTGCAACGACACATCAGTGGCAACGGTCAGCGCCGCCAACAGTGGAGCTGACACGGAGACCTCCAAAAACGGGTCTGCACCGGACTTCAACCAGATTGGTGTCTTCCCTGAAGGCGCCACCCAGGGAGTGGTGCTCTGCTTCACGGGGTGTGCCGTCGTGTCTGACGTCAGTGGATTTGAAATGCTGACCGTGGATTATGACGGTGTCGCTGAAGGAACAACCGATATCGCTTTCTGCGATACTTTGGGATCTCCTCCGGTGGCAACCGTGATCGTGGTCAATGGCGCCTCGCTGGCACCGACCCAGAACAGTGGAACGTTGAACGTGGTCGGTGTTCCCGACCCCGAGTACACCTACTCTGCGGGATCTGCCTCTGCGGGTTACAACCCTGCAGACGGAAATGCCAGTGCCACGGTGGGGATCTCCATCACCGAGACCGACAACTCCGGATTGGGAGCTCCGTTCCCGAATGCGACCCAGGGATTCTCCATGGGTTTGGCCAACAGTGCCGAGGTTACTGCTACCAACGTCACTCTTGATCTGGGTTTTGATGCCGATTTCGCAGAGGTCAGCTTGCTCGGCAATGGCTGGACTGCCGGAGTTGTTTACAGCTTCACCGGTGGAATCACCGCCACTTTCGAGACCGCGACCGAAGTGATCTCCGCTGACTATGAGACCGCTGGAAGCATGGCCGGTAATGAAACCGGTGCGACAGCTACTCTGACCTGGGATGACGGCCTCGGTTCACCTCCGGTTGCCAACGTTGTCGTGGTCGGTGGTGCTTCGCTCAATGCGGCCTTCTCTGACGGATCGATTGAACTGAACCCTGTGGTGACGGTCGACTTCATTCGTGGAGATGCGAACAATGACGCCCGTGTGAACATCGCTGACGGTGTCTGGATCATCAATGAGTTGTTCCTCGGTGGCCCTGCCAACCCGTGCCCGATTTCCAGTGATTCCAATGGTGACGGAAGTACGGATGCAGGAGATGCCATCTACATCTTCAACTACCGTTTCCTCGACGGTCCGATGCCTTCCGCACCTTACCCGTCCTGTGGTCAGGTGGATGGCCAGACCCCGGAGGATTGTGCCGATTCGGCCTGCTGATTTTTCTCAGTGGTTGCCGTTTCCAAATGGCGCAGGATATTGAGTGAGTGACAATAAAAACCTCCCCCGTTGCCCCAGAGGCAGCGGGGGAGTTTTTTTTATCCTCATGTTTTACAGTGACTTAGATCCAATTTTGGCCGCCTCCGGGCCTTCGAAACTCCTAGGTTTCCTGACTCTCCTGTCTCTAGTAATCTGTATGGCGAGTGTGGTGTTCTATCTATTTCAGAGGTGACGTCCAAGAGCCGAGGCTCTGCAGGGTTTTTCAGCGGTATTGCTGGAGATTCGCGATTGAGGGCAAGGCTTTTTCAGTCACTGAATGTCATGAAGAATCCGCACTTGGGCAGTCTTCGTTGACTGGCAAGTCGTGGTTTTGCTTGCCGGAATATAAAGCCTGTTCATGGGTTCAAATACGCTCGCTAATCTTTGATGAGGCTATGTCCCCATGGCATTGCCTGATCACTCACTGGACTTTGAGGAGGTCTAAAAGTGAAATCTTATTCGATCGCATTCATTGCAATGTGTGCTTTGTGCATCAGTCCTGCTGCGGTTATGGCAGGCGGTGGAGCAACGTTCACCATCTCTGGTGGTGGAGTGACCGTTCAGGGTACTGGATCTGCGGATTTCGGTATCGACATGGACAGTCCCTCCGATATTGAGGGATTTGTCATCGCGGTCAGTTTCGATGACAGTCTTGTAGCGGTGACGGATGTCTCCACTGCAGGTACCGTCACCGAGAGCTCCAATGCGGAGTTGGTGGTTCCCGAGATCCTTTCGGGAGGTTTCACTCTGGGTTGTGTTCTCGACGCTGCCGCACCCTTTGATGGCCAGACCATCGCCGCCGGTTCGGGACTTCGTCTCATGAACTTTACTGCCCAGTCTGTGGTGGTGCTCGACCAGGCTGATCCGAATGAGGTGACCGGATTTGCGTTCACCGACGGCACTTTCAACAACCCTCCGCTGAGCAACATCGTCGTTTCAGGCGGACTTTCTATCGGGGCGAGCAATGGCCTCTCCCTGAATGACGACCTCGGTGCCCTGAGCATTGCTCCTCCTCCTCCTGCAACTCTGACGATTGAAAATGGCGTCGCAGATGCGAGCGGAAACGGTAGCGCCAGAATTCTCATGGAGAATGCTGGAGAGACTCAGGGTTTTGTTCTGTCGGTGACTCATCCTGCAGCAGATCTGACCCTGACTGGCATCGATCTGACCGGATCCGAGACGGAAGCCACTGGTGCAGAGTTTGTCGTCGTGGATGTTTACGCCAATGGCGGAACCGTCGGCGTGGTGCTCGATTTCGAGTTCCCTTTCGATGGCCAGACTATCGGTGCGGGAAGCAATCTTCACATTGCCAACTACAACTACAGTGACACCGTTGAGATTTACATCGAGGGTGAGGCTGCTCCGGCAGACCAGATTGCTGCATTGACCTTTGAGGATTCCGCCTTCGGTTCTCCTCCGCTGAACAACGTCGTCGTGACCGGTGGACTTTCCATCAATCCGGATCTCAACGATGGTAACTTTTCCACCCCTCCGGTAGCCCTCCCTGCTGAGGACACCGAGCTTTGGGTGGAGGCGGATTTTGACGGAAACGGCAACTCTGCCTATCTGGGAGAGACCGGTGATCTGTGCTTCTACTACGCCGACGAAGACGACAACATTCAGGGTTTCACCATGACTCTCTGCTACGACTGCAACCTCGAGATTGGGTCCGCCTGGGATTACAACGGAAGCATCGTTGAGGAAGTCGGAGTCGAATATCTGGCAGTTCAGGTCGACAGTGATGACACTGATGGTGATGGTTGCGAGCTGATCGTGGCCATTCTGCTCGACGCTCTTCCGCCCTTCGATGGACAGACCCTTCCGCAGACTGCTGACCTTAACGAGGGACGCCTGCTGATCGGTTGCCTCCCCGTGACTGTGGGCATGGGTGCTCCCTGTGAGACCGACTTGCTGATTGAGTGGTGCAACGATATCAACGGCACCGGCTCTGTGAACCTCTACAACAACGCTGTCATCAACTTCAATTCGATTCAGAACTTCACCCGCAATGACGGGTCTGTTTTCGTGGTCCCCGTGCCGGTCTTCCAGCGAGGAGACTGCAACAGTGATGACAAGGTCGATTTGGCGGATTCTGCAACGATGCTGGCCAACCAGTTCAATGGGCTTGACATTCTTTGCGCGGACGCCTGCGACAGCAATGACGACGGTCAGTTGAACATGGCTGACTCCGTCTACCTGTTGAACTGGCTCTTCAAGTTTGGCCCGGTTCCGTCTGCTCCAGGACCGTTCAATGACGGTGCTGATCCGACAGAAGACGACCTTCCGGCTTGTGCTGGTGACGACGAGGGTTGTTAGATTCAGCCTGGAGGGATCGAATCCCTCAGGCCACCAAGTATCGAGATTGATTAATAGGAGATTATTAGAATGAAAAATCGATTTTTTGTCACCAGTACTGCGCTGGTGCTGCTTTTTGCCCTTAATGGGGGAGGCTTTGCGCAAGAGGCCACATTCAATGCCGGGAGTGGATCCGCACCATTGGGTGGAAGTGGAACCCTGTCGATGACCATGGACAACAGTGGTCAGGACATTGCAGGTTGGTCTTTTGGTGTCTGCAATGACACTGCCATCGCCACCGTCAATGCCGCCAACAGCGGGGCTGATACTGAAACTGCTAAGAATGGTTCTGCACCAGACTTCAACCAGATTGGTATTTTTCCTGAGGGTGCCACGCAAGGTGTGGTTCTTTGCTTTACCGGCTGTGCCGTGGTCGCCGATGTCAGTGGATTTGAGCTGCTGACCGTGGACTATCAGGGTGTGGCTGAGGGGCAGAGCGCCATCGAATTCTGCAACACCTTGGGAGCTCCGCCTGTGGCCACCGTGATCGTGGTGAATGGCGCCTCTTTGGCTCCGTCTCAGGTTGGCGGCGTTCTCGACGTGATCGGTGTACCCGATCCGGAGTTCACCTACGTCGCTGGCGACTCTTCCACGAACTACCCCTCTGGAGCAGGAATCGGTGGTGTGTCGGTGAATGCCGGTTTCAGCATCACCGAGGTCGACAACAGTGCGCTGGGTGGGGTCTTCCCCAATGATACCCAGGGATTCTCCATGGGCTTCGCCAATGATGATGCCTTGGTGAGTCCGACGGCTGTCAATGTAACCCTTCCGTTTACTGCGGACTTTGCAGAGACCAACACTTTCTCCAACGGCTGGACCATGGGAGTGGTTTACTCCTTTACCGGGGGTGTGGTGTTGCAGTTTGACTCTGCTATCGAAGTTGCCAACGTGGATTACGAGGGTGTTGCCGGTGCATTGGCCGGTGTCGAGGGAAGTACCTCCTCTCCTTTGACTATGGACAGTGGACTTGGATCACCTCCGGTTTCCAACGTCGTGGTTGTGGGTGGTGGAAGCCTGCCCGCCGATGGCGTCGAAGGCTCACTGCAGTTCACCGGAACGACGACCAACCCGTTTATCAACGGGGACTGCAATGGCGACACCATCGTCAACATTGCGGATATTGTCTGGAGTCTTGCTGAGTTGTTCAAGTCCGGCCCCAGTGTCAACTGTGAGGCCGCCTGTGATGTGAACGGGGATTCAACGCATGACGCTGCAGATCCGGTTTACACCGCCAACTACATCTTCCTGTCGGGTCCGGCTCCTGTTGGACCTTCCACTTGTGATACCATCGCAGGCCAGACCCCCGAGGACTGCCTGAGTGACAACTGTGGCGGCTGATTCCCTATACGGTTAACACCCCGCGTTTCACAAGTTGATCGCCTGCACTCCTGAGGAGTGCAGGCGATTTTTTTTGTGTATGATTTTGAATCATATTCATCGATTTGAAGTGCATCGCTGGCGGGGATTGTGTTCGTGAATGGGCGAAGCTGGATCAGCGTTAATCTTGTTACTTTTATAGGGATTAACGATGTGACAAGTGAGAATTCATCGAATGTATAACTTCAAAACTTCCCTGTTTTCTTTTGGTATCGGTCTACTACTATCCTAGTTGAGTGAGGGTGTGTAAGAGACTGTTCGAGCGACATTTTCCCAGGTGTGTTCTAGGAATTTGTCACTATGACTAATTTGGGTCAGTCTAGTTATGCATTTCTTTGGGCTTGAGTTTTTAAATGAAGCAACTGGGCCTGCATTTGCAGTGCTCTAATGTGTTTTTGGTTCGCAAAGTGAAGGCTTTGGGACCCGATCATGGATCACACCGATTATTGTGTGTGTATCTCGAGGAGGGAGTATGGAGATGGGCCGCTTATTGCTTGCAGTGAGCCTTGTTCTTATTGGAGGAGCTCAGGCATTCGCCGGAGTGGACTCAATGGACCTTGGTAGCACCAGTGTAGATTCAACCGGTGGTGGAGCTGTCACCGTGACTGCTGCGTCTTCTGGTGACCTTCAGGGATATGTGATCAGCGTCAGCCATGACTCTGCTGTGATCACCCTGGACAGTATCGATATTCTTGGAACTGACGCCGAGATTGCCGGTGCAGAGTTTGTTGTGCCGACAACGTACGTTGACGGTGGCACCATCGGAGTCGTTCTTGATTTCAATGCGCCCTATGATGGTCAGGTGATCAGTGGTGGCGCTGGTTTGAGCCTCGCCAACTACAACTATAGTTGCAACAATGCGGTGTTCTACACCGAGGGAGATGCTGCTCCCGCAGCAGAGGTCTCTGCTCTCACTTTTGTTGACGGAGTCTACGGATCACCTGCTTTGAGCAACGTGTTCGTGATTGCAGGACTCTCTGTCAGTCCTGGGCTGACTGACGGTTCTTTCACCTGTAACCCGGTGGCAATCCCTGCCGAAGACACCGAGCTTTGGGCGGAAGCCAACTTTGGGGATACCGGTAACAATGCTTACCAGGGACAGTCCGGAGATCTTTGCTTCTACTACGCTGACGAAGATGACAACATTCAGGGTTTCACCATGACCCTTTGTTACGACTGTAACCTCGATATCGGTTCCGGTTGGGACTATGCCGGAAGTATCGTCGAGCAGGTTGGCGTGGAGTACCTGGCCGTTCAGGTCGACAGTGACGATTCTGACGGTGACGGTTGCGAATTGGTGATTGCGATCCTGCTGGATGCACTTCCGCCTTTTGAAGGACAGACACTTCCGCAGACTGCAGACCTCAATGAGGGCCGCCTGCTGATCGGCTGCCTGCCCATCACCGTGGGTATGGGTGCCCCATGCGAGACGGACCTCATGATTGAGTGGTGCAACAATATTAACGGCACCGGTACCGTGAACCTGTACAACAACGCTGTTATCAACTTCAACTCGATCCAGAACTACGCGCGTAACGATGGTTCTGTTTACGTGGTTCCTGAAGAGATTTTTCAGCGTGGAGACTGCAACAGCGATGACAAGGTTGACCTGGCAGACTCTGCCGCGATCCTTGCCAATCAGTTCAACGGGTTCGCCATTCTTTGTCCCGATGCCTGTGACACCAATGATGACGGCCTGCTGAACATGGCTGATTCTGTCTACTTGCTGAACTGGCTCTTCAAGTTTGGTCCGATCCCGACTACTCCGGGTCCGTTCAACGATGGTGTTGACCCGACAGACGACGGGCTTCCGACTTGTGATAGCGACGACACCGGCTGCTAAAGTTCGGATGGATTGAGATCTATCGAAGATTCCCCCGGAAGGTCATCCTTTCGGGGGAATCTTTCTTTATGGGGCTTACGACGGTTTTCATGCACATTTTATAACAGGAGAAATAGTCACTTGGTGGACGTGGTTTCCGTATTGAACTACGAGTAAAATCAAACCAGTGATGCGACACTCCACGGTTCGTGTGGTGTCGCGTCACAATATATTTCTAACAGTTTCCGCAAGTATTCTGGGTATTTCAGAATTAAATCTTGTGGTTCGTATTTTGATTTCCCGGATTTGTATGAGCCGGGGTGCTATTCAAGTTGAGGAGTGACTGAAGATGTTATTCAGAATGTGTTTCGTCCTGACACTATTGTTCTCCCTTGGTGGAGTTTCCAGTGCACAGGAGGCCAGTTTTAATGCAGCGAGTGGAACCGCACCTGAGGGCGGTACCGGGACCCTGTCCATGACTTTGGACAACTCGGGTCAGGATATCGCTGGCTGGTCCCTCGGGGTTTGTAACGACCCTGCAGTGGCTACGGTGAGTGCTGCCAACAGTGGTGCTGACACGGAGACTGCAAAAAATGGCTCAGCTCCGGATTTCAACCAAATTGGTGTTTTCCCGGAAGGTGCAACTCAGGGAGTGGTTCTCTGTTTTACGGGTTGTGCAGTGGTGACAGACGTCTCAGCTTTCGAGATGATGACTGTCGACTATCAGGGTGTGGCAGAAGGTCAGACCTCTATCGCATTCTGTAACACTTTGGGAGCCCCGCCGGTCGATACCGTGATCGTGGTCAACGGGGCTTCTTTGGCTCCGGCGCAAAATTCCGGCACGCTGGACGTGGTAGGGGTTCCGGATCCTGAGTACACCTACTCTGCAGGTTCCGTTACCGCCAGTTACAACCCCGCAGATGGCAATGCCAGCACCACCGTGGGCATCTCCATTACCGAGACCGACAACTCTGGCCTTGGGGCTCCTTTCCCCAATGCGACTCAGGGTTTTTCGATGGGCCTGGCCAACAGTGCTGAAGTCTCTCCGACCGATGTCACTCTGGATCTGGGTTTCGATCCGGATTTCGGTGAAATCGGTCTTTTTGCGGATGGCTGGACTGCAGGTGTGGTTTACAGCTTCACGGGAGGTGTGACTGCCACTTTCGAAAATTCAACAGAAGTGATCTCTGTTGATTACGAGACGGGTGGAAGCATGGCAGGAAACGATTCGGGTGCCACTGCAACCCTGAGCTGGAGTGATGACCTGGGTTCCCCACCCGTTGCCAATGTCATGGTAGTGAATGGCGCTTCCCTGAATGCGGCTTTTGAAGATGGTGCGATCACCCTGAACCCGGTTGTGACCATCGATTTTATTCGTGGAGA
>JAPOLY010000057.1 GCA_029976805.1 bacterium
AGTAGAAAAGGGGAGGCTTGCGTAGCCGGGGTTCACCCTCGTAAGTTGGAATCAGCCATTGATCCGCATCCCGGGTTTCCAGAGCGGTGCGAAAAGAGATGCGATGTTCGTCTCCTCCAGTGATGCTGGTTTCTTTCCAGATGGAGGGAAGCAGTACCAGAAGCCCCAGCAGCAGTAGCCAGAATCCTCCGGGGTCTGAACGCTTCATGGGTACCGCACCTTTCCGTAGCCGAAGGATATTCGAGACCGGCCCATCAATGAACTACTGATTACACAAGATCACTTGGAATAGAGGTCCCCATGCCGGCTTTTCTCTTTTGTGTCGCATTGCTGATTTCCTCTTCCGAAGTCAATGTCGAGGACCCTTTGATCACCTCAGGGCCGGTCATCGGTCGCGTCACCCCTGAGAAAGCCCATGTCTGGTGTCGAGTAGATGCTGCGGACCGAAAGGTTGAGGGGATCCTCCTGGACTCGGTTGGAAAAGAGCTTAGCAGGCTTGTCCAAACTTCCAGCGTTGATACAGATCTCACGGTGGAGTTTGTTTTCGAAAAAGGGATTCGCCCGGGAGAAACCTTCCGGTATCGCATCGATGTCGATGGCAAGCCGGCGGCCTTCGCGGAGGATCAGCGACTGGAGATCCCCTCCGATGGACCATCTGAAGCACGTCTGATTTTTGGTTCCTGTGCCAACAAGAAGGTGGTTAAAGCGGATGGCATTTGGCGTGCCATCCGAGAGCGAAAACCGCACCAGCTGGTTTTTCTCGGCGACACTCCTTACATCGACAGTACCGACCTGGAGAAACAGCGATCCGCCCACCGCGACTTCTGGAAGTACCCGGGACTCGATCAGTTGGTTCGCAGCACGGCAGTCGCTTCCACCTGGGATGACCACGATTACGGAGTCAACGATGCGGTCGGGGAGATCCGGAACCGACACAACTCCCGCCAGGCTTTTCTTGAATATCACCCACTCGGAAGCATGGGGGATGGTGAAGGCGGCGGAGTCTACACACGATTCCGGCGCGGGCCGGTGGAAGTGTTCCTCCTCGATACCCGTTGGTATGGCAAGACTGAGCCCTCCCCACTGGATCCTGAAAAGCCGACGTTGTTGGGCAAAGCCCAGTGGCAATGGCTCAAGAGTGGTCTGAAAGAATCGACCGCTCCCTTCAAGATCATCTCCTCGGGAATGATCTTCAACGGTTCGGTTCGAAAGGGCAAACCGGACAACTGGATGATGTATCCCCACGAGCGTAATGGCTTGCTGGAGTACATCGGTGAAGAGGGGATCTCTGGTGTCATGATCGTGACCGGGGATATCCATCGCTGCCGACATCTCTCTTATCCCCCGGAAGAGGGAGGGGGCTACGCCATCGATGAATGGATCACCTCACCTCTGGGCAACTTCGTCATCGAAGCCGCCAATGTTCCGCATCCGTCTCTCGTTTTTGATGGGGGCGAGCCGGCAGTCTTTCTCAGTGTCGAGGCCAAAGATCTTTCCGATGATGTGGAGCTGTGGAGCAGACTGATCCGTTCAGACGGAACCGTGATTCACGAGAAGCACTATCTCGCTTCGAAGTTGAGAAAGTAATCAGGGTTTCGGATTCGAAAAGGGGGTGACCCGGGTGACCCCTTTACCCCATTCGATTCGGTGGTAGGCCCCGGGTTTGACCTGAATTGTTGGGCTGAGTGTTCCGTCAGGCCATCGAATCGTCACATTCGCGGAATAGGCTTGCCGTTTCAGTGCGAAGAGTTGTCGCGGATCGTGACTGGCGAGATAGGAGGATTGGATGCGGTGTTCCCGTGTTCGGGTCTGGCCCATCGATTCGACGGTGATGATCGCCCCCACCGCATCTTTTGAGCAGCGTTGACCATCTCCGACCAACTCCAGTCCAAAGACGGGGGCACCCGCACTGCCCATGGCAGTGGATCGCAGGATGCGTGGAGAATCATTCCAGCAGGTCACAATCAGATCGAGATCACCGTCATTGTCGATATCGCCACTGATGGCGGCGCGGCCTGATTTCCAGGGTGCCTCTGCATGGGGCTCGATCACCGAGAACCCGTTTGCCGAACCCAGATAGATCTGATCCGGTTGGGCAAATTGAAGCTGACCCTGGGAGACCTCGCCAATGTTGTCGATCACATGTCCGTTGGTCACAAAGATGTCAGGAATCGTGTCGTGATTGACGTCCATGTCTCGAATCCCGAAACCCACCCATGCCAGTGAGGGGCTCGCCATGCCATTGAAGAAGCTGGTCTCGAGAAACATTCCTGCTCCGTCGTTGCGATAACAGGAGTTGGATTGGGCTTCGAAGTTGGTGACGAGGATTTCCTCGTCCCCGTCTTCATCCAGATCGACTCCAGCGACTCCCATTCCCGCTTCCTCCTTGGCACCCTCACCAAGGGCGCAACCGGCGAGAAGTGCGTCCTCTGAGAATCGGACTTCGCCTGTTTCCTTGAAGAGGTTGAGCAAGAGGAAGTTTGCTTCACCATCGTTGGCGACATAGAGATCGGTGTCACCGTCCTGGTCGAAATCGGTGGTCAATACTCCGAGCGCTTTGGACGGGAAGGCGTTCAGCCCCGCTTCTTCCGAGAGATCGGAAAAGTAGCCTCGGCCATCATTGATCAACAGGGAGCACGGCACTCCGGGATAGTTTTTGGGTGCACAGTAGACTTCGAGTTCGTCACGCATGCACGGCTCAAAGTCCTCTTTGGAAAACTCCAGATAGTGACCCACAAAAAGATCGAGGTCTCCGTCCAGGTCGATGTCTACTGTGGTGACCACACTCCCGAATCGTGGCTGATCGATACCTCTTGCCTCTGTTTCATCCGTGAAGCGACCTTTCCCGTCATTGATCAGTAATCGATCCGGTCCATCGTTGGTGATGTAAAGGTCTTGGTCACCGTCCTGATCAAAGTCTCCAGCGGCGCAGCCCATTCCATCACCAGTATCGCCATAGCCACTGAAGCCTTTATGGAGAACGAAGCCTTCGGCGGTACCGCGAAAGAGTTGGTTGGGCTTGGGGATGCCGGCGTTGGGTACATCATCGTCTGCAGCTCCCTGAACCAGATAGAGGTCGAGATAGCCGTCTCCATCGACATCGAAGAGTGCCCCTCCGGATCCAACAGACTCACCGATATGTCTCAATCCCCGTGATCCCGAGTCGTGTTGGAAAGGGATCGATCCCTCTTCCAATTCAAATGGGAAGAGGGGTTGATCCATCAGGACCCAGGCTTCTTCCGAGGGTGGCGCTGCCTCACAGCCCAGCAGGATGGAGATCAATGCGAGAAGCCGGGCCTTCATGGTGATTTCTTCTCGACGGATTTGCGATATTGGTTCGCCACGGCTTTCGCCTGTTCCGTTTCCCCCAGGCGGCGAAGTGTGGAGATCAGGGCCAGCATTGTGGTTCCATCCCCTTCAAGCACAGTTAAAGCTGATTCCAGAAGGGGTTTGGCTTTGGCGTATTGATTCTGGTGCATCAGGATCTGACCTTTGGTTCTCTGGGCCACTGCACGGGCACGGGGTGGCGTTCCCCTGTGGGCCAGAGTTTGATCGCACCAATTTTCAGATTTCTCAAAGTCTCCCACACGGTAATAGCTGACAGCCAGTGAAGAGAGGAGTCGAGGTTCGTCAGGTGTTAAATCATGGGCTTTGATGATGGCCTCGTGGGCGCGATGAACCTTGTTCAGTGAGAGCCAAGCAACGTGCAGGCACCAATGCAGTGTTGATTGGTTTTTCGGATCGGAAAGAACCTTGCCCCGGTGTTTCTCGATGTATTGCAGAGATTCACCAAAGCGGCGCATTTTGTGTAACTGATCCTGTACTGCTTCGAGGTAATCAGCACTTCCAGGTTCCAGCTGGTGAGCGGCCTTGAATGCTATCAGGGCATTCGAAGGATTGCCGTTCTGCTGCCATGATTCTCCCAACAGCCGCTGCGCCATCGCAGATGCCGAATCGAGTTGTACAGCCAACTTTGCGTGGCCCAGAGCTTTCACATGAGAGGCCAGCACGAGGTGACATCGGGCCAATGATTGGTGGACTCTCGATTGGCCATGGTTCGGATCGAGTCGGACAAGTCGCTCGAAGTACGTGAGTGCTTCCTTGTGTGCACCGATATTGGCGCCTCTATCCGTCAGACCTCTGGCCAGCTCGATACAGGATGCGCCACACATGAGAAGTGTTTGCAGATCGTTCGGGTCTTGAGCGAGAAGCGTGCGGCCAATTTTCAGTGCTGTGTGGTAATCACCATTGGAAAAGGCCTGCTCCAGCGTGGACACAACGGGATCCTGCGGCGTTCCTGCGGAGGCAGATCCACCGATGAAAATTGCGAGAGAGATTGTCAAAGCATGTACAGAACCCACACCTCAAAACTAACCAACGGGTCAGATATTTCAAGTATGCGTTATCTGCAGATAAGGGCGTCCGCCGTTCGATCGGGGCCTTCTTCGGGAAAGGGCGCCACAGGAGCGGCAGCAGAAGAGAAGAGATATCCCAGAAGAGAAATGGCATCACCGATATTCACGGTGCCGTCATCCACCACATCGAGGGCGTCGAGGCATTCGGGAGTAGTGGTTCCCTGAAAGAGGTAAGAAAGGATCGAGATGGCATCGCCAATCGTCAGCGTGTCGTCGCGGTCAGCATCTCCACGAATAAACCGATCCTGAACGATGACTTCTCCGACCATGCCAAATTGGACATGGGGAACACAGAAGTATGGAAGGTCCATGGGTGTGTCGAAGTTGTATTGGAAGATGGGGTTGAGATCGGAAGATTCCTCATCGAAGAGAAACCCCGGTTCGTAGATCGTCCCTGGTTCGCCACCGGGAATACCGCTGGTCACAGTATGGAACATCTCCATCGGTTCATGGACCCAGCGCACACTGTCTCCCTCGAAGATTTCAATTACCACAGGCAGATACTCGTTATCGACCACCCCGACATCAAAGACGAGGGTGTCATCGAGAATGGTGATCGATCCGATTTGCGAGGGGTTGTTGGCGTCGAAAAAACCGATGGTTGTTCCCTGTTGGGAAAATGTGTAGGTGAAGCTGGTGTTTTGGCTATCGATGGGAGCAGAAAAAAGCAGACCCGGTTCATCATTGGTACCGGGATTTCCACCGGGAACTCCACTGGTTAACAGATGGGTTCCCGCCACATGATTCCAGGTGACGGTATCCCCCGCCTCGATGGTCAGGCTGGTGGGGAGGAATGCACTGTCAAAGAAATTGATGACATGGTTGGTGGATTGACCCCAAGCCGTGCCGTTGCACAGCAACAGCAGAGTCATCAGAAAAACACTCATCCTCATCGGGTGCTCCCTTATCCGAGGAATCCCAGCGGCGTGAACAGGCCCGGGTTGGCAGCGGCCGCTGCATCGTAGCCGGGCATGAACTGTTCCATCATGGCCGGGTCATCCCCGAACACCTGCTGGAAGATCTCTGAGAAGACTACCCTGAAGTCGGTGTTTGCGGCCAAGTAGCGATCGTTCTCGGTGAACATCGCTCCAGCCTCCCATGTGCCGGGATCGCAGTTGTAGACCCCTCCCTGGACTGCTCCGCCCGCCACAAACATGACGGAGGCAGCACCGTGATCGGTGCCTCTGGACCCGTTTTCGATGGAGGTGCGGCCGAACTCGGAGACGGTGACGATGACCACATCCTGCCATTGGTCCTGAAGGTCCCTGGACAGCGCCTGAATCCCCTGTGCCAAGTTACCAAGGATGGTGGAGTGGGTTCCCACGGTTCCACCCTGGAAGGTGTGGGTGTCCCAGCCGCCGATGTTGACTCCGAGAAGTTGGGCCGGAGTCCGCTTCATCAGCATGGCGATTTCACTCAACTGGTTACCGAAGGTGTTGGCCGGGTAGACCGCACCATTTTCGGGGACGTAGGCTCCCTGAGCCAAGGCCTGTTGAACGACACTCACCGATTCACCGAGTTTGACTCCGGTGGGCATCAACAGGTCACGGTAGCGACCATTTTCCATATCCGGTTTTCCGCCATAGGCTCCGTAGAGTCCGCGGCCGTCGGTTCCTCCAGGAGTTCCCGGCAACATGCCGAGGAACTTTTCCACTTCGGCAAAGCTGCCAGCGAAAGAGTAGTCGGCGGTACCCGGGAATGCGGGCAGCGGTGTTGCACCACGCAGAGCCGTGGGCAGGCTGTCATCGAGGAACGCTCCGGCGAAGGGCAGGTCCGTAAAACCGGGAGTGCTGGCGAAGCGGCGGTAGAGCATGCCTTCGTCCAGTTGTTCATCGCCGGGCACGCCATTCTCCCAGAAGTGCTGGGCACTGAAGTGGCTGCGCGATTGCTGCGGGTAGCCGACCCGGTGCAGGATCGCCAGATTGCCCGGTCCGGGAACACCGTTCAGAAGTGAGTGATTGAACACTTCCATCATCGGCTCCATCGCCGGGTGCAACTGTGCGAAGCCGTTGCCCAGATCGATGGCCTGATTTTCGTTGATGAAGAGGGTGGGTCGGGTGGTGAGGCTGTAGTCCACATCGCCCCGTGGAAGGACTGTGTTGAGGGCGTCATTTCCTCCGCGCTGGAAGATAAAGATCATCTTCTTGTTGCCACCACCGGCATTGCCCGCGAGCAGTTTGCGACGGAAGAAATCCGGTCCTGCGAGGGGCGGCAAAATCAGCCCCAGTGCGGCCAGGCCACCGGTTTTGAGGAGATCTCTGCGATTCATCATTTCATTTCTCCTTTTTCTTACTGGAACTGGAATCTGGGCAGACTGAAGAGGTACCCCACCATGTCGCGGACACGAGCGGAATAATCGGCGGCCGCGGGGTCGAGGGGCAGGAAACTGCCATCCAGTCCCGATTCCAGATAATCCATGGCGAGGCAGCGTTCCGCTTCGGTCAGGGAGCTCTGGAAGAGAACTTCATCAAAGACGTCGATGACTTCCTGAGCCCCGAGAGGGGTGTCGCCGATGATGTCGGCGAGGTTCCACTGGAAGTCGTTGTCTACATTGGATGCAAAGCGTCGGGCAAAGTTGATGCGCTGCAACAGAGTTGTCGTGCCGATCCAGTCGGTTCCCACCTCCGGGAATCCATCCGGGTCGTCGCGCTCAAACATCTCCATGCCCATGTTGGAAGCCCAGCCCACCAGATCGTCGCTCGACGCCGGAGATCCGAGCGCCCTGAGCGTGGTGATCACAAACTCCACCGGAGTCTTGACCTTGTTTCTGCGGAACTGGGGATCCCAGAACGCGTTCCCCTGATCGACCGGGTCGAGAAGAGTCTCCATGACCACTCCGATGTTTCCGGGTCTCGGGGTCGAGTACCAGGCACTGATCATGCTGGCGAGCAGGCCCTGCAATTCCAGAGGTGCACTGCCGTCCGCAAGGTTGGCCAGGCTAATGTCGTCGGAAACAAACTTTTGGATCAGCTTCATGCAGATGAACTGTGCGGTTCCCGGATGGGATTCAAGTGTGGCCACCAGATCAAAGGCGTCCTGCACCCCTTCGGCCCCAATACGACCTGCGGGAGTGATTAACTCATAGGGAGTTCCTGCAAAGATGGTCTTGGACTCATTGTCATGATTCAGCGGATTGAAGGCAAAAACCCACTTTCCGTTGTGATCATTGGCATCGATGTGGCGACTGGTCGGCACACCGGCGGTGACCCGCGGGAGGAAAGAGGCATCGTTATTGGTGATGCTCAGGTTATGAATCTGGAACGCGAGAATGTTGTCCCCCGCCACCAGAAGAGGCCTCAGGTGATTCAGGTCGATGAGATCGGGCCTGCCACTGGCTTCATGCCCCCCCGTGGCGACTGCTGTGTGCGGGGGCGGCGAGCCGGTGCCATTCATGTTGGCACTGCGCTGAATCTCGACCCCGTTCAGATAGCAGACATAGCCGTCATCAAAGTCTACGGCCAGTTCCAGATATTCCGGCATCGCTGGATCTGTGATGTTGAAAACCTTGCGGGTATAGAAACAGGTGTAGTTGTTGTCCATGTCGTCGAGAACCGTGGCGTCGTCACCGTCTCCCATGCCGATTCCCGTGGGCCCTGAAAGCCAGGTGGAGTCGTCGAAAGCCAGTTGGGTCCACTGGGTGGTCGCACTTCCTGTGGGGCCCGGGGAAGGTTCTTCGAGACCCTTCATGTATTTCCATTCGTCACCGATCTCGATCAGTACGGTTTGTGTCAAGTTGTGCGGGCTGGAAGTGACCGGGTTGTCGACGTAATCAGGGAAGCTCTGAACCATCGCTGTGGGGACTCTTGTAACAGTCCAGCCGGTGAAGATCCGTGCGACCTCCTCGATGTCCGCCTGGGTGTAACCGTTGTCCACACCCAGAGTGTGCAGCTCAAGAATTTCACGGGCGTAGTTTTCATTCGGTTGTGCCGCATTGTTCAAAATGCTGTCGAGATAAACTAGCATCGGCAGACTGCTGGCACTGTAAAGGAGCAGGTCTCCGAACTGACCGAGAGCGTTGTCGCAGAAGAAGTCGTACTCTTCCAGCTCGAGGGTATTCGACAACTTGGATGCACCAGAGTTGTTGCCGTAGACACGGTGGTTGTAGCGGTTGCGGATCTGGCCAAAGAATTCCTGCAGTTTGTCTTCGTCGGTCAGGAAGTGGTTTTCCCAAAACTCCCCGAGAACCTTTTGCAGTTGATACTCCGAGTAGATCCCGCGAATGAAGGGTGACCTCTGAATGTCGCCGGAGGATGGGGTGTACCTTCTCTCACCTCCGGTCAGCAGCCTCGTCACGATGGTCGGACGCAGGGTGAAGTCACCGCTGTTGACGGCGTTATGGCACTGAATCGCCAGAGTGTTGATCCCTGGCTGCAAGAGACCTGCCGGAATCGGATAGTACTCAGCGAAGGTCGCCTCGTGGTTCTGTGTTGCGTACTGATCAAAGGTTGGCGGATTGCCTTCCAAATGCGGATTTCCGTTGGTTCGCAGGCTACGTGCAAACTCGACACCATTCAGATAGGCGACAAAGCCATCGTCGAAGAGCATCTTCAGATAGGGAAGACCCCCAGTCGCAGAGATGGGCTGGAGAAACTGTGTTCTGGCATAAATCGACGGCAGGCCGTTATTGATCTCAGGAATTTCGGTGACGTCGTCGCGGTCACCGCGGCCAAAGCCGGCGGTACCCAACAGCCAGCCGCTGTCATCGAAGGTGGGCTGGGCCCAATCGGTGGGCGGCTCTTCGGTTCCGAGGAAGTAACGGTATCGACCGTTGGGTCGCACGATGAATTCCTCGATGGCGTGCGGAACCGGAACGGTAAAGAGTTCCTCCAGAGAGTCCATGAACGGATTCGGGTCCAATCCCGGTGCCGGGTTCAACTGGCTCTGAATTGTGGCCTCGATGCCCGTGGCGAGCACTTCATCGATCTGCCCCGGGAGGGGGCCATAGGCGATGCGGTTGAGCAGGTGCCCTGCGGCCAGTCTTTGTGGGTCGCCCCCACCATCGCAACTGCTGGCGATGCAACTCAGGGTATCGTCGGTCAGGTCAGGCCCACAAAGCAGGGGACCCGGGGCAGGAGGAGCCAATCCATCACCGAAGATGTATCCGAGCACCGAGATGGCATCCCCGACATTGATCTGACCATCGTCATTGGTGTCAGCGGAATCCATACACCCAGGCTCTTCACCTCCGTTGAACAGATAGGCGAGCAAAACGATGGGGTCGGAGATATCCACTCCCGCATCGTCATTGACATCACCCCTGCGGAAGGGAGAGTCCGCTCCCATCACGGCTGATGAGACTGCAAGGTTCATCGCGATCACAAAAAGGAAAACACCTCTTTGCATCCATCGAGTCTGGAGATGCATTGAAAACCCTTCAGTAAAAAGGTCTTGGTCACTTCAGTTACAGAAACTCTGGGAGGGGCTACACAATTTTCACATTGTGAAAACCCCAAATGAGTACTCAAGTTGCTGATTCAGGCGGGTATCCCCAAGATAAGTGGAAGGACCTGCGCAGGCAATGAGCGGCAAAGCCCCTCTATTTAAGCACTCAGGCGTTGTTGGGCATATTTCTGGCAGCCGTAGATGGTGACAGCAGTCGCAATCGCCATAAGAGTCAGGATTCTCGTGTCAGGGAATCTTCTCGCCGGAGATCGAGGCGCACCGGAAGCCCCCTTGCTGGCGATCATCACAATTTCACCATCGGCGTAATCAGATCGCACTGCAACATCGAAGAAGCGGACACCCTGTCGACCCGCACGCTCTTTGAGATCACGCTCCTTTTGGGTCACTACATAGACCGGATCATCTGATTCCAGAGTCGCGGAAAGATCGTTGATCCTGATCGGAGGGCGGTGTGTACCAAGGTGTACCTGAACACCAGGGTGGCATTCGTAAAACTCGAACCGTGCACCGCTTCCCGCTTCTTTCTGAGCCGCCTCGACGAAAGTGGCAGACTCCCGTGTTCTGACGATGTCTTTCGAGCGAAAGTCGATGACGTCCAGATAGACCGCGGCCAAAGGCAAGATGAAAGAGCAGGTAACGAGGGCCCACATCCATGAACGTCGTTCAGAGGTGGACCAGTGGGAGATTTGACGTGCGGCCAAGACTGCTGTTGGGGGCAGGATGGCGAGCAGGTGGACAAAGCGATGATGGGTCGCCAGGCACAAGAGCAGCAGGCCACCGAGGAGCCAGCAAGCCATGAATCGTTCGGCATCACGCTTGCGGGCGTCGGTTTCCGGCTTGCGAAAGATCCTGACCAGCGCTGCCAGAGCCAATAACCCTGCCGGCGCCAGACGACTGAGAAACCACGCGATCGGTAACAGGTGATGCCACCACACCTGCTGGTTTTCTGCGGTGCGCTCACCGACGGCATGGTTGATCAATTCGTCGTGGAGCAGTTTCTCCACAGCCAGACCCTGGCTGTCACTGTTTGCGGAATAAAGCCACAGTGCAGGCAGCAGGCATGCGAGCAGAACTGCGCCACCGATGCCGAGCCAAGGAAGAGTGGGCTGTTCACTATCCGATTCTTCAACCTTTTCATCCCCCTTGGTGCGTGGGCGTAAAAAGACTGCCACCAGACCAAGGAGGCCGATGAGGATTCCCAATGGGCCTTTGGTCATCAGGGCGGCCAGTGCACCGACAAAGATCCAGCCCCATTTGCCGCGATCCATCCACGCGTGCCAGGCACCCAGTGCCAGTAAGACGATACTGCACTGAAAGAGAGTGTCACTGCGCGCGAGGAGAATCTGCCTCAAGCCCATGTTGTTGGCGAGCAATAACAGTGGCACCCACATCGCTGCGGTGCGTCCGAACTGTTGTGCTGTCCAACCCACCAGCAGAAGGATGGTGATCAGGGATGCCAACCAGGATGGAAAGGTCAGTGTCATGCGATGGAACTGGCCATAGGCTTTCGTTGCCAAAGCACCGAGCCACTGGGTCAGCGGTGGTTTGGAGGCGAAGTTGCCGTTGTGGTCCTGTTGCCACAGCCAGGCGTCATTTTCGATGATGTCGAGCACGTAGCCGGCAACCTTGATCTGGTCACGGCTGTAGAGGTCGTCCGGTCCGGTGGCACGCACAAAGAGAAACCCGGCCCAGACCGCGACCGCGAAGAGGAGAATCGAAGAGCTTTGCAGACGTGAGTTCATTCGGCGGAGTTTTTCAGCGATTCATCCTCTTTGAGGAGAGAAGGCAGCGTCAGGGCGACGATCACCGCACCCACTCCAGCCAACCCCAGAGAAGTCACCGACCAGGGTTTCTCCAGCAGCAAGGCACCCAGTCCCATCGTCAAACCCCACACCAGACTCAATCCACCGATGACACCGGCGAAGATTTTCAAACCCTCGTGGTTTACGGGTGCTTCTGTACTCAGAGCCTGCACCGGTCCCCAGGCTCCCGCAGGACGAACCTTTTCGTAGAAGGGAACGAGTCTTTCCGGGTCGGGAGCCTTGCGCAGGTAAGTGATGAGCAGCGCAACCACTGTCGACAGTGTGGCGACAAGAATGATGCGCCCCTCGGCACTGATCTTCCCTGCCTGAGTCAGGGGTGTAATCGGCCAACCCTCGTTGAAGAAGAAAGTGATGGCGGTGGTGCTGAGGCTGGAAGTCAGCATGGCGGCGATTTCAGTCCATGCGGTCACCCGCCACCACAACCAGCGCAGCATGTAGATCGGACCCACCCCGCCGAGGAAGGCGAGGAAGAAGGTAAACAGATCACTGATGGAACTGGAGATGGAGGCGAGCAGCGCACCTTCGATGAGGATGAAGACGCTGGCGATTCGGGCGATGGTGACATATTTGGCCGGCTCTTCTTTGGGGGCAATGAATCGTCGATGTATATCATTGACGTAATAACTTGCCGCCAAATTGACATGGGTGTCGATGGTCGACATGAATGCCGCCAAAAGGCTGGCGACCACCAGACCCAGCAAACCTGCCGGAAGGTAGCGCACCATCATGACGACGTAGGCCTTCTCTGAGTCGGTGGAGGCGATCACTGAATCAGGGGTGACCGTATCGCCTAATTTGACACGAATCGAAGGCTGGACACCTGCCCACCCTTCGGGGGATTCAACCGTCAGAGACTCGGTTTGACCGTCACTTTTCATGACGGTAATGATCTGGCCACTTCCTTCTTCGCTCTTGTCAATCTCCAGAATTGTGCCGCTTGCCGGAGAGGAAATCTCGACATGGGGGACCACCACCAGCGAGGCGAGGGCCACAGCCACCCACAACCACGGACGCAGGGCGTAATTGGCGATGCTGTACCACAGCACCCCCACGGAACCGTGTGCCGGCGAGCGGCTGGCAGCGATTCTCTGGACGACGACGGGGCCTCCGTCGACGCCGTAGCTTGCCCACCAGGAGACGCCGAGATAAACCGCACAGGCAGCCAGGGGAACAGTCCAGAAACCCTCCTGAAGTGGATCTCCGGGGCTCGGGAAGAAGTCCAGAATACGCTGGCCCTGATCCCCTATAGAGCCGATTTGTTGAAGGACCGCCTCCAGTCCACCGACTTCATTCCAGGCGATGACGGCCAAAGCGAGAGCTCCCGTCATGGCGAGAACAAATTGGACGAGATCGGTGATAGCCACGCCCCAGAAGCCGGACATCAGCGAATAGGACAGGCAGATGGCGCAGCAGATTCCCAGTGCGGTCACCTTGTCGATGTCGAAGAGCACGTCACTGATCTTCACGGCCGCCAGAAGGACCCAACACAGGATGATGGGGTTGGTCAGAAAGGAGTGAAACACCCCCAGAGTGGCTCTCAGGACAGACGCTTCCCTGCCGCCGTAGCGCAACTCGGCGAATTCGGCCTGGGTCATGACCCCCAGGCGTCGCCAATAGCGTGAAAAGAGGAAAACGGTCAGCATTCCGCCGACAGCGAAGCACCACCACAACCAGTTTTTCCAGATTCCGCTGTCACGAACCCAGCCGGTAATCACCAGTGGAGTATCAGCCGCAAAAGAGGTGGCAACCATCGAGGTACCCACCACCCACCACGGCAGTTTTCTGCCGGCAAGGAAAAATGTTTCAGCGGTTTGACTGGCCCTTTGTCGCATGAACACGCCGACGCTGATGGCGAAGGCGACGTAAACTCCAAGGATCAACAGGTCGGGTGTACTCAATTGCATGGAGGGAGTTTACACGGCCCAGAGAAATTTTGCAGGGCCTTGCTTCCGGTTCTGATCCGATGCAAGGTACGGGCTTGCAAGGGGGAGCGAGGGAGTTTCCGAGCCTCTCTGGTCACGATCGGTGTGGCGGCGGCAGGATCGTCGAAGTCACACCGGTTTGACCGGTTTGGGAAACCCTGGCGAGATCATGACAGGCGTCGGTTTCTTCAGGCGCCGTTTTTCAATCACAACAATTCAACAAACCCGTACGCGGTCAAACGTGTGCGTGGCCAAACTCGCAATTCAGCTTGAATGTTGCTCGACAGGAATGCTGTTGGCAGGTCGGAAAGCGTGAACCAAACCCATCGTGGCACCGGCGATCGCAAAGACCGGACCGCTTCCAGCCTGCACCTCAGAGATAACAAAAGTCATCAGCGAGGCGAGGGCAGCGACTCCTATCAGGGCAACCGCCACTCCCTTGGGTGCTGAGCTTGCTTGCTGAATTCTCGGCAGGGTCAGCAAAATTCCGACGATTCCCAGGGTGATGATCAACCAGATAGGCAGATCGAGAGGCCCCAATGAGATCGTTCCATTGATTGCATTGGCGTTGAAGTTCATCCCCGACATGAATGCGGGCATCGATGAGTCGTGGCCGCCTGAAGAATCGGGGTGTCCTCCCCCACTGACCGTGAACCAGGTCATTCCAAATGAAGCGGCGAGCGAAAAGATGGCCGCAAACGGCAAAAATGAACCGGAACTGTTCTGCTGATTCATGACAACAACCTCACTCTTTCTGATTTCCCAAAAATTGTTACCAGGGAAGATGAATCCTGTTTTCGCTGGCGATCGGACCCGAATTTCAAAAAAGGCATGAAAAGGGCCTGATGCATGGATTCAGCCGGCTTTAAAAATTCCGGTCCTGCCCGATAGTCCTTCGGGATTTTTCACTCATGAAGGGAGGTCACCATGGAAGACAATCGCAACAGCGACGGTGACCAGAGTCGTGGAGAAGAAGATTCACGAAGGAAAGAGCGCGGTCGTGAGTGCAAAAACAAGGGCTGCAACAATTGCGGCGCATTCGGTTTTCCAACCCATTCCAGTTTTGAATTCCCGAGCTACTTTCATTTCCTTCGAGGGTAAGCAGGACGTTTGTTGAGCTGAGAGAATCAGCCTTCTCTGAGATTCAAATCATGGCCGCAGGCAACAGCGATTGCCTGCGGCCATGATTTTTTGACCCGATTCCCAGCGGCTGAAATGAAGAGCGTCAGACTGTTGGAGTTTGTCCGATTATTTTCATGGATCGGATTTCACCTGAAGAGAGTGGGTGAAGACCATGAAAAAAATCAGCAATCACAAGAGCACTGTTGACCCCCTGGATTTCACGCGACTGAATGACCAGCGATTCGAGGTGGAGAGTGACCGGGATTTTGAATCGGTGGTTCAGCTGATGAACGATCGCTTTGGTGGTCTGCCATCTTTCCACCAGAGTGTCCTGCTCGATGTGACCGGCGAACACAAGTGTGTCTCGGGTGAAAGAGGGAAGCTTCAGATCCCCGCACAAATTCTTGCCCTGACCGAACAGCATCTGAAAGACGATCTGCATCAGTTGGTCGATTACATCAATCGGGGTGATGGGATCAAAACACTTGGCATTCTCTGTTTTGACATCGGTCTCAACAGGGAGTTTGCACAGCAGCAGTTGAAAGATATGGGCAGTCGAACCCCTCCACTGCTTCGATCTGTTACCCGCTTCTTTGGCTCCAGAGTCAAGGTGCCCATCGTTCTGGCGGTGGCTTCTCGACAAACCGGAGATCATTACGAATCTCTGGCGGTGGGGATCCGCGGCGTTACACGATATTCGAGTGCTCTGGTTGTCAAACCCCATGGGTGTGACGGGCACTACGAAGTTATCGGAGGCCTCGAGGCGCAGGTGAAGCGTGAAGACATCGATCACCCCATCTCATCCCTGTTGGTCCGTTTTGGAGAAACGGTTTTGCCAAGAGGCTTTTTCAACAGTTATCTGCAGCGATACATGGTTCCGGAACGCCGGCGCATCGTTACAAGATTGTGTCACTATGTCTTCAACGGACTCAAAAGTGTCGAGACGGATCAGTCTGAGTGCACAGTGGTTCCCCATAACAGCTACTGGAGGCTGGCGGGTTGAACGGTGAAGAGGGCCTGAATCAGCGGCGAACCATAGGGAAGATGCGAGCTTCCTTTTCCTGATTGTCTTCCCACAACACCCAGGTCGCGTCGAGGCGGTTGGGATCATCGTGGAACTGCAGGCAGTGCTCGTGCATGTGGGCATTGTTGCGATTGCCGAGGTTGGTGATGCCCTTGAAGCGGAACCAGATCTCTCCCGCTTTGCCTGGCTCGGCAACCATCGTCGGCTGATTCGACAACGCGCAGAAATGAGTCAGCGTCAGATCCCCGTCATCGAGGAAGTACATCGTCACCATTTCCTTCTTCTGGTTCGGAAACAGGCGCTCCACCACCGAGTTGTCATTGGCGGAAAGTCGGTAGATGGCGATGGGGTCGGCATCCTCTCCCCCATCGGTTGGGTACCAGGTTCCGACCAGGGTTTTGACCCTCTCCAGCTGTTCTGCACCGGTGAGGTCGCCGGGTTGTGGCGCCTTGGGCATCCCTGCACAGGAAACCAGTGCGAGACACAGAGTGATGCAAAGAAGAATGAGTACGCCATGGAGAGGTGTCGTGTTTTTCATAACCGCATTGAACGATTTTTCTTGGTTGAATCCAACATATTTACATTGTTGGACAGGAAAGGGTCGTCGGGGGGGTTGTTGTTCAATTGCTGGGGCAATGTAAGATGGGTTTATTGCTTTTCTTTTGGAGTTCAGGTGGAAACCAATATGAAACATGCACCGCTTCTATTCCTGCTCATGAGTGTATTCTGTGCGGACCCTGTATTTGGACAGCAAACCAATGGCGATTTCAGGCGCGGTGACTGTTTGGTCGATGGGCATGTCGATCTGGCCGATGCGGTACATCTGGCCGAATTGCTCTTCAACAATCCCGCTCCCTTCGATTGTGAGGACGCCTGTGATGCCAACGATGATGGAATTCACGATGTGGGAGACCTCATATCCATCCTGAGCATGGTGCTGGATTTTTTGCCACTCTCTGCACCGGGGCCCAACTGTGGACCGGATCCTACCGCGGATTCTTTCTGGTGTGATGTCGCCTGCTGGGCACCGGTGATCCCGGCGGAGTCAGCGGATCATGTTGTCCGTGTCGCTCTTCAGCCTACACCGATCAACGAAGTGATACTGGAGGTCACGATGGATACTCCGGATCCTCTCCTGGCTTTCAGTTTTGGTATCTGTCATGACCCCAGTGAATTGACACTGGGGGACGTGACGGAGGTCGTGGATATCAATCAGAATCCTCCCGAGTTTTTAAGTATAGCGCTCTTGCCCGATGGAGTGGGCTTCTCGGCGATGATGAGTTTCACGAATTCAACGGTGTTTCCTGCCGGTTCAGATCTGCGATTGTTTGAAATCGAATACGAGGCGGATCCATCGGCTTCGGGATTCACTCCGGTGTGTCCCTGCGACAATCTTGCGCCGTTTGATCTCTTGCCACTGCAACTGGTCACCCCATCAGGAGACCCAGTCTTGCCCAGCACAGTCTGCTACGAGCCGATGATTGTGGATCCCCTCTTTATGATGCGCGGGGACTGCAATGGAGACTTTGGGTTCAATGTGGGCGATGCGGTGCATCTCCTCACGTTTCTATTCCTGTCACCTGTGCC
>JAPOLY010000144.1 GCA_029976805.1 bacterium
AGGAAACGTGACGGGTAACTACAATCCTGCTGACGGCAACTCATCTGTGAGTGTGGGGATCAACATCTCGGAGGTGGACAACAGTGCCGCCGGAGCTGCATTCCCGAGTGTTACCCAGGGTTTCTCCATGGGGCTTGCCAACGGACCTGAAGTGGAAGCTTCCGCTCTCAACGTGACCCTTGGATTCGCTGCAGATTTTGCAGAGAGCAATCTGGATGGTTCTGGCTGGACTCTGGGTGTGGTCTACAGCTTCACCGGCGGAACCACTCTGACCTTTGAGAACTCAACCGAGGTCGTCTCTGTGGATTACTCCACCAACGGCAGCATGGCCGGCGACGAGACCGGTACCACCGTGGACCTGACCTGGAGTGACAATCTTGGATCTCCCGCCGTCGCCAACGTCGTGGTCGTGGATGGAGGCTCTTTTGCCGCCAACTTCGAAAACGGCTCCATCGCCCTGAATCCGGTGATTACCGTGGACTTCATTCGCGGAGATGTGAATGGTGACAGTATCGTCAACATCGCAGATGCCATCTGGATCATTTACGAGTTGTTCCTCAATGGTCCGGCAACCACCTGTCCCATCGCCACTGACGCCAACAATGACGGCCTCGGTGACCTTGCGGACACCTCCTACATCATCATGTACCGCTTCATGGGTGGACCTGCTCCGGCAGCTCCTTACCCCGATTGCGGTCAGGTGGACGGACAGACTCCTGAGGACTGTGGTGACAGTTCCTGTCTGTAAGAAGATGGGATCCTGCACATCCGGCAGGGTTTGATCGGTTCCTCCCCGGGGATTTCAGAATCCCCGGGGAGGATTTTTTTGCCTTCCCCTCAGTGCTCCCCTCAATGCTGACGATTCCCCGAGTGACCGAATCAGACCTGCGCAGAACACCTAAAATGAGTATTTGAAAGGTGTTGTGACGGATAACCGGAAAGCAGTCTCCACGGTGGTGAAGTTCATCCATGGCGGGGAAATCAAAAGATCGCTTCTGAGCCGAATTTCTGCATAAACGGGGGTGATCCGGGGGGATGGGGGCCTTACTATGAGTGCAGTGCACGACCCGGAAATTTCCTCCGGAGAGGCACTTTCGAGTCGGGGAGAATGCCCATTCCCCGGATTCATCCAAACAAGACCCAAGGCAGGCAAATCCCCGGCGGATCTGTCAGTTCTTGATGATTATCAGACCCTGATTTATTCCCCCCGGGGGGGGGGACGGCGTGAGAGGTGTAAAATGAAGCGCACTTTTTCAATTTTCCTGCTGGCCCTGGTGGTCGGCTTTGCTTCCGCAAATGCGGGTGCACAGGACACCAGTTTTACCGCAGGAAGCGGTGATATTGCATTGGGTGGCAGTGGTACCGTCTCCCTGACCATGGATAACACTGGCAATGTGATCGCCGGGTGGTCTTTGGGTATCTGCAACGACACCGCTTTCCTTGAGGCGACCGCAGCCAACAGTGGTTCCGGTACCGAGACCTCCAAAAACGGAGGTGCTCCCGATTTCAACCAGATCAACCTTTTTCCTGAGGGAGCGACCCAGGGTGTGGTGATCTGCTTCACCGGTTGTGCCTCCGTGGAAGATGTCAGTGGATTTGAGTTACTGGCCGTGGATTACAATGGTGTGGCTGAAGGATCGACGACCGTCGATTTCTGCAACACCCTCGGTGCTCCGCCGGTAGAGACCGTCATCGTGGTCAATGGAGCCTCCGTTGCCCCGACCCAGAACTCCGGCGCCATCGAGGTGGTGGGAGTTCCCGGGCCAGAGTACGTTTACACGGCTCCCACTGAAGCGGTGACCTTTGACGGAAATACCGGAGTTGGCTCCTTCACTGCAGTGATTGCCGTTTCCGAGACTGACAACTCTGCTCAGGGTGCCCCGTTCCCGAATCCGACTCAGGGTTTCTCCATGGGCCTCTCGAATGATTCCTCGCTCCTCACGGCATTGACGGTCACCGAGACACTGCCTTTCGACGCTGATTTCGCCGAGTCGAACATTCTTGCAGACGGCTGGACCATTGGGGTCGTCTACAGCTTTACCGGCGGTAATACTCTTGCGTTTGACGCTCCGACCGACGTCGTCAGTGTCGATTACGACACTGTTGCGGGAGGCCTGATCGGATCGACCGACAATGTGGTGACCTCCCTTGCATGGAGCAACGCCCTCGGATCGCCTCCCGTCGAGAATGTGATCGTGGTGGCAGGAGCCTCCATCGCTCCTTCTCTCGAGGATGGAACCATTACTCTGGAGCCCTTCTCCGTTCCTGGCCCCGAGTTCAACTTCACGGCTCCGAGCCAGTCCGTGAACTACGATGGCAACACCGGCTCTGCTTCCTTCACTGCTGCCTTCAGCATTGCTGAAGTGGACAACAGTGCACTCGGCGCAGATTTCCCGAACCCGAGTCAGGGTTTCTCCATGGGTATGGGTAACGACAGTGCCGTCATCGAGCCGACCGCTGTGACTGCAACCCTGCCTTTCGACGCCGACTTCGCCGAGGGTGGAATTTTTGCTGACGGCTGGACCATTGGTGTCGTATACAGCTTCACCGGTGGAAACAC
>JAPOLY010000014.1 GCA_029976805.1 bacterium
AGGATGACTCCAGACTTGTCGTCCCCGGTTACACCATCCTGATTCTTTTCGTGACCCTGGCTATTCTGATCCCTCTGGTCAGTTACCGCATGGCACAGAGCCTGGTCACTCCATCGGTGACCGAACTCATGGAACCCGGCTGGGACCTGAATAACCGGTCGTGGCGTTCGGGAATCTGGAAGTATGGGGTAAAGCTAACTCCCCCAATTCCTGAAGGGGAGGCTGACGGCCCCCGACCGGGTGTTCTCAACGTGACCTTCTCCAAAATGAAAAGTGTCAGTTCGGGATCGGAAGAGCCAGATCTGCCTATTTCCTCCTACACCATGGCTGTCGACTTCGATGCAGATCGTTTCCGGGAAGTCATCTTTCTCGATTCCAATGGAGACGGCTGTCACACCCTGATCGTTTGGGGCGACAAATCCACGCCTACTGAAAAACACAGTGTGATCGGTTTTGAACCGGTACAAATCCCGGAGAGAGAACTGGATTGGGAAGTGAGAACCTTTGACCTTTCCAGAATCCCGGGGCACCTGGCTGCCGGGTATGCCGGCGGGGATACGGTCGAGCGTCAAAGTGAATTGCTGATCCGCCGATTCCCCGTCAAGGCTGAGGGGGCACCGGAGGGAACCGAAATGTCGATGATCTGGGATTTCCGCAGGGGTTACTGGCGCAAGGATCCGCGTTCCAATCAGTAATCAGTCATTCCTGTCGGAACGGTGCTGCATACCGTGTATCGACACCTTGCCAAGGGTGGCCTATTCCTCTCGAAAATGATTCAATCTGATGAGAGGGCAGAGTTTGATTCCTGTCCATTCAGCCGCTGAAAGACACTGAGGATTTTCATGATCGATCCGATGCCCAGCCGTCCCAGAAGAAATCGTTCTTCCGCTGCCATGCGCGACCTGATGCGAGAAATTCAGGTCAATAAAACCGATTTGATCTATCCGGTTTTCGTCAGGGAAGGAGCTGGAACCTCTGAGGAAATCGGGACCATGCCAGGTATCCACCGGCATTCTCTCGATCACCTGGTTCGGCATCTGGATGAGGTTGTAGAGTTGGGAGTTCGGGCTGTGGCCCTGTTTCCTGTTCTCGGGGATGACCGCAAGGATCGCACTGCCAGTGAATCTGTTCGTGAAGAAGGTTTGATGCAAACCAGCATTCGTGAACTGAAAAGTCGCTTCCCGGACCTCTTGCTGATTACTGACGTCGCCATGGATCCCTACTCCAGCGATGGTCACGATGGACTCGTCAGTGATGACGGCCAAATCCTGAATGATGAGACCTTGCCGATTCTCGCAGACATGGCGGTCAGCCAAGCCAGAGCGGGAGCGGATATCGTCGCACCATCGGACATGATGGATGGCAGAGTCGCTGTCATTCGCGACGCCCTCGATGATGAGGGATTCACGAATGTTTCCATCTGCTCTTATTCTGCAAAGTACGCTTCGGCCTTCTACGGACCCTTCAGGGACGCCCTCGACTCTGCACCCCGAAGTGGAGACAAGAAGACCTACCAGATGGATCCTGCAAATCTGAACGAAGCACTGCGTGAGGTCGAGCTGGATATTGCTGAGGGTGCAGACATCGTCATGGTCAAGCCCGCAGGGGCTTATCTGGATGTCATCTCGGAAATCGCCGGAATCTCCCCCCTGCCCATCGCCGCTTATCAGGTCAGTGGAGAGTTTGCGATGATCCGCTACGCCAGTCAGGCCGGTGCCATCGACGAAGAAGCAGCGATGCTCGAGTCTCTCGTAGCCATCAAACGAGCGGGTGCGGACATGATCTTCACCTACTTCGCTCCCGAAGCAGCCAAACTGTTATCATAAAAAATGAGCCCTCGCCGCAGGGCTTCACGGCAAAGGCTCGAGAGATGGGGTCGTGTTTGCAGATTCGATGAAGATCATCTGAACTGCCTTAATCATGGACCCAATGCCCACTTCTCGCCCCAAATCTCCAACCAAGTCAGGAATTAGGTGACCTGAATAAGTCACGCCGTGGTGTAAAATTATGACGACTTGAAGGACCGCTGAGTTCACACAGACAACATGCGTAAAGGGTTACATGCTCAGCGAGGGATCAACGCCCCATTGCGCCAGATAGGGTTTGAGGCGAAGTTTTCTGGCCGTGTTGTCCGAAGACATGTATCGAATTTTGCCAAAGATGGGTCTCTCTGGTCCCCAGGCCCGGTCGTATCGGCCTACACACCACATGATACCGCTGTAGGAATTCGGATCGCGTCCATCCAGAGCCCAGCGATTGTTGAGGTGGACCATCGTTTCCACTGCTTCACGGGGATGGGAACTCCACTCGAGGATCTTTTTTCCCCAGAGCATGCGCAGATAGTTGTGGATCAATCCCTCACCCTTGAGCTGTCTTTGGGCTGCATTCCAGATTTCATCGTGGGTTTCCGCAGCTTCCATCTCCTCAAGGGTATAGGACACCGGTCGAGTGTCCTCGGCATGTTCTTCCAGCGTTTTTCTTGACCACTCTGGCAATGATTCCCAAGTGTCCACGTCTTCATGATAGTGGCAAAAATTGAGTCCCAGTTCTCGCCACGTCAGCAGTTGGTCGATAAAGGCATCGCCGTTCTCGCCGGCATCCGCCCTGCAAGCCTGCTCCCAGATTTCCTGGGTCGAAATGTGGCCGAAATGGATGTATGGACTCAACACACTGGTTGCCACTTTGTCCGGCTGATTGCGGTCTTCCCCGTATCTGTCGATCACATGATGAATGAAGTGCTTTAGGCGGCGACTCGCCTCAGCACTGCCACCTGGATGAACCGACACCGGAGCAACTTCCTGATCGATCGGCAAGGAAGAGATCAAACTTGAAGGGTTGGCGAGCTGCTCCTCAGAGAGAGGCACCCACTGTGCGAGAATCTGCTCATCGAAAACATTCTTGCCCTGTAAACCTTTCAGAGGCTTGGGACTCGACAAAGCCATCAGGTGGGGATCAATGTTCTTCTTGTGCCAGTTCCTGAAATGAAATGCTCGTGAGAAAACTTTGGGGACAGCCCTGACCGGAAGCAAACCCGCTCCATCGACTGCTTCAACATGAACAGCAGATTTCTTTCCCAGTCCTGCAACGATTTTGGGAGTAATAAAACAGGGCCATTCATCAGTCACAATGAGAGCGGCTTCCTGAGAAGCGGCCTCCACAAACCCTTTGGAATCGGCAGGCGATTTTTCCACGAATGGTATGTATTGGATTCCCGCTTTTGCAAATGCAGCGGCGTTGTTCTCCATACCCTCGATAATGAACTGGTGGAATCGTGCGCTGGCCCATCGATGATTCAGCCCCAAAGCCTCCACAACCACCAATGGAATGTCGAGTGACTGGGCCCATGAAGCAGCCCGATCAAGGGCGTGATTGAATCGGGTCCTGCGTGCGGTTGTCATCCAATAAAGGACGTATTTGCCGTCATAGTTCACAGGACGGTCGTTGACGGGTTGAACTCTGCCCGTCTGGTCTACGGGATCCGCAGGAAGGTTCAAGAGAACTCGCCCTTTGATTCACTGGACTGCGGAATGTTCGCGACCAATCCTCTGGAAATCGAAACCAGTTCGTGAATGTTTTTTCCGATCAAAACGTAAGGATCACGATCGAGACGCAACTTGTGAATCTGGGAGCCACCCATTACGAGGAAGGTGTTATGTTCTCTCAACTCTCTGGCGAGCTCCTTGATTTCTGTTCGAAGGATATGGGCTTTTCTCAGATGGCTGACACTCAACCATGCGATCACCGGCTTGACCTTTTTGGCCTCATCCAAAAGCGCATCGATCGGCAGATTGGGTCCCAGATTGACTGCAGAAAACCCTTCAGCCCTCAACGCAGTGGAAACCATCGCTGTGGGTAAGGTGTAGGGATCTCCCGGAACAGCCGCTCCGATAGCAGTTCCTTTGGTAAAGACTCTCGGCAAGCGGAACCGAAGGTCCGCCAATACTTGCAGGCAAATATCATGAGCACGGTGCTCGATGGTGATGCCGGAAACATCGTCATGCCAGAGCAGCCCGATTCTTGCCATCGCCGGCTGAATGTCTTCGTCGAAAATTTCGTAAAGAGGACGCCCGTCGAGGTACTGGTTAAGAACCAGGGATCGAACGCGGGTCTCATCACCGGAGTGGAGTGCGTAGTACAGGCGGTCCGCTGAACTCAGTTCATCTTCCTGAACTTCAAGGTCTTCCGAACCCAGCCCCAGCAAATCCGGCTTGACCACGGTCACACCGGATTCACGGATGAAGCGCAGAGCCTCTTCCATGCCGATTCTGCGGTGTCCGCCCGCAGTTTTTTCGACATTCAGAAGGCCCTTGTCCGCCCAACGCTTCAAGCTGGACTGACTGACACCTATCGCATCGCCGAGTGTTCGGGGAGTGAAGAATTCTTTATCCATAATGTGATCGTATTGACCTTTTCGAGGGTGTCGAGTGCAGAAGGGCACAAAAGCCCAAAAGCATGCCCATTTAGCGAAAATTGACCAGCATTTGAAATCCAACTCAAATCTGGACCTTGACGATCATATCACATCCTGATTAAATTTGGACGTCTTGCACGATTTTTATCGGGTAGGTCATTTTTCAGAATGAACTGACTCAACTCCAATGGAGCCCCATGACTCACTTATCCCTCTGTTTAGCCTTCTTCCTCGTAACAGCGCCCGAATTGGCCAATTCCGCTCGCCAAAGCCCGGATCAGGCGGTGGACACGGCAGCTCTGCCCCAGGGAGTAGAAAAAGCCCTGCCCTCTGCCGGAGCCAGTGTTCATCTTTCCGGTGAAGGCAAGGAAAAGCCTCGTCAGGACAAGGTGGGAACATGGAGATGCGACACCGCCCGGATCGGTACACCTTTGCCTGAGGGCTACCCTGCGCCCACAGCACCCGGTTGCGTCGAACTCAAAACCTACCCCGTGGTTCGAAGGGCCAAGGTGGAAGGGAAAATTGCTCCCGACCTCGCCAGCAACTTCGGCTTCTGGAAACTGTTCACCCACATCAAGTCCCGCGATATCGCCATGACCTCCCCTGTAGAGATGGAGTACAACATCGATGTTGGCGCTCCCTCGCCAAAAGTTGCCGGTTGGGCGATGTCATTCCTCTACAGAACTCCTGAACTCGGTCCTACCGGAATCGCCGGTGCTGTCGTGGTCGAAGACGAAGCCCAGATGAGTTTTATCTCCGTCGGATTTCAGGGAGGCTACGGGGTGAGTCAGTTGACGCAAAGAATCGATCAACTGAAGGAAGAGCTCGCCAAGCATCCCCATCTTGAGTTGGCAGGAAAACCCAGAGCCCTGTTCTACAACGGCCCTGAAGTCAGAAGCCCTCTCCGCTGGGGTGAAGCGCAACTTCCGGTTCGAATCCGCAATAACGCCGACTCTGCGAAGGGCTCTTCTGGCGCCAAGCCTGATTCCGTATCACCTTCGGCCCAAAATTGAATCAATGACGAGCCCATGGACCTCTTGATTCTGAGTCAATGGCTGACAACAGGCTTCATGACCGGATTGATCTGGTTTGTCCAGATCGTCCACTACCCCATCTATGTTCATGTTGGATCTGAAAAGATGCGGGAGTACCAGGAATTCCATGTTCGCCGAACGACGTTGGTTGTATTTCCCGCCATGGTTCTCGAGTTGCTGGGAGGCTCCCTGCTACTCGTATCGGAATGGCAAGGGGCAGCCCAACAACCCGCTCTCTTGGGCTTCATTTTGCTCGCCATCATTTGGCTTTCGACACTGGTTTTACAGATCCCCAATCATGGGAAAATTGGTCTGGCCAGATCTGTCACTGAAGAATCGAAAGCCTCTGAGCGAATCGCCATTCAAGCTCTCGTCAAAACCAACTGGGTTCGTACTCTCGCCTGGAGTGGTCGACTGGCCTTGCTGGCCATCTATTTCCCCCCGGCTTTCGCGACAGGAACAACGGGACTTCAGGGCTGAGCGAAAAACTCGTTAAGAAACTCATCGGCCTCGGCCCCCGGAAAATCATCTACCGATCCGGCTTTCTCCACTTTTCCCTCTTTGAGATAGGCGATGTCTGCAGCCAGGTCTCGAACATCACGAAAATCGTGGGTCACCAGAATTGAAGGAATCCCCAGATCTGAAAGTTGCTCCGACAAAACCTTGCGCACTTCCCTGCGCGCAAGAATGTCCAGAGCACTGGCCGGCTCATCGAGAAGAACCAGCTGCGGCTTCTGAATCATGACCCGTGCCAAGGCCACTTTCTGACACTCCCCTGCTGACAGTTCCTCCGGCCGACGATGAAGCAAAGGTTTGATCTTCAAATTTTCAATGGTTGTCGAGTGCTCCCCATCGATCAGTTCAGCCAATGTGAGAGTGTTGCTTCTGTCAGCGAAGAGAATGTTTTCGGCGACATTCATATGCGGAAACAATCCCAGCCCCTGAGGTAAGTAAGCCAGGTTTCTGTCCTCGACAGGGACATAACGGGATTTATTTGAATCATGCAGAATGTGATCACCGACACGCACAAATGCACGTTCGAGAGTCTCGAGTCCCAGCACACCCCGAAGAATCGTGGATTTCCCGGATCCGTTGGCACCGATCAATGCCAAAGGACGCAAACCACCGGACAGTTCCACCTGCAGATGGAAGTCACCTTTTAGGCATTCAATTTGAACTTCCCAGCAGTTCATCGATTGCCCCCTGCCGGATCCTTTTCAAAGCGGCGCATCAATGCCAATAACAACAGAGCCAATGCCAACAACAGCAGAGACATGGCGATGGCCAAATGAACATCTCTTTCGAGAGTCGAGAATATTGCCAACGGCAGAGTCTGTGTCACCCCGGGCATGTTTCCCGCAAACAGAAGGGTTGCACCGAACTCACCCAGAGCACGGGCCCATGCCAACAAGGCACCTGCCAACAATCCACGACGGCACAGAGGAAGCACCACACTGAAAAAGATCTGGACCGGCGAATGTCCCAGTGTTTTTGCAACGTCCTCCAGATCCCGATCGGCATTCCTGAATGCCACCGTCGCAGACCGGAGAAAAAAGGGAGCGGCGATCACGACCTGTGCCAGTACCACCGCCATGAATGAGAATGGAAGATTCAGTCCAACTGCAGCAAGCAACTCTCCCATGATTCCCGAACGACCGAACGCCTGTAGCAGACCAATTCCCACCACTGCAGGAGGCAGAATGATGGGGAGATCCAGAATCAGTTCAATCCAGCGAGAGGTTCTTGAAGAGGATCGCGCCAACCACCAGGCCAAAGGAGTTCCTGATAACAGAATCAGAACCATCGCCATCGTCGAGGAGGTCACGCTCAGGAACGCTGCTTCCAAAAATGCTGGGTCAAGAAATGCGGCCCACACTTTAGAGAGGCCCGCTGAAAGAACCAGAGCAAATCCCGGGAGAAACAAAATCAGAAAAAGGGGAGCACCAAGGATCCATCCGAGCCCGGAGGATGCGAGGTTCTTCTGACCTTCATCACTTTTCACCGTCAGCCTCCGGACCTTCTGGAAGAGAGAATTCATGCTTCCTGAAAATTTCCATGGCTTTGTCACTGCTCAGAAAGATCCTGAATTGACGGGCCAATCGGCCGCTTTCAGCATCCCGCCCTGCCAGCACATATTGGGCCCTGGCAGAGAGTGGTTCAGGTAACTCGACGACTCCGGCTGGTGTATTGCGGGCATCACTTTTATAAACAAAGGCCGCGTCCGCTTCGCCAAGCAAGACTTTGCTGCGAACCAATCTGGAGTTGGATTCTTTTGAAACGACAGAAGACCTCAGCTGGTCTGCGAAACCGGAGCCCATGATCTCGCCTGACTTGCGGATGACATCTTCGGTATATGAACCGAGAGGCACCGCAACATCACCCACTACCAGCTTCTTCAGATCGCTCAGTTGTTCAAATCGGGTGATTTTGGTCGCCTGCTCGGGGGAGACGATGACGACGAGGGGATTTTCAATCACCGGCAGAGGGTCAGATAAAATCTGCTGATCGATCAAAGACTGAACATGCTCCGGGTGGGCAGAAATGAACAGATCAGCCCTCGCACCCTGTTCAATCTGAAGGCGAAGAATTTGACTGCCACCAAAAACCAGACTCAACTCCGCCTCAGGACGGGAGCGTTCAAACTCTGCTTTCAACTCCGGCAGAACATCCGTCAGGGAACTGGCGGCGAAGACCGTCAGGCGTTCCCTGTCCGAACCGGACTCGCAACCCGGGATCAGTGCGATCAGAAAGAGAAAGAACAAAAACCACCGATGAAACGGGATTCTATCCTTAGTCTCTTCATTCCTATTGTTGGACAAAGTCCGACTCATTTCTGATCCCCATGACGAAGGCGGTATTCGAAGTGTCCGAATGGTCTGAAAGAGCAGAATTCTGCCGTTCAGGACACACGTAAACAGAAAAGAATAGATGCGGATATTGCCCGTTGCGAGGGGAAAAGATCCAAGTTGGAGAACGCTTCAGGTAGGATGGCGAAGATCGTTCAGGGGGACTCACCCCTGAAGAAAGGCTGAATGGACATGAAGAAGTTTTTCCTTTGGATCCTCGCATTGATGATCATGATTTCTGCCATCATCTACCAGCGAACGACAGGCCCCACCTATCCATTCAGGGGCGAGATCCAGGCAGGTGACAAAGTTCACAAATACAAACTGCTCAGATCCCATGAGACCACCCATGGAGCTCCGATCACTCTTCCCGATACGGGAGATGGAGATTTCTCCGCAACCCTGCACTTTAAGCGCTACAAAACTGCAGACGAAATCACCACCACTCCCTTCGAGAAAAAGTCTCTTGAAGATGGAGGTTCAGAGTGGGTCGCTGCTTTGCCGGTTCAGCCTGCCGCAGGAAAAATGGAATACTTCGTCGAAGTCAATTCTGCAAATTCCATGATTCGGATTCCCGAGGCGGGGGCAGACAACATCGTTCTTCGCTACAAAGACCCCGTACCTTCATGGATCCTCTGGCCACACATCTTCCTGATGTTCTTTTCGGTTTTGATCGGCATGCGGACAGGACTCTCTGCTCTCTTTAATGTCGACGACATGCGACGACTTGCCTTCATCACGATCAGTGGAATGACTCTCGGGGGGATGATTCTTGGTCCCATCGTGCAGAAATATGCTTTTGGTGAATACTGGACCGGCTTTCCTTTTGGCGGAGATCTCACCGACAACAAGATGCTAATCATGTGGGTCAGTTGGCTGACGGCAGTGGCGGTGATCGGTACCGGTCCCAAAAAGAAAGAGGGCATCTGCAGAGCTGTAGTACTGGCCGCAGCGTTGGTCATGTCTGCGGTCTATGCGATTCCACACAGCATGCGTGGCTCTGAACTGAATTACGAAGCGGTGGACAAGGGCATCGATCCGGCAGAGGCCATTGGAACCGGCGATTGATGGACGCAGGTCAGATTCAGGCCTGGCTTCATGTCGCAGTGGTTCACGTTCCAGTGATCCTTGCCCCGGTTTCGCTGTATCTGCTGATCAGAGGCAAGCGAACCGACTCCCGGGAATTCCTCCGATTGGGGCACACCCTCTCGGTTCTTGTGGCATTGACCTCTGCAGTCGCCTACTTCACAGGCCCCACCACCGTGGAATGGTGGCAAAGCCTGGTGGAATGGGATTCCGGGGCCATCGAAGACCACGGTCTCTGGGGCAGAATCTCATTCACGATTCTCGCCCTCGCCGGAGTCGGCTCAGTGATTTCAGTTCTGGCAGAAATCCAGGAAGAGAAGCCACACCCCTGGATTTTCCACGGTGTGGTCTGGCTTCTGACAGCGGGGGTTCTCAGCCTGATCTGGACCTCCCATTTGGGAGGACTCCTGCGTCGTCCTGAACTGGCATTCTGATTCAGACTTTGCGGGTTTCCTGAGATCGAAGCCTGGCCAATCCTCCATCGACTCCAATCACCTGCCCGGTCATCCAATCGGGGGCTTCACTGACGAGCCATGAAGCGACCTTTGCCACCTCATCTGCTCTTCCCACTCTGCCCACCGGATGCATTCCGTCACTGATCGCCCTGCGGTTTTCATCGGCCAGCAAGGACTCGGCCATCGGTGTATCGGTCAAACCGGGGGCGATGGTATTGATGCGGATTCCCCGTTTTGCATAGGTCGAGGAAGCCGCCAGTGCGAGTCCTTCGACGGCGGACTTGGCTGCCGATATCGCTCCATGGTTGGCCATTCCCACCTGCGCTGCAGCGGAAGAAAAGAGCACCACGCGCCCACCCTTCTGGCGCATCATTCCTGGAATCGAGTATCTGAGTGCGTGAAATGCCGGCAAAAGGTTGGCATTCACCGTCTCTGAAAACTGCTCAGGGGTCGTCGCATGCAAAGGTTTGAGGAAGATAGAACCGACAGCCACGACGACAGCATCGAGACGACCGCACTCCTCGAGAATTTTCTTGGCTCCAGCTTCCATCTGCTGGGAGTCACAGGCGTCGAGCGGAAGAGAAACCCAATCGGCGGAGTCTCGTGAGGCTGCGCCAAATTTTTCGGGATCTCTCCCGCTTCCGACAATTTTCCAGCCGGCTGCGGAAAGCTGCTGGGCCACGCACCCACCAACGCCGCCACCGGCTCCCAGTATCCAAACCACTGGCTTATCCATGATCATTTCCTTCCCATCCCTACCACTCTAAATTTATCCCTTGTGACAATTCAGATCCGCAGAGTGGGAGGAAACCTCCAAGAAACGGGCAGGGAATTCAGGCGTACAGATCCCGAATTGTCAGCAATCGAATCAAGACCTATCCCAACAAAAAACGATCGGCACCTGCCCGAAAGCAAATGCCGAAAGAAATCTGTTGGCTGTTTTGGATTGGCAAGCCGCACCTGATACGGAAGCGGCGTACGCAGCGCTACTTGCGCTTGATCTTGTGGACGGTGTGCTTGCGGAGACGAGGAGAGTACTTCTTCAAGCCCTCCTTCAAACCCTCAGGAATTCCACCCTTGGCATTGATGGAAGTTCTGTAGTTGAGGTCACCTGTCTCTGTGCACTGAAGCCAGACATATTCGGTGTTCTTGTTCTTGGCCACGACGCTCTCGCTTCCTGAATCCGTCAATGATCAGTCCTTGTTGCCCCTGATCGAAGGCAGTCCGAGATGGGACCATCCTGCCTGCAGATCGTCAAGGGAAACGACGGTCAGAAGGCCAGAATCCGCTCAATACTCCCCTGAAACAGGCCTCTGGAAGCCATGGAGAACTCCAGATCTGTTGTCTCGGCGAATTCCGGCATGCACACTGCCTTTTGCCAATGTCCCTACCCTGAGCGAAAAGCTGAAAAGGAATGATCCTTGTCCGAATCCCGCGACCTCATCCCCGGGTCCGTCACTGCCAGAGAGTTTCCCCCTGATCTTCAGGGAAAACGGGTGTTGATCACCGGGGGAACCGGGACCACCGGCAAAACCCTGACTCGATGGTTACTCGGGGAAACGGACGTGGAAGAGATCCTCATTTATTCCAGGGATGAGCAGAAACATCATGAGTTGCAGCTGGACCCCGATTTTGACCCTGCCAGAGTTCGGTCCGTCATTGGCGATATTCGGGACCTCGATCAACTCACCGATTCCCTGAAAGATGTCTCCGTCGTCTTCCATACGGCAGCGATGAAGCATGTTCATCTTGCAGAGCAACACCCGGTCGAAGCACACAAAACCAATGTTCTGGGAACACGGAATGTTGTGGAAGCGGCTCTCACCCAGAAAGTAGATCGGGTCATCGCCAGTTCCACTGATAAAGCTGTCGATCCTGTGAACGTATACGGCAACACCAAGTTCATGATGGAGTTGGAGTTGATGAACGCCGATCGGGAAAGTGCGGGCAATACCCGCTTCGACATCATTCGACACGGCAACATGCTCGGTAGTAAAGGCAGTGTTGTTCCCCTCTTTATCGAACAGGCACAAAAAGGTTGCCTGACCATCACCTATCCTGCGATGACCCGATTCTGGATCGGTCAAAAAGACCTTGTGGATGCTTTTCACCGCTGCCTTTCCGAGAGTGAAGGAGGAGAGATCCATATCCCTCGCTCACCCGCTTGCAGAATCGACGTTCTTGCGCATGCCATCTCCGAAGAGGCTAATCAGGACGTGACAGGGATGAGGCCTGGAGAGAAAAAACACGAAGTTTTGACTGCTATTTTGGAAACCCCTCGCCTAACAGATTTTGGCAGCCACCTGGTCGTTCACCCCCCCTCATCCACCGCCCCCCGTGGCGAACCGGTTGCTGAAGATTTCCAGTTGCGCAGTGATCTGGCCCCTCATTTGGACATCTCGGAAATGCGCTCTCTTCTGCAGTCAGAAGGCTGGCTGACTGAGTAACATTCCGGCCATGAGTGTCATGATTGGCTTCAACTCCCCAGTCTCATTGGGTGCGAGTTTTAAAATGGTGTATTCTTGATTGAGGTGTTGTGGCTGTTTTCAACAGCTGCAGGGAATCGGGAATCTCGCAAGCAATCGATGGTGGAGTGACGGTTTGAAACTGAACATGAAACTGATCACGGGAATCTTTTGGGTCACGCTTTGGGGCTTCGCCTCTGTGTCGCAGGCTCAAAATCTGCCGATACCAACCACGATCAAGGATTGGGCTCAACCCGGTACACAACCGGGTGCACTCAATGAACCGATCATTGCCGGCAGTGCGTGTAACCTGTGTCACTCCAATTTCGCTCATTCTCCGGTAGACACATGGAAGACCAGCATTATGGCGCAAGCGGGAAGAGACCCCCTCTTCCATGCGTGTCTTGCCATCGCCAATCAGGATGCCTCTGAATCCGGCGACCTGTGCTTGCGCTGCCATACTCCTGGAGCATGGCTTGCCGGCAACAGCACTCCGACGGATGGATCCAATCTTTCCGGGGTCAATGATTTTGACGGAGTCACCTGCAACCTTTGTCATCGCATGGTCGACCCGGAATATGTCAGTGGTCAAAGTCCTGCGATCGATCTCGGTATTCTCAACGCACTCGATGAGATTCCAGCCCAAGCACATACCGGGCAGTTCGTCATCGACCCTGCCGACCGACGCCGAGGCCCTTACAACCTGGGCTCCGGTTTCCCATTCCACCCTGCGATTCAGTCACCTTTCCACAGTTCCTCACGCTTGTGCAGAACCTGTCATGATGTTTCCAATCCTGCATACCAGCGGGTCGGCGACTCCTTCGTCATGAATGATCTCGATGCTCCCCACGAAACCCATGATCCGGCAGATGAGTTTCCGGTCGAGAGAACCTATGGGGAGTGGAGCCAGAGTCTGTTTGCACAGGGTCCTGTAAACATGGGAGGGCGTTTTGGTGGCAACAACCCCAATGTCAGTTCTTGTCAGGATTGCCACATGCCAAGAATCAATGCGATTGGCTGTAACATGGGCTACCCGGCAAGACCGGATCTTGCCCGTCACTACTTCATGGGTACACAGACCTGGGTTCTCGACGCCATTCATGCTCTCGACACCAGTTACCTTTTGTGGGACACCCCTGCCTACATGGACCCGACGCAGATCGAAGCCGCAAAAGCGCGAAACATCGCCATGCTGGAGGACGCCAGTGATCTGGAAGTCACCATCGAAAATGGGCAAATCAAGGTTCGAGTGATCAACATGTCTGGCCACAAGTTGCCCACCGGATACCCCGAGGGTCGCAGAATGTGGATTGAAGTTCACTTCCGCAATGCGTTTGGTATGACTCTCGCCCACCATGGAGAATACAACTTCAGTACTGCTGTTCTGGAATCCTCGACGACCACAGTCTTCGAGGCAAAACATGGACTGGATGCCCACTCCGCTGAAGTCAGCGGACTGGATGAGGGCCCCTCTTTCCACTTCGCTCTCAACAACAAGATCTACAAGGACAACCGTATCCCGCCGATGGGATTCACCAATGCCGGCTTTGAAACCGTACAGGCAGAGCCCGTGGGAATCTTCTATCCGGATGGTCAACATTGGCACGACACCTACTACGACATTCCCAATGAGTCGGTCCTCCTGGATGTCCGGGTCTGGTACCAAACCGCATCGAAAGAATACATTGAGTTCCTGAAAAACGAGAATGTGACCAATGACGCTGGAGACATTCTTTACGAGCAATGGCTCCAACAGGACAAGGGCCCTCCCGTTCTGATGGATGAGTACAATGTCGAAATGGGTTTGGAACCCTTTGTCAGGGGAGATACCAATCTCGACAACTCCATCGATCTGTCCGATTCCATCACTCTGTTGGGTTGGCTTTTCCTGGGCGCGGACTTCGGTACCTGTCCCATTGCCGGCGACGTCAACGATGACAGCAGCTTGAACATCTCGGATGTGATCTATGCACTGAATGCTCTCTTCGGAATCGGACCTGCCCCATCGGCACCCTGGCCCGATTGCGGGAATGATCCAACCCCGGACTTTCTCAGGTGCTACGAGTATTCATGTCCGTGAGTTCTTTTGTTCGCACGTGGTTGCCACTTCTGATTCTTGCCACAGTGGTCATCTTCAATTGGCCCACTGGAAAACTCGATTTTGGAAACACCTCGCCGTGGGCAGGACTCATCCTTGAAGTCGAAGTTTCACAACCTCTGGCCGCACAACCCGGTCTGATCCTTGCAGGTCTGCCGGTTCAGGACATCGAAGGCATAGCGGGATTGTTCGTTTGTGGCGCGGTCGAATGGAATCCAGGGGCCTCTGCCCAGCCCACCCTGCTTGCCGGTCGTGTTGAGGAGTTGCGTCTGCAAAAAGCAATCCTCCTGCAAGAAACCGTGGCACTTCATCGAAGCCCGCTGATTCGTCTGGTGTTGCACCAGTTACCCCCTTCCACCAATCCAACGGATTTGGTGGGCAGTCTGATTCAGGGGGACACCCTCAAACTCAGGCCTGTCTCTCCCGACTCGGAACCGGTTCTCCTCAACATCGGACCAGAGCGGGCAAAAAAGGAATTTCGAGTGGAGTTCGACGAAAAGACCCAACGCCGCTGGCGAGGAGAGCCTGCACGTTTCCGGACCCTCTGGGAGGACCAGGAAGCTTCCGATGCCAGCCTTCTCGAGCCTTACCGCCATGGAAAAATCGTGTTTCCTGCCTCCGCCTCCACAGACGGAGTGGCCACGGAGGAAGGTCGCTGATACCATCCCCGCATGATGGATCAACCAGCCAACTCCTCACCCAGCAACACAGGTGCCCCTCCAGAGGTTTCGCCGGCAGCCGCATGGCTCGATACCGGTTCTGACCACGCTCTTCGTGAGATGCATGCCTACATGCGACTCACTCGCGAATGGGACCTGCGATACGAAAAGATGTTCAAGACCGGTGCACTCTCCAAGTGGTATTCCTCGGTTGGCAATGAAGCCGCCACGGTTGCCGCAGCAAGTGCCATCGAAAAAGGGGATGCCCTCGTCAGTCTTCACCGGGATGCAGGAGCGATCCTTCGACATTACGTCGACATCGAAACTCTCATTCCCGAGATCTTCCCCTCGAACATGAATCTGATTCGCCAGCCTCTGGGTGGAGATTCCCGGGAGCGACTGTTTCGGCTCGCCTGTCAAATGCTCGGCCGCCAACACGGCTACTCTGCAGGACATGAGCGCTCCTACCATTACAATCACATGGAGCCGGAGCATGGCCTCATCCATATCGGCATGATCAGTCATCTGGGATCGATGATTCCGGTAGCTGCCGGTGCGGCCTTGTCTTTTCAACAACAGAAAAGTGACCGGGTGGCGATCAACTTCATCGGTGAAGGTGCCACTTCCACCGGTGACTTCCATGAAGGACTCAATATTGCGTCCGTCTGGAAACTGCCGTTCATTCTGATCATCGAAAATAACCACTGGGCGTTCTCTACCCCCACTTCCCAACAATACGCCTGTGACAATCTCGCCAGCCGAGCCATCGGCTATGGAATGGCAGGGGTCGAAGTCGACGGCAATGACCCCATTGCCATGCACCAGGTGATGCAGGAAGCAGTCCAACGCGCTCGATCCGGAGAAGGCCCCACTCTTGTGGAGGCACATGTCGGACGACATCGGGGTCACTCCGAGGGAGACGATTCCCTCGATCAGGTGCCAGGGGACGAACTCAAGGGATACCTTGAGAACGATCCCATGGATCTGATCGAAACCCGAATGGTGAATGGCGGAATCGTCTCGAGAGCCTGGCTTGAGGAAATTCGCGAAAAATGCGCAGCCCTCATCATGGAAGTGGTCGACGAAGCCATGTCGATGCCTGAACCGGAACCGAACAGCGATCGGAGCATCCATGCCGAATGAGATGACGGTCGAGGAGAATGTTCTCTACATCGAGGCCCTCTCCCATGCTCTGCGTGATGAGATGCGCCATGACCCTTCTGTCATGTTGATGGGTCAAGATATCGCCGGACATGGCGGAGCCTTCAAGATTACGAAGGGATTCCTCGACGAGTTTGGTCCCCAGCGCGTTCGTAATACTCCCATTGCGGAGAGCGGGACGATTGGCATCGCCACCGGTGCAGCGATCCTCGGCCAACGTCCGGTGATCGAAATGCAGTTTGCAGATTTCATCTCCTGTGGCTTCAACCAGTTGGTCAATGTCGCTGCCAAGATGTACTGGCGCACAGAGTGCGCCGTTCCACTCGTCATACGCATGCCGGGTGGTGGTGGAATGGGTGCGGGTGCATTCCACTCACAGAATGTGGAATCCTGGTTCCTGCACTCACCCGGGCTCAAGGTTGTGGCACCGGCATTCTCTGATGATGCCTACCGATTGCTCAGGTCCGCCATCAAGGATCCCAACCCTGTCATCTATTTTGAGCACAAGTTTCTCTATCGACGTGAGCGAACAGATCTCAAAGGAACCGAAATCGGAGACCGTGTGGTTGGCGAGGCCAACGTCCGTCGCTCTGGCCAGCACTTGACCTCGATTTCATGGGGTTGGATGACCCATCGGGTTCTGGAAGCGGCAGAGATCATGGCTGCCGAAGGAGTCGAGATTGAAGTCATCGACCTTCCTGTTCTCTCCCCTCTCGATCTCGATCCGATTCTGCAATCCATCGAAAAAACAGAGCATGTGGCCATCACTCATGAAGCCACTCGTACTTGTGGATTTGGTGCGGAACTGGCCGCAAGGATCAGTGACGAAGCAATCTGGAATCTGGATGGGCCCGTCACACGGATCACCTATCCCGACAGCCCCTCCCCCTTCAACAAGAAACTTGAAGCGGATCGGATTCCTTCTGTCGACGTGATCTGCGATGGCTGGCGTCAAGCTTTGCAATCCTGAGAACAGGCCTGATCACAGTCTTCCACCGTTACTTCAAGATTCGCCATTCTCTTCCTGAAGAAGGCCATGTTTTTCCAGGCGACGATAAAGAGTACGCCGGGAAATCCCCAGTTTTTGGCATGCTTCAGTCTTGTTGCCCCCCGTCTCCTCGAGAGCACGAAGAATCAACTCCCTCTCCGCCATCCCCAATAGGTCACCCACGGGTGCCTTGGAAGTCCGGGGTGCCTTTTCGACATCGAGCACCGTAGCGAGAGTTTCTTCTGAAATTTCCATATCACCCTTGGCGACCATATGTTGAACCAGATGACGGATCTGCCAGCCGTTCCCGGGCCAGGTCTGGGTCAAAAGCAATGCCTGAATCTCAGGTGAAATGACGGCGCTGCTTTTTTCGGCTTCCAGCAAGTGATCGAGAATCAACAGGACATCCTCCGGCCGCTCTCTCAAGGGAGGCAGGTGAATCCTGAATCCTGAAAGTCGGTAAATCAGATCATCCCTGATTTGATCCTCAGGAATTTCGGTGCCCATCGTCGCAATGATGCGAACATCGACTTCCCGATCCACTTCACCCGCCACTCTTCTGTAGCGTCCCGCCTGCAGCACCCTCAAAAGCATCGCCTGCAAAAAAGCGGGAGACTCTTCGATGGCGTCGAGGAAAAGGGTTCCGCCAGAAGCTAATTCGAGAAGTCCCGATCTCTCCTCAACGGCATCGGTAAAGGCTCCTTTTTCATGCCCAAACAATTCCACTTCCGCCAATGATTCATTGATGGTTCCGCAGTGCAAGGTAATGAAATCCCCCTCACGCCCACTTTGCTGATGAACCATTTGGGCGAGGAGTTCTTTTCCGGTCCCACTCTCTCCTGAAATCAGTATCGGGATGTCTGTGGCCGTGATTTTTCCCAGTTCGCCAACCTCTGATATGAGTGCCGGTGAACGGGTCACAAAGGAGCCGAATTGAACCGGGTCCTCTACCGTCAAGTTGCAGGTTTCTGCTGATACGGAATCAGTGTCTTCAACGACTTCGTGTTGCTGGGCTGAAACAGGAATCGACAGAGGCAGATTCGCCTCCTGCAATATCAATCGCAAGAGCTCCAAAATCCCCTCTTCGAGAGGTGCCAGTTCTTCCTTGTGGTCTTCTTGGGCGAATCTCGAATCGAGGTAAACAAAGGTCGTCGACATCGGAGCCCTCAATGGAAAAACACGAATCCAGCGAACCTTGTTTCCACTCTCCTCTTCAGCCAGAGTTCGGAACCTTCGGTCCTGATGAGTGTTTTCAAAGGTTTTGGCAGAGCCTGATTTGGATGCCATCAGCAGGGCGTGGTGAGAGATATTTCCCGCAGCATTGGCGACCAGTGCTCCGCCGGAACTCTGGGAACACCATACCTGGTATTCCTGTGACTCGGTCAGGGTCAGAAGAAAGGCACGCTCTGCTGACAGCCCCGATTTAAAGAGCGTCAGCAACTTCCCCAACAATTGCGTTCTGTATCTTTTGTGGTCACCCAGTCGGGATAAAAGGTTCAGGATTTCGAGGAGATCCTCATTCATGATTTCCCACCCGACCAACGGCGATTGCGAATCTGGACTTCAAAAGTTCCCTCAATCGTCACGATCCGTTTCGCCGATGATTCGGGATACAAGGCCTTTGACGTACTGATAGCCCTCAAGCCTCAATAACCTGACGAAATCGCCCCGAGCTCTGATCCCCAACTCCTGAATATCCATATGTGTCTCACCGTCCACCACTACACGAATCGGACGCTTTTCGAGCCCTTTACCCACCAGACGTATCTCCGTCTGCAATGGCAACACCACTGGAAATTGAAGAGAGTGGAATTGAACAGGTCGGTGAGCATTGAGAGGGGTCATCAGAATTCCGAAAACTTCCGGATGAATCACCGGCCCCCCCGCGGCGAGTGAATACGCCGTAGAACCTGCGGGGGTCGCAACGACCATTCCATCCCCGGAATAATCATTGAGACGCACCTTGTCGATAAAGACATCCAGGTGAACCGTCTGACCGGAAGCTCTCTCCAGAACGATGTCATTGACCCCTGAAGCACTGCCAGACTCTCCAGTCGTGGTCACCCACTGGGCTTCGAGAACCGGCAATCTTTGCTCCACACATTTCCCCTGAAGAATCTGCTCAACCAACTCGGAAGGATCCCTGGCCGGATTCATGAGGAACCCCACCCTTCCAAAGTTGATTCCGTAAACAGGAATCGGATTGGTTCCGAGAGCTCTCAACAAAGACATCAATGCGCCATCGCCACCCGCGAGGATGATGAGGTCGATGCCGTCAAGTTCAGGAAGAACCGGTTTGTCCACTCGAAGCTGAATCGGATGGAGTTCAGACCGGACTCCCCTCTCTGAAAAAACGGGAATCAGTGTTTTCAGGTAATCCAGCCCAGGGCTGTTTCCTGCATCGCCAAGAATAAGAACATTTTGGCAGCTATCCAAAGCTGGCCTTTCAATCAGATTCGCGAACCGTTGTTGAGTCGTTTCCGGTTTCCCTGATTTTCTGCTTGAAGTAGGGCACGGTCAATCTGAGACCTTCCTCCAAAGTCACCTTCGGCTCCCACTCCAATATATCCCGTGCTCTTGAAATGTCGGGCTGGCGAACTCGCGGGTCATCTTCAGGGAGGGTTTCGTGCACCAGATCACTGTCAGACTCCGTGGCTTCGAGCACTTTACGAGCGAAGTCGATAATCGGGATTTCAGTGGGATTCCCAAGATTGACCGGTTGGTGGGTTCCCGAGTGAAGCAGTTTCCAGATCCCCTCGACGAGATCGGAAACGTGACAAAATGAGCGGGTCTGCGATCCGTCTCCATAGATGGTGAGGGGTTCCCCGCGAATCGCCTGGCAGACGAAATTGGGCAGAGCCCGACCGTCATTAAGGCGCATTCTTGAGCCATAGGTATTGAAGATACGAACAATTCGCGTATCGACCCCGTGCGCACGGTGATAGGCGAGCGTCATCGCTTCGGCAAACCTCTTGGCCTCATCATATACTCCCCGAACTCCGATCGGATTCACATTACCCCAGTAGCTCTCAGGTTGGGGATGAATCAGGGGATCGCCGTAAACTTCAGAGGTGCTGGCCAGAAGAAATTTTGCTCCACTGCTTCTCGCCAATCCCAGTGCTTTGTGAGTTCCCAGCGAACCGACCTTGAGAGTCTGGATGGGGTAAAGTTGATAATCGATGGGACTCGCAGGAGAAGCAAAGTGAAGTATCGCATCAAGGCTTCCAGAGTGATGAATGTATTCAGTCACATCCTGTTCGATAAATTGGAAACCCTGTTTACCGAAGAGGTGCTCGATATTTTCAAGATTTCCGGTGATGAGATTATCCATGACAACGACTTCCCAGTCGCGATCCATGAACAACTCAGCAAGGTATGATCCAATGAAGCCGGCGCCGCCGGTGATCAAAACCCTACTTTTTGGCATCGCTGCTTCCCCTCGTTCCGATACCAAAGTATTCAAAGTTGTGCTTCGAAGCCAACTTCATATCCCAGATGTTGCGGCCATCGAAGATCACCGGTTCCTTGAGCAAGGATCTCAGACGTTCGAAGTCCGGCCCCCGATATTCATTCCACTCGGTAATCAAAAGCAGTGCAGAAGCGCCTTCTGCAGCCAGGTAAGGGTCATCGCAGTATTCGATGCTGTCTCCGATGGCTTCTCTCCCCGTATGCAATGCCTCAGGGTCATGGGCGCAGACCTTGGCCCCCCGTTTGACCAGCTCTTCAGCAATAACAATAGATGGAGCTTCACGCATATCGTCAGTCTTGGGTTTGAAGGCAAGTCCCCAAAAAGCAAACTTGTGACCACTCAAATCCTCTCCGAATCGTGCGACCACTTTTTCGGAAAGAACACGCTTCTGCGAATCATTGACGGAGTCCACCGCTGCCAGAATCTCCAGATGGACCCCGTTTTCCTGGCCGAGATGGGACAGGGCACGAATGTCCTTCGGAAAGCAAGAACCTCCATAACCCACACCAGGAAACAGGAAGTGTGGACCAATTCTTTGATCAGCTCCCATTCCCTGACGAACTTTGGAAATATCTGCACCGACCTTCTCGCTTAATCGAGACAGCTCATTCATGAATGAAATCTTGGTCGCCAACATTGCATTCGACGCATACTTGGTCAGTTCTGCTGAAGGAGGATCCATCACCATGAGTGGTTTACCCGTGCGAACAAACGGTGAATAGAGTTCCTTCATCGTCCGGGCGACTTCATCAGAAGAAGTTCCAATAACCACCCGGTCCGGCTTCATGAAGTCATCGATGGCCGCTCCCTCTTTGAGGAATTCCGGGTTTGAAACCACCTCGACTGGGTGACTGGTTTTCCCCTGAATAATCCCTGTGACGAGCTCTGCTGTTCCAACAGGCACCGTTGATTTATTGACAACAATCTGTGGCCCGGTCATCGCTTCGGCGATTTCGCCTGCCACCACTCTGACAGCGGTCAGGTCACAGGATCCATCATCTGCTTGTGGGGTCCCCACCGCGATGAAGGTAATCGTTGAAGTCGCAACTGCACTTTTCAGATCTGTTGTAAAGGAGAGCCTCTGACCCTTGACGTTACGATCCACCAACTCTTCAAGTCCGGGTTCATAAATCGGGATCTTTCCCGATTCCAGTTGCTCGATTTTGTGGGCATCGTTGTCAACACAGATCACCTGATTACCACTTTCGGCAAGACAGGTTCCTGTGACCAATCCGACATATCCGGTTCCCACTACTGTGATTTTCATCGACGGTCCGTCCTTGTTCAGTTTGAGCCCTCAATCAACTGGCTGGCGATTGGTGGGTTCAAAAGGATTCAATCAGGGGAAATCAGGGTCATTTTTAGCATATCGAGACCACACTTGCCCCCAGACAAACAAATGAATTGCCAAGGTCCGATGGGTTTTATTCTTTCTCGCCCTTACAATAAGGGCATGAATGAAGATGATTTCCTTTCCGGCCTGGATGAGCCTGATTCCGATTCGCAGGATAATCCTGCTGAAAACCCCAATGAGCCGGAGAGTGAGAAGGTCCGCTTCAGCGACCTCCCCCTCCCTGCGGAAATCCGTGATCGCCTGATCGAGAAGGGGTTTGTCTATCCGACTCCTATTCAGGAACTGTCGATTCCGGTTGCCCTGGAGGGCAAGGACCTGATCGGCAAAGCGGAAACCGGCACCGGAAAAACGCTCGCTTTCACCGCACCCATCATGGGAAAGCTCGATCCGGAACGCGTGGGAATTCAGGCCCTGGTTCTCTGCCCCACCCGTGAGTTGGCCCAACAGGTCGAAGAAGTGGCATCACTTCTCGGAGAAGCGGTGGGGATTCGCGTCGCGCTGGTCGTGGGTGGAATTCATGCTGCCCAGCAATTGATACAACTGCGCCGAGGAGCCCAAATGGTGGTTGGCACCCCTGGCAGGGTTCTCGACTTTCTCAAAAGTGGGAAGATCCGTCTCGGTTGGGTCGAGCACGTGGTTCTCGATGAGGCGGATCGAATGCTCGACATGGGTTTCATCGATGACGTGTCGAATATCCTTGAGCACACTCCCCCTGAGCGACAGACCTGCCTCTTCAGTGCCACACTTCCACCCAAGATCAAATCGCTGACACGCCGCTTCATGAAGAATCCGGAAACGATTTCGACGATCTCGGAGATGGCCACCAATCCTGAAATCGACCAGAAGTTCATTCGCTGTCAGGACCACGCCAAGAAATATTGGGTTCATCAACTTCTCGAAGCTCATCCCGGTGAAACCTGCATCATCTTCTGTAACACCCGAAGATCTGTCATCGAGTTGGATCGGGACCTCTGGGGTCGCGGTTACCCCGCAGGATCCCTGCATGGCGACCATGATCAGGAGCGCCGATTCAAGGTGCTGGAAGGCTTCAGGGATCGAAAGATTACGACACTGGTCGCTACTGACGTGGCTGCTCGTGGACTCGACGTGGAAGCGGTCGCCCGAGTCGTCAACTACGACGTGCCCGATGAGGTTGAGACTTATGTCCACCGCATCGGCAGAACCGGAAGAGCGGGAGCATTAGGCGAGTCATACAGTCTCATCGATCCGGCAGACAAACTTTCCTGGAATCGCATCGTCTCTGAAACCGGTTTTGACATCACAGAAGAAGAGTGGACTCCGCCAAAAGGGATTCGTCCGGATCCCCGACAGCGACGAAGAAGTGGTCCACCCTCCCGAGGACGTCACGGTGGCCCAAGAAGTGGTGGCCCAAGAAGCGGTGGTTCACGAGGCGGAGGGTCGAGAGGTTCAGGACCCCGAAGCGGTGGCTCCCGATCCGGCGGTGGCGGAAATCGCTCCAAAGGTGGCGGCGGTAACAGAAATCGTCGAAGCAGACCCGAACGCTAAAAGTCATCTGAACAGTAGGGAGACTCGATGGTGTCAAAGCTGTTTTTGTGGGTCTGGATTTTCATCCAGCCGCTGGTCATCTCCATCATGACCGTCTCTCTCGTCGCTCTGATTCTCCGTTTCGCTTATCCCCCAGAGGGCGGTGCACCTGAAGGCTTCGCTCCCCCCGACAATATCTATGAAATCCTCGCATTTCTGGGTGGGGGATTACTCTTCGGCCTTGTCTTGGGAATCTTCATGTCCAAACGAATCTACGACGAGTACCTGTCCACCAATCCCACTCAGGATTGATCTCCAAACAACCTCGATCAGTCAAAAAAAGGCCCCGCGGAGTGAACTCCACGGGGCCTCTTTCATTGGCAAACGTTTCGAGTGAAACGGTCGGCTAGTACATGCCGCCCATGCCACCCATTCCGCCCATTCCGCCCATGCCCGCGGCAGCTGCAGCAGCAGCTCCGGCAGCATCGTCGGAGGAGGGAAGATCGCTGACCACAGCCTCGGTGGTCAACAGAAGGCCACCGATGGAGGCGGCATTCTCAAGAGCGGTACGAGTGACCTTGGTCGGATCGATGATTCCGGCCTTGATCATGTCGACGTACTCCAGGTGCAGGGCGTCGAAGCCCTCTTCACCCTTCTTGACGCGCTCGCTGACGACGGCGCCATCGACACCGGCGTTCTCGGCGATCTGACGGATCGGAGACTCGACAGCGCGACGAACGATGTCAACACCGATCATCTCGTCGCCGACCAGCTTGACTTCGTCCAGAGCAAGGCTGGCGCGAATCAGGGCCACTCCACCGCCCGGAACGATGCCCTCTTCGACGGCAGCGCGGGTGGCGTGAAGGGCGTCCTCGACGCGAGCCTTCTTCTCTTTCATTTCGACTTCAGTAGCAGCGCCGACGTTGATCTGGGCGACTCCACCACTGAGCTTGGCCAGACGCTCCTGAAGCTTCTCACGATCGTAGTCGGAGGAAGCCTTCTCCATCTCGGCACGGATCTGGTCGATGCGGCTCTTGATGTCCTCGGAGGAACCGGCACCTTCGATGACGGTGGTGGTTTCCTTCTCGATGATCACCTTCTTGGCACGACCCAGGAAAGAGATGTCGACATTCTTCAGATCGATTCCAAGATCCTCGAAGATGGCACGACCACCGGTCAGGATGGCGATGTCTTCGAGCATGGCCTTGCGACGGTCACCGAATCCCGGGGCCTTGACGGCGCAGCAGGAGAAGGTTCCACGAAGCTTGTTGACCACGAGAGTTGCCAGAGCTTCACCTTCGACGTCCTCGGCGATCACGAGGATCGGCTTGCCGGACTGGGCGATCTTCTCAAGCAGCGGCACCAGGTCCTTGATGGATCCCACCTTCTTCTCGTGAATGAGAATGTAGGGGTCTTCCAGAACACAAGCCATGTCTTCGGTGTCGGTCACGAAGTGCGGGGAAAGGTATCCCTTGTCCACCTGCATGCCCTCAACCCAATCCACGGAAGTGTCGAGGGACTTGCCCTCTTCGACGGTGATCACACCGTCTTTGCCGACCTTCTCCATGGCGTCGGCGATGATGCCGCCGATCTCAGGGTCGTTGTTGGCAGCGATGCTGCCGACCTGGGCGATCTCTTCCTTGTTCTTCACCTCGGTGGACATTTCACCGAGACGCTTGACGATGCCCTCAACCGCCTTGTGGATCCCGCGCTGAATGCTGACCGGGTTGGCACCGGCAGTGACGTTGCGGAGACCTTCATTGAAGATGGCGTTGGCCAGGACGGTTGCGGTCGTGGTGCCGTCACCGGCATTGTCAGAGGTCTTTGCGGAGACCTCTTTGACCATCTGTGCGCCCATGTTTTCAAAAGAGTCCTCGAGTTCGATTTCACGTGCCACAGACACACCGTCTTTGGTGACGGTGGGAGCACCGAAGGATTTCTCAAGAACGACGTTACGGCCCCGGGGGCCGAGCGTGACCATGACAGCTTTGGCAAGTTTCTGAACGCCGCGGCGAACGGAATCGCGAGCTTCCTGGTCAAACGCGATGCGCTTTGCGCCCATCGTGTCGGTTCCTCTCGTTTCGGGTCGCCAACATGGATCTCTTTGATCCGGCGACCGGGTTAATCAAATTGAATCAGTCCACGATGGCGAGAACGTCGTCCTCGCTCATGATCAGGAACTCCTGACCCTCGACCTTGATCTCGGTTCCGGCGTAGGAACTGAAGATGACCACGTCGTTCTTTTTCACCTGGAAATCGGCGCGGTTGCCATCCTTGAGCAGCTTGCCGTCACCCAGAGCAACGACCTTGCCCTCACGGGGCTTCTCCTTGGCGTTGTCCGGCAGGAAGATGCCGCCCTTGGTTTTTTCTTCGGCTTCGAGCCGCTTGACAACGATCTTGTCGTTGAGCGGGCGAAGATTCTTTTTGGACATTGGAGTCCCTCCCTTTCGCATGCCCTGAGGGCATTCAATGAACTTGATGTTTAGTTTCCGTCTTTCAGGAGGAATGTTGAGACCAAGTCCCTGACAGATCCTCTGAAGTCCTCCGGCATGACCGGCTTCGAGAGCAATCTGAATCCTCCTGCTGATTTCACTTCCTCATGCAATTCTGTACTGGCTTCACCGCTGACGAACAACGTTGGCAAAACCCAATCCAATTCCCGACGGGCTCTTCTCAGGACTTCCACACCCGTCAAATCGGGCATGTGGACATCGAGAACCATCAGGTCAAAGGCTCCGTTCAGGTCCTTCTCGACGAGGGACGAAGAACAGCTCCTCAATCTTCGCAACGCTTCTTCACCGCCACCCACCTCTTCTGTGGCAAAGCCGTCGAGGTGAAGCAATGCTGCGAGGCTGTTGCGAACTCCGGCATCGTCATCGGCCAAAAGAACTCGCCACGGTTGACCCAGGGAACGCCTTTCACCTCCGGAAGCTGACCCAAACATGTCGATCTCCCTGAACTGTGAAGCCTGATCCCTGATCTGCGGGCAGATCGTCCTGCCGAGCAGTCCCCAAAAGGGCCATCGGACCTTGGGGCCCAAAGGTATTTGCAAGGGCTGTGCCGCTGGAAGCCGCTACAGGGCAATATCCATAAGTGACCTAATCAAAAACACTTATAAACCCCGGATTTGAGCACCGCAGAGCCTTGGGTGAAAGAGCCGTGTCATATTGGCAGTCCACTGTCAGAGGCGACACGGCCGCCTGCCACTGTGGCAGACCCCCCCCTTCCGGCACCCGGATCGCCGATGGTGCGTTCGGTCCTGAGCCCCGCACTGCTGTTGACGTTTTCAGGAGTGGCGGCAACATCCTTCGAGAGGCCCACATTTCCCTCAGAGGAGTCGTTATGTCCCATTCACCGCAGGACCCGGTTCACCTTGCTGAAGAGATCCGCACCCTGCTCGAAGTGCCCGACTCCGATACCAAGTTGCGGGAGAGACTTCGGTCCATCCGCCCCGAGGACATCGCTCTGGTCCTCGACGACCTCACCCCCCAGCAGACTTGGCGCGTCTTCTCAGTCATCGGTACCGAAGCGCAGGCGGAAGTCATCGACGACACCGATGCCGAATCACAGGAACAGATCATCGCCCATTTGGACGGACACCTCCTGCAAAAGATACTCGAGGAAATGCCCCCGGATGAAGCAACCGACCTTCTCAATCAACTCTCCCAGAGTCGCCGACGTGAAGTTCTTGCGGGAATGGATCCCAAAACGACCGTTGAACTGCTGAGGCTGATGCAGCATGCCCCCGAATCTGCCGGGGGAATCATGACACTCGACTACATCTCCATCGCGCAGGAAGCGACAGCGGGACAATCGCTGAAACATCTTCAATCACAAATCGACGCAGAGGTGGTCAACTATGTGTACGTCCTCGATGACAAGAGGACCCTCAAGGGCATCGTTTCCATTCGTGACCTTCTGGGGAGTGATCCGGATATCGCCATCCGCGATTTGATGAGCACTGAAGTAATTTCGGTTTCCGTTTCTGATGACCAGGAAGAAGTCGCGAATCTGGTTCGACGCTACGGGCTAAAGGCCATCCCGGTTGTCGATGGAGAGGATCACCTTCTCGGTGTGGCGACCATCGATGACCTTGTTCAGGTGATTTCCGAAGAGGCGGACGAAGACCTTTATCGCCTTGCCGGAGCTCCTGAAAGTCACCCCAGCCAACAGAAGGTGTTGAAGAGGGCGCTGGTCAGAATTCCCTGGCTGCTGCTGCCCGTGATCAGCGGGTTCATTCTCGCATGGCTTCACCCCGTCGAAGGGGGCGGAACGTTGCAGGAGATCCTGCAGTCTCCCGGTGATCGCCGATTGCTCCTCGCTGCGTTCATCCCCCTCGTCATGGGCCTTGCTGGCGGTGTGGGTACACAATCAGCAACGATGGTGGTTCGGGGAATGGCCGTCGGTGACATCGGCCTCGGTCGATCAACGTTGCGCCTGTTTCGCCAGGAAGTCCTCATCGGCATTTTGATCGCGCTCAGCATCGGTTTGATCATCGGATTGGTGCTGATCGGATTTGAGGGACTTCAAAGCGGAGAAGTGCATCTTCTCTTCCCACTGGCTGTCACAGCGGGAATCGGGCTGGGCATTCTTCTGGCGAGTGCCTGTGGCACCGCCATCCCCATCGTTTGTGGAAAATTCGGCCTCGACCCTGCTCTGGTCGCAGGCCCTTTTATCACCAGTTTCAATGATGTGACAGCCGCCATCACTTTCATGATGATCGCCGAGTTGATTCTGGAAATGGGCTAGCCCTAAAGATTCCATTCATCTTCAGTAATACCGAAGCGCTCCAGCTTGTTATATAGAGTCTGGCGGGGAATCTTCAACTGTTTGGTGACTCGAGACTTGTTACCGCGGTTCTGTTGCATGGCTGACAAAATTACCGCCCGCTCCACCTCAGAGACGATCTCATTGAATCCTTCAGTTCGTGGAATACGAATACAAATCTCCTCGGGTGTCACCGCAAACTTCTCACTCATGAGAGCATCCGCTGTTGACCCCTGTATCACCGAAAGGATGACCTTCCTGGCAATAACACGCTTATCACTCATCAGGTATGCCTGTTGAATCACGTTTTTGAGCTGCTGAATATTTCCGGGCCATGCGAATCCACATAGTTCCTGCGAAGCACTCTCGGAAAATCTCTTCGAGACTCCGTGTTCATTCCTTAGGTCAAACAGGAAACCATTGATCAATGCTTGCATGTCTTCGTTGCGCTCACGCAAGGGTGGCACCTCACACTGAAACCCTGACAGGCGGTAATACAGGTCCTCCCGGAAATCGCCCTGATTGACCAGTTCCATCAAGTCTTTACAACTGGAGGAAATGATTCGGCATTTGACCGCAACCGGGTCTGAGGAGCCGATTGGACGAACTTCATTCTCTTGAATGACACGAAGAATCTTCTGCTGGATTTCCTGGGGCAACTCACTGACTTCATCGAGGAAAACAGTGCCCCCATTGGCTCTTTCAAAGAGACCTGCACGATCTTCATCGGCACCACTGAAGGCGCCTTTTTTCCAACCGAACAACTCACCTTCGACGAGGCTGGGAGTCAAAGCTCCACAACTGATCATCTCGAAAGGGCTGTCCTTTTGGCTGGAATGGTCATGAATTTTTCGTGCAAGGAAAGCTTTCCCAGTTCCCACTTCACCGCGAATCAACAGACTCAAATCACTGAGGCCGATCTTGGAAATCTGATTCAATACCGTTTTCATTTGTTGAGAACAGGTATTCACTCCGATCACGGATTTGGATTCGCCTGCGATCTCAAGGTGCTCAATCCCTCTGGAGAGATCCAGAACCGGTGAATCGAGTTGATCTTCGGCGTTTTCCAACCGACGACGCAAGTCATCGATTTTCTGTGCCTGCTGGCTGATCAGAAAGATGTCTGAAATCTCAGACTGAATCTTCTCGAGAGACTCTGCAAACCGCTGTCGGGTTTCTGCATTGGGAAGGTTGATCGATTGAAAACCGAGAACGAACACGATGGCATCGCAGTCGGTAACGGCAAGTCGGTGAACTAAACACTCTGCTTCTGGCCAAGTTTCAAACTTGAAGTCCCCGGAAGTGTTGCTGTAAGACTTGACCAGGCTCGCCATCTGATCTTCAAAACTGTCAGGAACAGAACCAACACTGGTCAACACACTCGACTTGAAAGAACTGAAACCGTTCGGGGATTCCGTATGGAACATCACGGTAAAATCTGCCGAGTAGTGCTCCTGGAGACTGCCTGACAACATATTGCTGAATACAGCAAAACGCCTGACATCCTCGACCGATCTGTACTCCTCCAAATTGGGGGAGAGAATTGTAGTTCGGTGATCAGCAGCCATTTTCAGCCTCCCGCAACTCCTCTGTAAGATCTCACGGCCTGCGTACTGGCCGCTAATGGGGTATTCTTCTGCAGATCCTGATCTCAAATGAGAATCCGGGTGCAGAGGTCCCTGACGTCTATATCGATAGTCAGAGCCCCCGGCTTGAGTGTATTTCGGATAACTTGGGGATTGGATTAAGGAAGGTCTGAAAATGGGAAAGAGCCATGAGATTTAAATCCGGTCTTTTTCTGCCCTTTTTATCTTTTCTGTTTCTTCTTTTCTCAGCGCACACCTCGTTGATTATCGCCGACCCCTTAACCCAACAGTCCAATCAAAATCCGCTGGAAGACCCGTTCCTTTGGGTCGAAAAGTTGGGCTCTTCAGACTGGATAGAACGGGAAGAGTCCGCGGAAAAACTGCTCGAAGCTGGAGAAGCTTCAGTCGAGGCCTTGCGCACCGCCCTCACCCATCCCGATCTGGAAGTTCGCGAAAGAGTTCGCGAACTGTTGTCTGTCATCTCTCCACTGAAAATCCGTGTTGATCTGGTTCGACTGGGTAAAGACCGGAACGCCTCCCTTGTAGCGCCCTATCAGTCGATCAAGTCCTGCAGTCTTGATTTCAAGCCTGGTGAAACGCGGATGAATACGATCCGCACCGATCATGAAGAGAGACGCTTTCAAATCTCCTTGCGAGGTAATGAAGCACCCTATTCTGTCGAGGTTCTGTTTCATGGAACCAGCACGTCCAGCATGACCGGCCCCCCCGGTATAAAATTAGAACTCGGTGTCCCCTGGGTCATCCTCACAGAGGACCGGGTGCAATCTGAAACAGTTCAAGGTACGGTTCAAACAGCCAGCGAGATTTCGACCTGGGTTCTTCTTTTGAGTGAGTCTCACCAGCTGTCTGATCCTGAGGAATCCGCAGAGGACCGACTCAAAAAGGCTCTCGTCAAAAGCCTGTCATCCTCCCCTACTCCTCAGCAGATCATTACAGCAGCGCAGTGGAGTGACATTCCAGGCGAGCCTTTTCGTAACAGTGAAGAATCCGCAGACCCCTGGTTGATCGCTCAAATGATTCGTGGAAATACGGATTCGATCCAACTCGCTGCAGAGACTATCGAGTTGCACATGACCGGGGAAGACCCCCTCACCACCCTAGTCATCGATGGCATTCTTCCCTTTGCCATCGATACCGATACAGAAGGGGCTATAGCCCTCCTTCAGCAACACTGCGCGGATCTCTCCCCCTGGTCACAACACATCCTGTGGAGTTCTCTCGACAGGAAACTTCGAGAAGGAAGTTTGTCTCAGGATCACCAGAAGCGCTTGCTCGAATCATTGATCCAACCCGGTAGCCTGGCAGTACTGCGCTGGTCAGATTCACATATGTCTTCCATGTGGTCTTCACTGATCCGCTCGATCGACAAACAAGTTTTGAACGAGCTACTGGCCAATAACTGGGCTGAAATTATGGGGGAAGATCTCTCTCAATCGACCGGCAGAATTCCACTCTTCTTTTCGGCTCTGGGATACATGACCAATCAAGGGCTCGAATTGAACTCCGGTTGGAAAGAGCCGCTACTCGATCTGATTCCCACCCAATATGCAGAATTCGCATTGGCCATCCTGCTTGGTCAGGATCGCCTCAAGCCGCTCGAGAGTGCGAACTGGAAATCACTGCTGGAAAAACTGGACGGTGCTTTGAGGCTTGCCGACACCACCATTTCCATTCGTGTTCGTAACTCTGTCAAAAAACTGAATGAATATCAGGACATCCCCAAAGAGCACCGGGATACCTTTCTGAAGAACCTTGTTGAGGGTTTGCCTGAGTTCCAGTCCAACCAGCAATCCATCATCGACCAGATACTGGTCAGAAACCTGGGCGAGCTTCCCCGTGAAAGAAATGTACGCAGGGATGAGACTTGGTGGGACCGTCGTTCAGTCAAATGGAAAGATCGCCTCGCTTCACCTGTCGAGCAAGATCCTCAAGAAGTTCGCTGGATACAGTTAACTCTTGCGGACGTACGGATCGATGGGACTGATATCCGCCCTCTGGGATTGCGTCGCTGGATTCTCCCCACAGATCATCGATTGCACATGATGGGAGACGACGGTCGTGATGCCTCCATCTACCTTGAGAATTCTGCGGGTGGCTCCGTACGGTTTTCTGGCTCGATGTTACTGATGATCGATAGGCCCACCCTCACCCGCTGGCGAACCACATGGCGAAATTGGGTTTACCGCTTCAGCACTGCCAGACTTGGCGCAGAGAGTGCCATGGTTCGATCCAATGTTCTCTTCCAGACACTTTTGATCGCCTCAGAGGTAGAAGCTCCTGAAGACGGACTCGTGCAAGAGATCCCGGTGACTTGGGATGACCTTGACCGATATCTGATTGAGTCTCTTAATCCGGAGTCTTCCACCGATTTCTACATGACGACAGAAGTCATTACGACCTTGAGATTGAAGGCTACCCTCCCACGGCTGATTGAGTTGTGGGAAGAGAAACCCACCGTTTCTCTCGGAAGAGCATTGCTTTCACTCGGCGATGACCGCGGTAGAGAGCTTCTTCGGGATACGATCATGAAGTCCCGTAATCGTTTTCAGAGGGATACCCAAAAAGCTCTCGAAGACCTCATTGAGGTCGGCGACCCGGAAACCCTCGAATCGGTGATCAGCTGGATTGAAGATCCTGAATCTTCGACTTTTTCGAGGAATGAGAGCCAACTGCTGATGTTGATCCGCTACCTCGATGGCTGGCTTTTGAATAACCCTGATCAGCAAATTATCCCTGAGGGACGATTGATCGGTGCCCTGATCGGGAGAACCGATAATCGAAATGGCCGAAATACCGTTATTCCTATCCTTCGCAGGCAAACCGGCCTGGATATGGGGTGGTGGGATACCTATTCGATGACCGATATGGAAGAGAGATACCAGGTCCAGGAAGAGGTTGGAGCCCTCTGGAGAGCCTGGTGGGATAAAAAATCCCCAGAATTTGAAGCCAGCCTAAAGTCTGACCCCCCCCGCGACCGATGAGTCTTCCGTAGGCAAGTTTTTCTCCTGAGGGTGCCGCGCACCACTGGAGAACTGGCGGAAGAGAAATCGATGCAAGAAACCATTCTGCTGATTTGTGAAGAGCTTCTCAATGAAGCCGAAAGACTCGCAAACAGCGATGAAATCCACACCAACCAAAACGTGGCAGGGGAACAGACTGCCGATTCCACCGGAATCGCACCTGGACCGGAGACCACCGCCGATAAGCGGGTTCTCCTCGAGCTCCTTGATCAATGCGGAAGCCAGCGCATGTTCATGGCCAAGCCCTTCTCGAAAGTCACGAAGAATCCTGAAGGGATTACAAGATGAACGCGCGTGAAGTAGGACTTGAAGCATACTTTGAAGACATCAATCGTCACTCACTGCTGACTGCAGAAGAGGAACGCGAGTTGGCCATCGAGGTGCAGAAGGGAAATCTGGAAGCCCGTGACCATATGGTCCGCTCCAACCTTCGACTGGTGGTCAGCATTGCAAAGCACTACGTCGAACGAGGACTCCCCCTCCTAGACCTGATCGAGGAAGGAAACCTCGGCTTGCTCAAGGCTGTCGAGAGATTCGACCCAGCAGCAGAGTGCCGCTTCAGTACTTATGGTACCTGGTGGATCAAGCAGTCCATCAAGCGTGCCCTCATCGACACGGTGAAGTCTGTGCGAATTCCTTCCTACATGGTTGAAACGATTACCAAGTGGAAGAGAGCTGCTGCAGACCTTGCCATCGAGTTGGGACGCCCACCGATGTTCCATGAGATTGCAGAGCGCATGGAGATCCCTCTGGAGAAGACCGAAATCATCCAGAATGCTCTTCACGTTGCAGATTCTGCCAATCAGACCATCTCCATCGAAAACTCATGGACGATTTCCGACATTATCGAGGACCCGTCCCAGACCCAGCCGCACACCTCATTGGAGAAGAAGATTCAGATCGACATGATCAAGGATCTGCTGAGCCATCTGGACGAGCGTGAGCGCAAGATTGTCCGCATGCGCTACGGACTCGACAACGGTGAGCCCATGACCCTCAAGGAGATCGGTCAGCGGATCAAACTTTCCCGCGAGCGAGTTCGTCAGATTGAAAACGACGCCCTTGCACGATTGCAGGAACTGGTTGCCGAAGGCTTGATCACGAAGCCGGAAATCTACGACGAACAGTTTGACGAACAGTACGAAGAAACCGTCAGCTGAAGACTGTCGCTTCCCCAAAGAACCCTGTTGTTATAAACTCCCGTCCAACACGCTCCTCTCTCCCCCCGAGGAGATTTTGGACGGGAGTTTTTTATGACCGATTCTCAAGATCCTGTTCTGGACAGAATCGATTCGCTGATTGCAACAGTTCCTGACTTCCCAAAACCGGGAATTCAGTTCAAGGACATCACTCCCCTGCTCGCCTCTTCAGAAGTCTTTGCTGAAACGGTGGAACTTCTCGCAGAGAAGAGTCGCCCTCTGGGTGCAGACCTGATTGCAGCGCCAGAGTCACGAGGATTTCTCTTTGGGTTGCCTGTCGCTCAAGCCCTCGACATCGGTTTCATTCCCATTCGCAAGCCTGGAAAGCTTCCGGGTGAAACGATTTCTGTGGAGTATGAACTGGAATACGGAACTGACACCGTCGAAATGAGAGCCGGCGCCATCCAACCAGGGCAAAAGGTGTTGCTGATCGATGATGTTCTGGCAACCGGAGGAACCATTGCAGCCTGCGAGAAGCTGGCCGAAAAACAGGGCGGCGTCGTGATCGGAGCGGGATTCCTCATGGAACTCTCATTCCTCAATGGCAGAAATCTCATCCCCGACTGCGAAGTCTTCAGTCTATTGGAGATTCAAGATTAATCCTTCCACCGCCAAAAAACTGATCTTGGTCGCATCTGAAGAATGCCAAAGGGCTGCTCAAAAATTGCGCAAACCCAGTCTTCCCAAGCTCTTTTACCTCTCATACCTCATTCGTGATCATGAGTTCTTCAACGTAGAGGCCCGCTTCGGCGCCCTTTACAAAGAAGATCACTACACGCGAAGAAACTGTCTCACGGATGCCCACGTAGGATCTTTCCGTAAAGACCAGATCAGTGAAGGTGGCCTCGAGGAAAATTCGAAGGAAGAAGAGTCATACAGCTATCTGGGTTTACCGATTCATGATCGCAAGGAAGCGCTTCGAATCGGTCTCTGGCGTCTGACTGATGCCAAATACCGTGAAGCAGAGGAAGCCTACTTCCGACGCAAGGCCCATGAACTGACCTACCTCAACTTGCACCCGGAACTTCATGACTGGGAGAAGCGAAAACCGGTGGTCGACCTCGCCCCCGGTTCACTGCCATCCATCGATCGGGAGCATTGGTCCCGTTATGTCGAGAAGGCCAGCGCCACTGCCAGAAACCATCCCGGGATCAAAAACAGTCATGTTTCCCTTCAGGTCAAACATCAGACACGGCTCTTCGTCAATTCGGATGGCTCACAAATCGCTGAAAGCCAGGCTTTCTGGCAGCTGGAGGCATACCTGTGGCACCTGAGTGCAAAAGGCGATGGAATCCCGTGGACTATCAGCCACTTCGTCAACGATCCCTCTGAACTCCCTGATCTCAAACAGATCCGCAGAGAGATTCGTTCTGCAGCTCAACTGTTGGAAAAAGTCGCTGCTGCACCGCGCTTCCACTCTTACTCAGGTCCGGTACTTCTAGACCCCATCCCCGCAGGCCTGCTAATCCATGAAGCGATGGGACACCGCCTTGAAGGGAACCGCCTTCGCTCAGGTGGAGAAGCCCGCACCTTTGCCGACTCCCTCGGCAAGACAGTTCTTCCCGAGTTTCTGTCACTCTCTGACCACCCACAGGATTCACATCTCGAATTGCCGAGTGGCGAATCCCGCTCATTGGTGGGTCATTACCGATTCGATGATGAAGGCACGCCTTCAGCGACTGCTGACCTGATCTCGGGAGGTCAGTTGAAAGGATTCCTGACCAGCCGGGTTCCCATCGACCGCCGACACTCTTCAAACGGACATGCCCGTTCCAGTCACCATGAACGGGCGATCAGTCGCATGGGCGTCACCCATCTCGAGTCGGAACACACGGCGACTTCTCGGGAGTTGAAGGCGAAACTCCTCGAAGAGGTAAAACGACAGAATCTCCCTTACGGCATTCGCATCCTGAATGCATCTTCAGGTGAAACCACAACTGACGCCTACGATTTCCAGGCTTTCCTCGGCGAAATCAATCTTTCCGCGAGGGTCTTTCCGGATGGCAGGGAAGAACTGATTCGGGGAGTCAACTTTGTCGGAACACCCCTGAATGCTGTGCAAGGAATCATCGCTGCCGGCGATGATCCTGTGATCGATAATGCCTGGTGTGGAGCCGAAAGCGGCATGGTCCCAGTTTCAACTATCAGCCCGTCCTTGCTGATCCGAAATCTGGAACTTCAGAGCAAGGCAGATACGCCTTACACCCAATACTTCTATCCGATGCCGTAAACCCGGATACACCGAGTCTGCTGTTCAGGAAATTACTGAAGCTGGTCGGCGATTTCCGGAAGCAGTGATCGGGAGATCTGGCTCATCAGTGCCTTGTTGGATCCTTCGCCAACCCGGGTGACAAACAGATCCGCAGCGTGACGGGCGAGGCCGAACTCATCGAGACAGGCCACTCCCCCACACACTTCCATGGCGTCCTGGACCAACTCGGACGCAACACGACTGCAATCAATTTTGACCTTTGCAGCCTGCTCCCGATCCAGTGAGCCCTGGTCGTAACGGTGCACTAATTGGATCAACCAGCTGAGATTGCGCTCGAGGGCAAGATCCATTTCCAGAACCACATCCTGGACTCGCTGGAAACGACCGATGGCCCCACCAAATTGCTCCCGCTCCTGAACATACTGGCGGGTTTTATCGAGGGCGAATGCGAGCGACCCCAGAGCAATGGCAGCGACAAAAAGACGACCGCCATTGAGGGTGGTCACCATGACCCGGAAGCCACCATTGACCTCACCCAGAATCTCATCTTCGCTGACCTCGACGGCATCGAATGCAATCGACCCGGTGGAGGAAAGGGGCCAGACGGTTTTGCCTTCCATCTCCTGATAAGCCACTCCTGCACGGTCACGGGGAACAATAAAGCAGGTACTGCGATGACCATTGCGCCCCTCTGGATCGGTCAAGGCGTGAACCACGACGTGGCTGGCCCAGGCAGCATTGGTACTCCAGCACTTTTCACCGCGAAGTACGTAACCGTTGTCGGTCTTTTCAGCGACGACTTGGGGATTGGCCGCATCGGAACCGCGCCCCGGCTCGGAAAGTCCAAAAGCAAACATGCGCCGGCCTGCAGCCAAATCTTCCAGGTGCTCCGCTTTCTGATCCGCTGATCCAAAACGCAACAAAGGATTGATGCCCAGTGAAACAGCAGCGCCCGGGGTAATGGCGACGGAAGGACTCCAATAGGAGAGCGCGAGGCCCGCAAGGATGAGATCGATCATCTCACCGTCTTGCCCCCCATACTCTTCCGGAATCGGCAGCCCAAAGATGCCCATCTCTCCCAGCTGCTCGATCAAATGATCGGGAACCAACTGTTTGTCCCGTTCCCACTGGAGCAGGTGAGGAGCAACCTCGTTGGCTGCAAATCTGGAAATCTGGTCAAAGAGCGAAAATCTCTCTTCATCCACCAGAGGCTTGAGATGTTTATCGAGGCGGTTCACGGCGATTCCATCCATTTGAAGGGTATTCCCGTATCGGGATATGTTGTAACCCAAGACCGGCCTCGCCACAGGAGGTCTTGGTGGGGATTATTGACAATTCAGCAGGAATTGAACCCCTGCCCGCTTCCTGAAATCCTGCCCACTCTCTTCACCCGGGAGTATCCTGAAGCCATGACGATTCACATTTCTGTCCTGCTTTTGCTCGCGCCATGGATCGGCTTGAACCCGAGCGGTGAACCTACGCACGTTGGAAGCCAGACCTGTATGGGATGCCACCAGCAGGAACACTCCTCGTGGCTGACTTCACACCACGCAAAGGCCATGCTCACACCTGATGAAAAAGATGCGGTGGCATCCTTCAAGGGTGATGAGGTCAAGGCCGCAGGGCTGATCTCCCGCTTCATCGAAATTGCCGGTGTCCCCCATGTCGAAGTAGAAGATTCTTCAGGGAAAATCCAAAAACCGGTGAAGTACTTTTTTGGAATCGAACCTTGCCAGCAAGTTCTGATTGAAGCGGAACCGGGCAAGCTTCAGAGCTATCCCATCGCATGGTCCACTGGAAGTGGTGCAAAACCGGAGGGCTGGTATCCCCTCTTTCCGGGTGAGATTACTCCACCTGGAGATCCTCTTCACTGGACCGGCTCTCTGAACAACTGGAATCATATGTGTGCTGAGTGCCACTCTACGGGTGTCACCAAAAACTTTGATGCCAGCACCCAGCAATTCAAGACACGCTATGAGGAGATCGATGTGGCATGTGAAGCATGTCATGGGCCTGGCAGCCACCATCTTGATTGGGCTCAATCGGTGAGAGGATTGTCAAAAGAAGACGATCAACCACCTCCCCCTCCAAACTTCGGTTTCACATTTTCCCTTTCCAGTGGAAAGCGGGAGTGGATCAGGGCAGAAGGCGAAAAGGTCGCCACTCGCAATCCTGAACTTCCTCACTCACTGGAGCAGGAAACCTGTGCCCGGTGTCACTCACGGAGAACCGCTCTCGTGGATGGATCGATTCCGGGAAAAGCACTTTCCCAGACTCACCAACTGTCTCTTCTGGAAGAGGGTCTCTACCACGCCGATGGTCAGATTCTTGACGAGGTGTATGTCCACGGATCCTTCCTCCAGAGCCGCATGCACCAGAAGGGGGTCACCTGTACCGATTGCCATGACCCCCACTCCGGAGAGTTGTATTTGCAGGGAAACGCACTCTGCATCGGCTGCCATGAACCCGCACGTTACGACAGTCTCTCGCACACCCATCACGCAGCGGATACACCCGGTTCACAGTGCATCGACTGTCATATGGCTTCCCGAATCTACATGGGTACCGACCGTCGTCATGACCACTCCTTTCGAATTCCCCGACCTGACCTGACTGAAAGCATCGGCACCCCCAACGCCTGCAACGAGTGCCACTACGATGAAACAGCCAACTGGGCAGACCTTAAAATCCGCGAATGGTTTCCCAATGGCGTCAGCGGTCAGTTTCATTGGGGGCAAGCACTGCATGCCGTTCGCAACAATAAAACCAATTCCTCAACTCTGTTGGGACTGGCTCTCGACGATGAAGCATTGCCAGCCATCGCACGTGGGACTCTGCTTTCAGAATATTCCAGACTGAGACAGGATCCGGAATTACGATCACGGGGTGACCTGCTGAAGATCGTTGAAAATCTGAACTCTTCAGAGCCTCTGGTTCGGCGCGGTGCCTTGCTCGGTCTGCAAGCGGACCCACCCTATGAACTCGGGTCCTGGATTCTTCAATTCCTGGAGGACCCTGATCGTTCGGTCAGATTGACCGCTGCCCAATATCTTGCAGAGGTCATTCTTCAGTGGCCGGAGAGTGCGGAGTCTCCCAAGCCACCCAGTCTCAATAAGGCTCTTCAAGAATACCGCCGCAGTCAGGAGGTTCACTCCGACAGAGCGGAGGCTCTCGTCAATCTTGCACAATTGGAGGACACCGCAGGAAACCTGAATCGAGCGGAATCGCTTTATCGAAAAGCGCTTCAGAGAGAGCCCCACTTTGGGCCCGCTTCTGTCAATCTGTCCGACCTTCTCGCCCGTTCCGGAAAACTACAGGACGCCATTCAATTACTGGATTCCGCCATCTCGAAGGTCAGCGACGATGCAGGCCTTCATCATGCCCGGGGATTACTGCTGATTCGGTCTGACCGCAGAGAAGAAGGCTTTCAGGCCATCGAAAAAGCCTACTCCCTTTCCCCTGAATCCCTGCGCTACGCCTATGTCTATGCCATTGCTCTCCACGACTTCGGAAACACCAAGGAAGCGGTCAAAGTCTTGCAGGACACCCTGAAGAAATGGCCCAATTCCCCCACAATTCGCCGAATACTGACCGAATATCAGCAATTCGAGCGAAAGTGATTGCCATTGATAAACGATTATCACTAAGATCCTGAGTCCATCACTTCGTGATGGGTGAAAGGGTCACCACAGTGAAGGTGTTTGCGAATCGATCTGCACAAGGCCGGCTTGAACTGAATGGGTTTCATTTCCCATTCGGGATCCTGCTGGCTCTGATTGCGACGATTCATTTCACAGTGGCCGCTGAAGTACACCAACTCTCACACTCTCAGATCTTTGCAGCTTCTTCCGCCTGTGGACATGAGGGTTGTGCCACAGAAAAAGCACCCACAGAAGCACCGGACTCTTCCAGTTCCTCAGACTGTCAGACTTGTGAAGCTTTGGCATCGGCTCATGGCGATCTGCTGCATGTCCAGATTCTGCCTTCGAGCCCCGTGTACGAAACCTTGCGGGTCCTCACTGACGCGACTCTGGTTGACTTCCGAGTCAAAAAAGAGCGCCCGGGCAGAAGCCCGCCCTTTAACTGATTACACCCCTATCTCGGTTTAATTCTGAACAGTCTTGAAACTCCTGAAAAGCTCCAGCCCAACTTTGGATTGGTGTTCACTTCCGGGTTCCACGACAACACCTCACGATCCCATTCAATCCAGCAAAAGCTGAAGTGCTTTTGCAAATACAGGAGAACACATGAAACAACTTTCACTCATCCTTGCGTTGCTGATTTGTATCGGTACGCCGCTCACATCACTGCAAGCCCAGGATGGATCCAGCCGCATCGGCCTTGGGGACTATGGTCAGACCACTGTTCTCGATAATCGCTTCAACCCCGCCATCAGTTTCATCGGAGACATGGTTGCCACTTGGAGTGACGATGAAGGCATCGAGGCTGGAGCAGACGGATTCAAGCTTCGCGGAGCGGAAATCGGTCTCTTCGGAGCCGTCGACAATGCCTATGAGTTCCACGGCATCATCTTCTTCGACGATGAAGATGTCGAACTGGAAGAAGCCTACGTCATAGCCACCGATTGGCTCACCCCGACCTCCCACATCAAGGCCGGTCGTTTCAACATGGACTTCGGCAAGTTGAGCCCGATTCACGATGCAGAGCTTCCCATGATGGATAAGCCCTCCGTTCTTCAGGAGTACATTGGCGGAACCCTCAAGGGAACCGGTGCCGAACTTCACTGGTGGTCCCCCCTGGGCGACACCTCACTCCTGCGTGGCAGCATCGGAATTTTCCAGTCTGCTGACAGCGATGCCCACGTGATCCTCGGCCCTGGAGGTGGACACCACCATCACGAGGATGAAGAAGAGGAAGAAGGCCCCCTGCGCGAGGCCGGTGACTTTGCCATCAACGCTCGCCTGAGCACCCTTTTCGACGTTTCCGATTCCGCCACCCTTCAGTTGGGTGGAAGTCTGATGACCGCACCGGAGCGCGTCTTTGGTGTCGATGAGGATGACATTCAGGACGTCAACAAGTCCGTCATGGGCCTTGACCTGACCTACGTGGACATGGACGAGTCCAATGGTTCCGGTTTCCGCTTCCAGGCTGAAGCACTCATGAATGATCAGGACGAGGGCGAGCTGGATGAAACCGACCCGCTGAATCCGGTCTTCAATGTGACCAACACTGAAGCCAGTGGTTTCTACGTCATGGCCGAGAGAGTCATGGATTCCAACAACACCATCGGTTTCTCTTTCAACCAGTACGAGCACGCTGAGGACTCTGCTGAGGAGAGCAGTGACTTCGGTGTCTTCTACACCAAGAAGCTCAATGAGTTTAACCGCCTCCGCTTCGAGGTTCGCTCCTTCAAGGATTTGGTCCTTGAAGAAGACGGTGTCGAAGAATTGGTCGACTTCACTGCAGTTTCCCTGCAGTGGACCGTTCAGCTCGGAAGCCACGGTCACGGACTGGAGTGGTAAAGATGAGCAGGATTTCGAATGGGGTCCTGACGACTCTGATTCTGCTCCTGCTGCCATGGTCCGGTCAGGTCTTCGCTGAAGATGCGATCCGGGTCGTCACGACAACTCCCGATCTGGCGGATATCGTCCGTCAGGTCGGGGGCGATCGTGTCTCCGTGACCAGCCTGACCAATGGCAGTGAGGACTTACACAACATCCGGCCCAGGCCCCGCCTCCTGAATGCAGTGTTCAAGGCAGACGTGCTGGTTCAAATCGGCCTTGATCTGGAGCATGCGTGGTTACCACAGTTGCTCAATGCCGCAAGAAATGAACGGATTCGCCCCGGGACTCCCGGCTTCATCAACTGTTCTGCAGGGATCCAGCCCCTTGACGTACCGGCGGCAACAACCCGCAAGGAAGGTCCCGATCTTCACTTGAAGGGGAACCCGCACTACAACCTGTCACCTGTTCGAGGGCGGCAGATCGTTGCCAATATCGTCGAAGGCCTGAGCAACAAATACCCTCAGTACAGCGAAGAGTTCAAAAAGCGGGGTGCCGATTACCTTCAGCAACTGGATCGCAAAATCTCTGAGTGGAAAAGTCGACTGGCACCGTTCAAGGGTGCGGGATTCATCGAGTACCACCCCACCTGGAGTTACTTCGCAAAAGATTTCGATTTGCAAATCGTCGATCGAATCGAGGCAAAGGCGGGGGTCACACCACATGCGACCCGATTGGCCGAAGTCACAGAAAAAGCCCAACAAAACAATGTCGGCTTGATTATCGTGAGGCCCGTCAATCAGGATCTGGCACGCAAGATCGCCGCCAATTGTGATGCAAAAATCGCCATTTTGCCCCATCACAGTTCTGTAAAAGGAAATCTGAAGGGTTATATTCCCTTCATGGAACACATCGTGAGTACTTTCGAAAAGAACCTTAGCGTTGAGCAACGTTGAGTTTCACCTCGAGGATCTGGTGATCGGCCACGGTGATCACACCGTGGCCGGTCCCTGGAGCTTCTCCGTTTCCGCGGGGGGGCTCAATGTCATGCGTGGCCCCAATGGCTGCGGCAAGTCGACTTTTGCCCGTACGTTGCTCCGACTGATTCCCGCCATCTCCGGCAATATTCGTTGGAACACCACTCCCCACTGTCGTTGGGTTCCCCAGCAACTTCCCCTCACCGAAGATTACCCCGTTTCTGTCTTTGACATCGTCGAACTGGGAATGTGGGACACCCCGGACTCGGGATCCGCTCTGTGGGGATTGAGGCCCGGCAAATCGCAAGACAAGCCGGCGAAACAGATCATCTCTGAAATGCTCACCCGAGTCGGTCTGATCGGAATGGAGAACCGCAGATTTGCGCGGTTGTCCGGGGGTGAACAGCGAAGAGCGTTGATCGCCCGCGCCCTCGTTGCCGAAGCCAACTGCATCGTTCTCGATGAACCGATGAATGGAGTCGATCAAGAGGGCAGGGAATCACTGGGGAAACTGGTAGCAGACCTCGCTGAAAACTCGGAAATCCTGTTTCTGGTCATCACTCATGATTCCAGCTGGATCCCTGTCCAGCCACGTTGCTACCTCGATCTTTCAGCAACGGGAGAGATCTCATTGGAGCCAAGCTCATGAGTAGTCTGTTGGAAGCCTGGGAACTCTCGACCGGACTCTTTCGCGATGGCTTTTTCTCACTGTTGGC
>JAPOLY010000110.1 GCA_029976805.1 bacterium
GCACATCGACCCATGGAAGATTCCCGATACCCTCAGCGGCTTGAGCCTTTTGCAGTACTTGCAGAAAATTGAAAACTCAAATTCAATCCAGGATGAAGCGCTGGTCAAACAGCTTCAGGATGACATCCGCATAGTTGAATCCGCATTCTTCTCAGGAGACACAGATTCTCAGCCCGTTGAAATCGATCTGGGGCTAATGGCCAACGACTGGAACCAGAGGGTCAACCGCCCAAATTAAGTTGAAATTTCCAACACAACTTCAGCCGCCCGCTGCCCTTGAATTCGTCAGTCATGTCTCAACTGACTAACGTCCATTACCCGTCCAATGTTTATTAACATTCTTTTGGGGCGCTGTTGGGCCGTCTGGGTGGGTATAGCCACTTGTATTCCCTGGTGGCCTCACCCGTTATCTATAACGGGAAGCCCCTGTTGGCATAATCAAGCCGACTTGCGCGTCCAGATCCAAATTCGGGCTCATAGGCCCGTTTTACAACTATTCTCGGTATTGTCCCGATAGTTCCATTACAAAAACTTTTGTTAGTGCAGCGGTCATAACAACTGTAATGTTGCAGGAGTTGAGGTTCTCCGAGGTGGGGATCCAAATCATCCATCACGTTTCGTGAGGGTGAAACGGGTTCTTTTTGAAGAGTCTTCAATCGTTTTTTTGCTGGTGTGTGTTTATTCCATTTCGTCAGGACAGCCCGAACAGGATTGGGCGGCTGACATATTTGCGAGAGGGTTATACCTATGAGCAACCTTTTTAGAGTGTCGGCAGTATTACTCGCCGTTCTGTTTACGAGCCCTGTGATGGCTCAAACTGCAAAAATCAAGCACCCCGGTGCCGACGGAGTCTGGGGAACCGCTGATGACACTGAGCGCATGCTGCAGCGTGATCCGGCTCTTCGCTTCTTCAATACCGAAGGTCCTGCCTGGGATCTTGATCTTGACGCCTGGACCTGCACCGCTGTGGGAAAGATCGTCACAATTCCGCTGGAGCTTAATGGTGGTCCCTACGAATTTGAAGCCACTGAGATGATCGAACTTGGTCTGAATGGTGAGTTGACTCATGCTCCGATTTCGACTGCACAGTTTGATCGCATGGCTGACATCAACGCCATGCCCGGTTCTCCCTACCTGAACCTCGGTGGCACTGAGCTTGCCCTGGTTTCCGGTGTGACCACCGGTATTGGTGGACCTCTTCGTTCCGGTGCGACTCGTTCGCTCTTCTCCACTCAGGAAGCACTCCTGACCACGGGTTTCCCGGGAGTGAATAGCCGTAGCGAGCGTGACGTGGCAAACACTATTGAGAAAATTGCCGCAAATCACTTCTCTTTGGTTGAGAATGCACTGAACCTTCCGGGTATCGCTGCTTCCCTTCCCGCCGACTTCCGTGCACGTAATGGACTCATCGACAACGAAGATGGCACGACCACCTACATCTACCCGAAACAGAGTGGTGGTACCTTCAAGAGTGCCGGCCACATTTACATTGATCCGATTGACGGAGCAGAGTACCTGATCCCTGATACCGTGAATGTCTACGAGCTTTCCGAGAACACCGCAGCAGGTGAAGTCAGCTTCATCGCTCCGGGAACTCCTTCGCATCTGGACAATGACGGCAACATCGTCACCGGAACCCCCGACTGCTTCGTAGTCGACGGTCTTCTGTGCATGTTCAACCAGGATCCTCGTTTCCCCGCAGAAGTGTTCGGTGCCTTCGAGCAAGCCATTCCGCGCGAAATGTTCATGCAGAACATGCAGGGACAGGGAATCGACATGGTTGGATACATGGTGGGTGACCACGTGATGTACGCCATGGAGGTCTTCACCTCCCTCGTGAATTTCGACGGAGTCGTTGAGGTTTCTGTTGAGCGCTGGCGCTACAACGATAACGGAAACGAGATTCGTTTCCGTGGTGGCGTGGACGAGCCCGATGGCATCACGCTGGTCGCGATCATTCACACCGATAACGGTGGTTCCCTGGAGTTCAACATTCCGCTGGAGCCTGCCGTTGACGAAAACAACGCTCCGGCTCCGGGTGCACAGTTCGGTGCTCGCATTGAGTTCGACCTGATCCCGACTGCCAATGCAGCCAACGTGACCGGAATCACCCTTGAGGCCCGTCACGCTACCGATGGTGTCGTCTTCTCTGAGCTGTTTGACCGCTGTGAGAACGATCCGGACAGCTGCATTCCTGACGCTGGATAAACCAGAATTTCCGAAGGGCACTTTCTGTGCTCAAGTGAAATCGAAATGGGTCCCGGTGATACGATCACCGGGACCCATTTTTCTTTTCTGGAATCAGATTCCTGCTTGAATGGAATCAATCCACTTCAGTCTGAAAAAGAGCTCCAGTAGAGAGATTCATCATTCTCGGCAGCCACCGCCTCGACTCCTGATCCACCCTCAACGAAAACCCTGACAGACTCCGTCATGGGAGCCCCTGGGCACTCGATCCAGGTTTCCGAGGTCGGCTGACCTGAGGGAGAATTTTCGGTGTACACCTCAACCCAATTACCGTGACGATCCAGCACTTCAACAAAAATCGGATGGCCGGCATCGCTCCCCTGAATCAAAACCAGAGCTTCAGGGACGACCAGACTTTCAAAGGAAAACACCTGTTCATGAATCACAGTACTCATCGAGTCTTCAACAGGGAACTCAGCTTCTGTGGATACTACTGGGGAATCGTCTGCCGAAGGGGATTCCATCGATGTCTTCTGGCTGGATTGATTTTCCCTGAACTCTTCAATCTCTGATTTGAAGCCCTCCAACATCGCCATCATTTGGGGCTCTTGGGAACTGTTCTGAACCCGGTTCAGTTCTCCCTCGAGACGCTCGATTCGATCGATGAGGTCCTGAATCAGGGACTCATCTCCGGAGGCATAGGCAGGTTCCACGGCCGCAGGAACCGGTCCAGAGTCACCAATTGCCTCTCCCGGCATTCCGATCAGAAAGATTGCGGCTCCACAGATGACCGCAGTCAAAAGGACAGCCGGAAACAGCGGATTTTTACTCAATATTGACATCGTTGAATCCTCCATTGAAGGATACGATGTCCTGCGATTCCTGCCCAAAGGGCGAGATGGAACGCTTCAGTGCCAAAACAGGAAACAGACGAAGATTGCGTACCGAACCAGAAATTCACGACATCGACAGTGATGAATCATGGCTGACCTCAATTCGGGGAAGTTTTTTTCCAGAGGGTGCTCCAGAGGAAGAACGAGAGTCCTCCGTTGCCCTGGAAGAGGAATTGGATCACCTTTGGAAAGTCATCGTCTGGAACGATCCGGTCAATCTCATGAGCTATGTCGTCTACGTGCTGCAAAAGATCTTTGGCCAATCCAAGGAGACTGCCACTAGACATATGCTGGAAATTCACCACGATGGTAAATCCATCGTCTGCACAACGGAGCAGGAAAAAGGGGAACGATACGTCTCCCAGCTTCACGCTTTTGGATTGCAGGCTACCCTCGAGAAAGACGGCTAGAGTGATCTCTTACCGAATTGATTTGAGATGAATAAAACTTACTCTATCCGATCCGTGATCCTCACGCTGATGATCAGCGAGGTGCTTGTCGCCATACTGGTCACAGGATTTCTTTGGTATAGCAACGGGAAATCCGCAGTCGACACCCTCTCAAAGCAGCTCAGTTCAGAAATTGAACTGCGAATAGAGGAAAGAATCCTGACGGTTCTTGAATCCGCTAAATCACACTCGGCAAACCAAGCCAATGTCTTTTCCAGCCAACTCATTCCGCTCGGCTCAGAGAATCAGCGAGAGTTGACTTACTCCTATCAAAAGGGCGTTCTTAAGCGAAACTCCCATATCACCACTCTCTTTACTTGCTCTCCCGATGGCGAACTTTTCGGAATTCAGCGCTCGGATTCCGGCCAATATCTGAAATTGCAAAGCACCCCTGGGAAACCGGGGCTTACGGAAACCTCTCCTGACGGAAAGGTTTCCTTCATCGCTAATTTTGATGCCACTGTGCGCCCCTGGTTCACCGAAGCGATGGCAAAAAAGAAATCTGGCTGGACTCCTGTCTATCGCTTCTCAGGGATTCCCCAACTGGGCATCACCCACTTCGAAGTCAACACAGACAAAGATGGCGTGAGTTTGATCAGCGCTTGTGACCTGACCCTCGGCCCTCTCAACCAGTTTCTCTCCGAACTGGATACCACAGAGCATGGACAGATCGCCCTGCTCGACCCAAAGGGCATTCTGGTCGCATCCAGTGCCCTCGATTCTTTCAAGAGGCTGAAGTCCAAAAGCGGAGAAGAGGCAAGCTATCGCAGGGTTCGAGGTATAGAGTCTCCGACACCCATTATTCGTGAGGCAGTTCAACACCTGACGCAAATCCACTCCGAGTCTCCCAGCACCTGGCCAACAAGTGGCACAGTGGAGATGTCTTCTGAAGCTGGTGATATATTTCTTTCCTGGCTGATGGTTGAGCTCGACGAAGATCAAAAGTGGATCAGTCTTTTAGCTGTTCCCCGATCAGACCTGACGATGGAGGTCAGCGAGCGTACCCGCTTCACCGCCATCGCTTTTTTGATCCTGATTGTGATTACTGCTCCCCTTGTCTGGAGAACCGCGGAAGGCATCACTCGACCCGTGATGGAACTGAACAAGGGTATGGACCAGATCGCACAATTCAAAATAGAAGAATCAGATCGGGAACATCCTCCACGTCCTTCCCGGCTGCGAGAACTGAACGAGATGCAATCGCGCATGGAGTTAATGCGTCACGCGCTGACATCTTTCGAAAAATATGTTCCTTCACGAGTCGTACGAAAACTGGTAACAGAAGACAAGATCGCTGTTCCTGGCATGGAAGAAGCCAAAGCTTGTATCTTCTTCTCAGACATCATCGGTTTCACCGAAGTCGCTGAATCTCTCGACCCTGACCAACTGGTTCAATTGGGCGGTGAATATCTCGAAGGAATGAGTCAACAGATTCATCGACAGTCAGGGATTCTCGACAAGTTCATCGGTGACGCCGTTATGGCCTTCTGGATTGCAGAGGTCGATGGACGCCGGGTCACCTCCAAAGCCTGCCATGCAGCCTTGCAATCCCAACATAGGCTGAAGGAACTGCGAGCAGATTGGCGTCAGCGAAATCTCCCCGCCCTGCGAGCCAGAATCGGATTACACACCGGCCCTGTCAGGGTTGGAAACATCGGTTCCTCGACACGGCTGAACTACACCATTCTGGGAGACTCTGTCAATCTCGCCAGCCGCCTTGAAGGCCTCAACAAAGTCTATGGCACCAGCATCATCACCAGCGAAGAGGTTCACAGGATCGCCGCGGAAGATTTCCACTTCCGAATCCTCGATCGGGTGGCAGTCAAAGGACGACGTCAGGGCGGAACCATCTATGAGTTGGTTTGCCCTGTTGGAGAGGCCTCAAAAGAGCAAATCGAATTGGCTCAAATGCACGAAGCGGCATTGGAAGAATACTTTCAGGGAAATTTTGACCAGGCCCTCAATTCATTCAACAGCATTCGTTCGCTCGCACCGGAAGATGCACCCTCGCAAATTCTTGTTTCCCGCTGTGAAGAATTGATCGCTCACCCTCCGACCGAATGGGCTGGCGTGATCTCCATCGATCGCAATATTCGGGACAACGGATAGGCA
>JAPOLY010000062.1 GCA_029976805.1 bacterium
AGATTTTGTCTCCATCGCTCCACCCGTCATCCAGAGCGTCCCCGAGGGGGTCATCATCACGATCAGCCTGGAGGAGCGCAAACCCGTTCGCTCGGTGGTGTTTGAGGGAAATGACGCCCTCTCCGAAAAAGTTCTCCAGAGAGAGATCCAGACCAAAGAAGACGAACTCTACGATCCACTGGTCATTCGTGAGGACTCCGATGTCATTCGCGGTCTTTTGCTCAAGGATGGTTACCCCTTCTCCGAGGTGGGGAGTCGCCTCGAGGGAGACCTCAACAATCTCTCCGTGGTCTTCGAGATCGATGAAGGCCCGCAGGTCCTGATTCGGTCTGTGGGATTTGTCGGAACAGGCAGCATCCCTTCAGAAGAGATTCTCAAGATCATGCAGCTGAATCCCCGAACCTTTCTGGGAATCGGGAAATCAGGAAAGTTTGACCCCCGACTTCTCGAAGGAGACATCAATCAGATTCGCGAGTATTACTTCCTGAATGGCTATTTTGATGCCCAGATTTCCCTGAACCGACAGGAGTTCACTGAAGGACTTCAGGATCTCCGCCTCGTGATCGATATCGACGAAGGTCCTCGCTACAGGGTTGGCAAGGTCGAATTCGAGTTTACGGGTGAACATACCCTGACCGGTTCTGACCTCCGGGAAGTCTGTTCCATTCAGGAGGGGAGCGAATGGGATGGCCCCCTGATCAAACAGGATGCTGAAGCGATGAGGAAACTGTTCAACGAACAGGCCTTCATCGATGCGTCCATCGACCCCACAGTGATCTATCCGCTTGAAGGTGAGGATGTCACACTCAAGTACCTGATCACGCAGGGCTCCAAGGCCAGGGTCGGCGAAATCCAGATACGGGGTAACCGTTCCACCAAAGACGAGGTGATTCGCCGCCAGCTGGAAGTCTACCCGGGTGAGGAGTTCAGTCCCTCCCAGATTCAGGACAGCCTGAGTAACCTTTACAGACTTCAGTATTTCAACAGCATACGGCCCTACTTTGATTCCAGTGAGGCTGCCGGAGACCGCCCTGTCGTCTTCGAATTGGCCGAAGGCTCTACAGGTCGAGCCCTTTTTGGCTTCGGTTACTCGACCAGTACCGGAATCCTCGGAAATATCGCCATCGAGAAGCGTAATTTTGACATTTCCGATTGGCCTTCTTCCTTGTCAGATTTCCCGGGCTCATTCACCGGTGCCGGACAGAAACTGGTTCTGGAAGCCCAACCGGGCTCTCAGTACTCACGCTACCGCCTGCAGTTCTTTGAACCGTATCTGAGAGGAACTTCCAATTCTCTGCGGGTCTCAGCGTTCCGCTCCGTCCTTCTGAGGCAAAACTATACAGAAGACCGGAACAGTGCGGGCGTGACCCTCGGACGCCTCTTTGACCGGGAGTTGAAGATCCGTGGTGAAGTGGGATTCCGTAGAGACGCCGTGACGATCGAGAACATCTCCGCTGGCGCACCGAGTGTCATCGTTGACAGTGAAGGCAAGACTCCTCTCAACGCCATCGACTTACGCTTTGATTGGGACCAGAGAGTCTTTCGTCCTGATGTCGGTGCCGTTGATGGCTGGAATACCGAAACCACCTACACCCGTATGGGTGGAGTCTTGGGCGGAGACCTAGATCTCAACAAAGTTGAATTCAGCTTTGGAATCTTCGAAACCATTTTCGAGGAAACCGATAACCTCCGACATGTCCTCGCTTTCAAGAACAACTTTGGTGTCGTCGACTCGTATGGAGACAGTTCCTTCATCCCCATCTTTGAGCGATACTACCTTGGTGGGCCACGCAGTCTGCGGGGATTTGACTACCGGGGGGCTGGCCCTGCCGAAAACGGAATTGAAACCGGTGGAGCCGTTCGACACTTCGGAACCCTGGAGTACAGTTGGCCTTTGGTGGAAAGCACTATTCGGGGTACCTTTTTCGCTGACTTCGGTAATATGGCAGACGATATCGACAACTTCAGTCTGGATGAGTACCGGGTAGGTGTGGGTGGAGGAATTATTCTCTACATTCCGCTGTTCGGACAAAAAATGCCGGTCGCCGTGACCTGGACTGAAGCACTGCTGAAGGAACCGGGTGACAGAACACAAGAGTTCTCGTTTGATCTCGGATACATCCTGAGATAGACGGAATCATTCCCCTGATCCTTCGACTGTTCTCCCTTGTCGTCCATACCAGCGTCACCGGGCTTGGGCTTATTCGTCGCAGTACCACCACAGATCAAAACCCGGTGGAGGAAGAACCCAGGAAATCTCCTGAAACTGTACTTCGGTATCGATCCCATTCAGGACGACGACCAGTTTCTGCTTTTCCTTGTTGATCTTTTTGATCTCACACACTTTTTGCAATCTGGGGACAAAAACCGCATCCCCTTTGCGAAGACTGCGCGCCGTCTCAAGCCGCCTTTGTTGCAGGCGGGTATCAGCCCTTGAGCGCTCCAGTCTCTTCTTCAGCTCCCTGACCGCATCACCTTTCTCTCCTTGAAGGTCACCCAGCAGCGTCAGTTGTTCTTGAACCTGGTCGATTACCTCACGGACACGGGTCTCCTCGATACGCTCCAACTCATACTCCAGAGCAGATCTCAGTTTTTGCTGTTCTTGACCGCTCGCCTCAACTTCCTCTGCCATGAGACGGGCTTTTTCACCCTGCGCTTCCGCCTCCTGAACCTTTCTTTCCAAATCGCTCTGTGAACGACGCAAACCCTCCAATACCTCAGGGTCAATTCCGGTTTCCTTTTGACTGAGTTCTCGGGCCTTGCTGATCACCTCTTCGGGCAGTCCCAATTTTTCTGCGATCACCAGAGCATTCGATTTGCCTGGCAAGCCGATTTTGAGTCGATAGGTCGGAGCCAGCTTTTCAGGATCAAACTCCATCGCGGCATTTTCGCATTTCTTCCGTCGGTAGGCGTACTCCTTCAATCGACCGATGTGGGTCGTGACCACTGTAAATGAGCCTCTTTCATAGAGCCGGTCCAACACTGATTCCGCCAGAGCGGCACCCTCCAGAGGATCGGTACCGGAACCCAGTTCATCGAGCAACACGAGACTCTTGCTGGTCGAAAACTCGAGAATTTCGGAAATGATGGCGACGTGGGAAGAAAAAGTTGAAAGGTCCTGCTCCAGACTTTGTTCATCTCCAATATCGACATGAACCGCATCGAAACAGGGAATCGTGGTTCCTTCCACGGCAGGAACAGGAATTGAGCAGGAAGCCATCAGCGACAACAAACCCGCGGTTTTCAAAACCACGGTCTTGCCCCCCGTATTGGGTCCTGTCACCACCAGTTGAAATTGTCCAGCGTTCAAATCGAGGTCGAGCGGAACGATTTCGTCTAGGGCAGACTGCAACTTTTCCACTGGAACGACTTCGGGAAGTGGTACGGGATTCCCCTGCTCCTGAAGGTGACGCCAAATCAACAGGGGATGCCGGGCCTGAACAAACCTGAGAGCCCGGTCTTCACTGATTTCCGGAATCCTGCAGCCCAGATTTTTGGCAAAACGTGCTTTCGCCTGAATCATGTCCAACTCGATCAGCTGATCCCAGAGTTGAACGACCTGAGTCGATTTGAGCCAGACTTCCCGGGACAAATCGGCAATGATCCTGCGTTTCTCTTGAAGGATTCGATCCTGAATCCTCTGCAACTGATGCCCCTTGCGAACGACAGGCTCTGGTTCAACAAACAGGGTCTGCCCTGAGGCGGATTCTCCATGGATCACTCCTCTGACCTGATGCCGGCACTCCACCCTGACCGCCCAACAAAGGCGGCCATTCCGTGGTGTGATCACAGACCCCTGGAGAAACTTTTTCCAGGGGCTCAGGTCCCTGTGTGACTCCAGCCATTCGCGGATCTCCCGCTCCAGTTCTCCGGCTTGCATTCTCAGGTCGAGCAAGGCTTCCGTAGCTTCGTCCAGAATCTCTCCCGAAAAATCCACAGCCCTGTCCAACTTTTCCCTCAAGGCAGGGAGATCCGTCAATCGCTGAGATCTCTCTACCAAATGTGGCAGGGCGCATTCGGCCAATACTCCCCGCAGGGCTCTGGACCGATCCAATACCTTTGAAACATTGGCCAACTGGGGACCATCGAGAAGCGATGTCCCTTCTCCCGCTCGCTGGAGGATGGATCCAAGGTTTCCGATTCCACGTAAACCGGGATCAAACCCTTTTTCGAGGAGAGTGCTGATCTCACCGACGACAGCAAGACCGCGTCGCATCTGTTCTGCAGAGTCCTGAGGAGAAAGAGACAGGAGCCGTTGACGTCCGGTACTGGTCGTGGCGTGAAGAGAAAGCAGTTGGAGTACTTGGTCCAACTCCAGTCGGCGCATCGCCGAACTGAGGACGGACTGCTTGTCGCTGTCTCTCTTCTGATTTCGTTTGGGAATTCTCGAACGACCGGACCGTTGACTTCTGGATCCCCTGGATTCATTCATCTTCGTACCGCAGGTCTTTCGGACTCGATCGGGCGAGAGGCCCGGAAAAAGATCACCGATCCCGGGAGATCTCTTCTTCAATGTTCAGCGTCTCTTGATCGCTGTTTCTCAACAACTCAATGACGCGATCCATGCACTGTCGGGCAACATACCCGGTGCACGCTCCGATCGTACCCCCTCCTCTGACTCCGGGAAGCGCTTCCAGTATTCTGGAGGAGAGTCGCTGGGCAGCTCCATAGTCCGGTTGATCAACCAGGACCCAAATGCGGTTATCGGAAACTTCGCACCAATCGGTCGCCCGAATCACCCTTTGAAGCCTTGAGAGCTCTTTTTTGGCACTCCCGGGGAACTCCAGCAGCAACACACCGGGTAACAAACCCCTTCTTTCCGAAGAGCGGATTCTGGAGTGAAGCAACCGTTCAAATCGACTCTCAGGGTCTTCTACTCGGGGAGTCCCATCTGCCTCATGAATCGGTATCAGATTTTCGATTCCGGGAATCAAATCCAGAATGTCCCAGAAAGCACGGCGCGATTCCGAGGACTTGCCCGGCAAAATCCCCATCCAGTGATTCTCAACACGGAATCCGATAAAGGGCCCCCACTCACCGGCAGCAGCGGGAATCGGCGTCCGTTGATCCATGACACTGCCCAGTTCCCGATAGACATCTCCGGGAGATCGTCCCCCGGCTCTGACCAGAGGTGTCTCTCCGATACCGGGAGTCACTTCCACCCAACCTTGCAAAGCGGGTTCACCTTCGACCCATCTCTTGATGGTTTCAGCAGAGGATTCCCCCGTACTGCGAGCCTCGAGAAGAAGGCGGATCAGACTGAGTGGATCGACTTTCATGCCGGTTTCAGTAGCCTCCGGCGCTGAGGTCGTCTCTGCATGGACCGAGGGTTCATAGGGTTGGGTCAAGACGTCTAACTCTTCCGGATCCAGCCGTTCACGAGGGGATGGCCATTCATTTGAACGCAGCCTGCTTTTCGAGTTTTCTGATTCCACGAAATCCACAGCGGGAGGATGATCTCCAGCTACCAATCTCTGAACCACTTCGCGATTATGCTCGGAATCCAAAGGAAGATTCATGCTCCATAGTCCGGCATGACTCAGGTCCTTCCCCTCAGGACTGAGCAGCGCCACCGGTTTCCCCAAAGCCCGGTTCAGCAAATCAGAGGCGTCTGGGAGCGAGCCGTTATCCACGAGAATGACCCCTGCATATTTCTCCATCGAATCACAATAGGGATCATCCAGGAAATCCTTGGGAACCAGGGTGGCCATATGGCCAAACTGGCCCGTCAGTTTATAAGAGTCCTCGGCTCCGGCAATCACCAGGATTCCGGGGCCGGGATCCGGTATCGAACGGGTCAATTCCTGTTGTGCTTCTCGCCGTTGTTCCCCGGGAAGCTTGTTGAGAATATTCTGAATCAACTGTTCACTCGAGAGATCCCCTGACTCCTCACCCATCGGGCCCACTCTGTCAGAGCCTCCCGAATGGCCGATAAGGTCGCCGATGTTCGGATCTTGGGGATCGGTTGCCAAAACTCTCCTTATATCTGGATCACTTGGATGAAACCCTGACAAGTCGCAGGGGTCAAGCACTCACGGCTTCAGCGAATCTCCACATATTTGCCAAAGTTCAGTCTGGAAAGGGTCTTCAAAAACTCACTCGCTCTGGCCTCATCCTGATTTGGTGCCGTCCCGGCAAAGAAACCGATGCAATGAATCCTGACCCCCCGGTACCTGTTCCACTGGGAAACCGCATCCGAAATCAATTTGAGAGACGTCTCCTCACCTGCGGTCGGAGATCCATCAGAGAGCAGATAGATGGTATCCACTTCCCGATCAGCAAATGCTTTCTGAAGAGCTCCATAACTATTGGTTTCCCCTCCCGCCTCCAGGCGATCGACAAAGTCGATGGCTTTCCGCAGGCTGCCCCCCTTGGCCTTGACCAATTTGGGAGAAAGAACCGTCAACTCATCCGAAAAGGCCACGATGGTGAACTTGCTCTTGGTGGTCAATCCACCCTGAAGAACACGCTTGAGCTGATTTTTTGCGATCTCAATTCGGGAGTCATCGACAGCAGTACTCGCAAGCATGCTCCCTGATACATCCAGGAGGAAAACCACACGTTCACTGGCGATCTCTCCATAAAGACCATCGCGAACGGCGGTAGAGACATCTTTCTTTTCGCCGTCCTCTTCTCCCCCAGATTTTTCTACGGGAGACCAACCCTCACTGTTTTGCTCCCACCAGATTCTCCAACCGCCCGTATCGGCAGGATAATTTTCACCGGTCATCGATTTGAGCAGTTCGACGATTTCTTCTGATTGTCTGCCATTGGTTTTTGACAACTTGTCAATCAATGCAGAAATCGTCTCCGGATGGGGATGGTCTCGTAAAAACTGGATCGCCAGAGAAACAACCCAATCAGTCTTATCCTGCAGACGACCGATGAACTCAGGTCTGGAATCGTTGTGGGGCCATGACTTGAGAACCCGCATCGCGTCCATTCGTGTTTCAAATCTCCGGGAACGACGCACGATTTGAACAATCCTGTCCTTGGCATCTTCACTTTTCAGCTCTCTGGCCAATCTCAGGGCTTCCTCATGAACCATCAGAGAAGAATGAGTCATCCCCTTCTCGATCAACAATCCCGCAACAGTACCGTTATCGTTCTCACCCAGGCGCTCCATGGCATCGCAGATCAACGATTCATCGTTTTTCTTCAGAGCACCCAAAAAATCGTTGGCGGCTTTGGCACTGTCATCCAGAGAGATCAAGGCCGTCACATGGAAGTGCAACAGCCATGCGCATATCAGGGTCATGGTCGATCCTCTTCAAGAATCTCAAGGATTCTGGATCTCAGTTCGTTCAGGTCGGTCGATGTATTCAACAGGTTTTCACCAAGGGCACGATCGATCGTGCTGGTCAATCGGGATCGGAATTGCTCATCGGTATGGGTCAACATCTTCAACAGCTCGCTGATGACGTGATCTACCAGAACTTCATCCAACAGATCAGCCCCTGGCGATCCGAGGTCGAAGAGATTGGCAGTCGTCCTGCCTGAATCGTCTTCTATTGCGGGGATCGAGGCTCGGAGAGCAGTCACCCTCTCCGGAAATCGAAACGATGTTTGTTCTTCCCCGGGTTCCCCATTTTCAGTGATCAATAGCAGTGCTGATTCGCCGAATTCAATGATCGATCCGTGTTGCAGATCGACCCTCTCAATCAGTTCACCCCCATGGTAAGTCCCATTGGAACTTCCCAGATCAGAGCAGGTAACCCTGTTGGCATCCCGGGTAATGGCACAATGCTGCCGGCTGAGAACAGGATCTGAGAGGGTGACAGAACAGGATCCGGATCTACCCAGGATCAGTGTTCCCTGATCGAGGTCGATCCATAGCAGATCTGTCGGTGTCGAGATTCCCAGCTTCATGCCTGCTCCGGTGCGGCCGGATCGGTCACGGACAGGCGAACCAACTCTTCAGGGAGTCGGGTCGGCCGACCTCGCTCGATATCGACACAGGCGAGAACGGTCTCCCCCGTACACAACAAGTCAGAATCAGGACCGAGAACCCTGTAATGAAGACGAATCCGGGCTCCCTCGCATGATTTCACACGGGTCTCGATCGTGATCAGGTCATCATAAAATGCGGGGCGGAGGTATCGGGTCTGGACTTCGGAAACCAGAAGCCGGATTCCCCTCTCTTCGAGTAACCGGTAAGGAAGCCCCTGTTCCCGCAGCCATTCTGTCCGAGCTGTTTCGAACCAGACCACATACCGGGAATGATGGATAATTCCACCCTGATCAGTCTCTTCATATCGGGGACGCAATCGGGTCACTCCGACAGGGCTGAGAGAATCCCCGTCACTCATTGCTCACTCCCCGAGGATTGATCACTCACAGATGACTGTTGCCCGCTTCTTCGACGAAAACGGTGTTGAAACATGCGGCGGATTTCAGCCTTGGGATATCCGAGATCGCGCCAGCGCAGATACGCCTTGACCACGGTGACACTCGAATCGTCATAGAGGTATCGACCCGAATCCGTCACTTCAGCCGGCTCGAGCAGACGCATCGTCACCAGAGTCTGGAGGAGCTGTCGGGAGATCCCCGTCAGCTCCATCAGGTCCTTGGGCTTGAGTTTTTTGGGTTCATTACTCATGTCCCCAGATTATCACGGACTCCCATCCCATGAAACGTCGGCTAGAATGGCTTCAGGAGGATTTATCACATGAATTGGGAATGGGTTCGCCTGAACGAAACAACCAGTACCCAGGAGGAAGCCCGTCGAACTGTCGAAAAGGATCCGGGCCGCAGGAGGGTCTTTGTCGCAGAGCGACAGATCGCCGGACGGGGACGCCGGGGAAACATCTGGGAAAGCCCATCCGGTGGGTTGTGGTGTACCTTGACCTATCCCATCAATTCGACACCCGATCCGTTCCTGAATCTGATCATGGGATTGGCTGTCCAAAAGGGAATCAGTCGGCACCTTCCTTCTGCTCCGGCGATCTCTTTGAAGTGGCCCAATGACTTGATGATCCATGACAAAAAGTGGGGTGGGATCCTGTCCGAAGTCATTTTGACCTCCAAGGAACCAGAGGTCCTGATGGGCGTAGGCCTCAATCTGCAAATTTCTACGGAAGAACTGCAGAAACACGCCCAAATTCCACAAAATGCCACGTCGATCCTTGCAGAATTTGGCCAGAGTCCCTCCCCAGAAGAAGCCCTGGAAAGTATCCTGAACGAGTTCGACAAGGCGATTGAGGAAGATGGTGCTCCTGGAGGGAGATCCCGCAGTCAACTCAGGGTTGCGTCCATCCTCGACACCATCGGTCGCAGAATTTCCTGGTTTGACCTCGAGGGGAATTCACGACAGGGGGAAGCGGTCTCCCTTACCGAGGATGGTGCTTTGGTCGTCGAAACCGGCCCATCAGCCGAAAATAACAGGATTGAACTGAGGTCCGCTGAAATTCATCACGTCCGGGATATCCGTGGCGAGGGTGATTTTGCAGAGGAGTGAAGAGATGAGTGCCGAGAGCCCGCCCCCAGCAGAGTGGAAGGATCGCACCTGGCGTCCTTTCGTCGAGGGGCACCCGGAACGGGCCCAAGAATTTCTGACCTCCGGGGGAATCCCGGTAGAACCGATGTATTCCACTGACCCGGCCTCTGAGGGTGCTGGAGAGTACCCCTTTACCCGGGGAATCCACCCCAGCATGTATCGCGGGCGCCTGTGGACGATGCGCCAGTACGCCGGATATTCCTCTCCCGCAGAAACCAATGCCCGCTTCCGATACCTTCTGGAAAAGGGTCAGACCGGCCTTTCCGTTGCCTTCGATTTGCCAACCCAGATCGGTTACGACAGCGATGCCCCAGAAGCAATGGGCGAAGTCGGTCGAGTCGGCGTCCCGATCAATACCGTCGACGATCTCGATGCCCTTTTGGCTGAGATCCCCATCGACAGCGTCAGTATCTCGATGACGATCAACTCCACGGCCTCCATACTGCTTTCACTCCTCGTGGCTCTCGCCAGACGCCGTGGTGTCCCCGCTTCAAAACTGCGAGGGACCTTTCAAAACGATATTCTCAAGGAATTCATTGCGAGAGGGACCCAACGGTTCCCCGTCGAACCATCCATGAGATTGGTCGTCGACGTCATCGAATACTGCCAGAAAGAAGTTCCAGCCTTTTACCCGATCAGCATCAGCGGCTATCACATCCGTGAGGCAGGCTCCACCGCTGCTCAGGAGATCGCCTTCACTCTGGCTGACGGAATTGCCTACATGGAAGCGTGTCGCGATCGGGGTCTTGATCTGGTTTCCGTGGGTCGAAGACTTTCCTTTTTCTTCAACTCGCACAATCAGCTCTTTGAAGAGGTCTCAAAGTTCAGGGCCGCTCGAAGAATGTGGGCCAGAATTTGTCGGGACCGATTCGGACTGGATGACGATCGGGCCTGCCAGCTGAGATTCCACAGCCAAACCGGTGGGTCGACGTTGCAAGCGATGGAACCCTCCAACAACGTTGTCCGAGTCACCATCCAGGCACTTGCTGCGGTTCTGGGAGGGACACAATCCCTCCACACCAATGGCTGGGACGAGGCGTTGTCACTTCCCAGTGAGGAAGCGGCGAGGTTGGCACTTCGAACCCAACAAATCATCGCCAGCGAATCCGGTGTCGCAGATTGTGTCGACCCGCTCGGAGGCGCTCCTTTCATTGAGAATATGACCGACGCCATCGAGCAAGAAGCCTTGAGCCTGATCCACGAAATTGATGAACGCGGCGGAATGCTCAAGGCGATACGGGATGGCTATGTCAGAAGAGCCATCGAAGACAGTGCTTACAAATCTCAGCTCGATCAGGACTCTGGAAAAACCACGCCCATTGGCGTGACCCGTGATGGAGAAATTCCGGAGGCTCCATTCAGTGTCGATCCAGCAGTGGAAACGCAACGCAAGGAAGCTCTCTCAACCCATCGGGCTAAGAGGGACCAGGCTGAAGTTGAGAGTCATTTGAATCACATCGAGGCCGCTGCTTCCGGTGACTCCAACATGATCCCAGTCATGGTGGACGCTCTGGAGGCTGGTTGTACTCTGGGAGAAATTTGCACCACCCTCAGCAGGGTTTTTGGGGAGTTTCAGGACCATGGCTAGAAGTGGACCGATTCGCATCCTGTTGGCCAAACCGGGTCTCGATGGACACGACCGGGGAATCCGTCTGGTTCTTCGCGCGCTCCGTGACGCAGGAATGGAAGTGATCTATACCGGCTTGAGAACGACAGCGGAACAGATCGTCAAGGCTGCCATCGAGGAAGACGTCGAGGCGATTGGATTGTCCAGTCTCTCTGGCGCACATGAGACTCACTTCGTCGAGGTCTCCAGATTCCTCAAGGAAGAGAATGCTGAAGATATCCTGCTCTTTGGTGGAGGCATCATTCCGCAGCAAGATATTGATTCCCTCAAGAAAGCTGGATTTGACCACCTTTATCCACCCGGGACACCCCTCGAACAGATCGTCGCTGATCTCCACCACCAACTCAGGCCGGGTGAAATGGAGAATGACAATGCTTGAAGGTCTCGTCATCGATCATGTGGGGATTGCGGTCAAATCGATCGAGAAGGCACTCCAACTCTGGAATGTCGGGCTGGGTGCAAAAACTGGCCACAGGGAGTTGGTCGAATCGCAAAAGGTCACTGTGGCCTTTCTGGAGACCGGTGAAGGCAAAACAGAACTGCTCGAGCCTACTGAAGCAGACTCTCCCATCGCCAAATTCATCGAGAAAAAGGGGGAGGGAATTCACCACATTGCCTATCGCACCCCCCACCTTGAAGACACGATGGCAAGGTTGAAAAAAAATGGTGCAAGACTGATTTATGACACTCCCCAACCGGGAAGCCATGGTACCCAAATCAACTTCGTTCACCCCGGCAGTGCCGGAGGTGTGCTCATTGAACTCGTGGAGTATCCCACACGAGAGGAGCTCTCCTGATGAAGGAGAAAAACCGGATCGAAACTCGCAATAGACTGGAAGCTTCCCGAAATGGAGGCGGCGAGGACCGAATCGAAAAACAGCACAATTCCGGAAAGTTGACCGCACGTGAAAGAATCGAGGTCTTCCTCGATTCCGGTACTTTCCAGGAACTGGATGCCATGGTGACCCACCGTTGCACCGACTTTGGAATGCAGGATCGGAAAACTCCGGGCGACGGAGTCGTCACAGGCTGGGGAGAGGTCAACGGCCGCAGGGTCTTCCTCTACAGTCAGGATTTCACCGTCGAAGGCGGCAGTCTCTCTGCCACCAATGCCGCCAAGATCTGCAAGATCATGGAAATGGCCATCAAGGCCGGAGCTCCCCTGATCGGTCTCAACGATTCGGGAGGAGCCCGAATCCAGGAAGGCGTTGCCAGCTTGGGTGGATATGCAGATATCTTCTTGAGAAACACGATGGCTTCAGGTGTGGTTCCCCAAATCAGTGCGATTCTTGGCCCCTGTGCAGGTGGTGCAGTCTATTCACCCGCTCTCACCGATTTCATCTTCATGGCCGATGGAACCTCGTACATGTTTGTGACGGGTCCCAATGTGGTCAAAACCGTGACCCATGAAGAAGTTTCACAGGAAGAGCTGGGTGGAGCACAAACTCATGCGGCGAAAAGTGGTGTCGCTCATTTCCGCTGTCGTGATGACCGCCATACTCTTGAGGAAATCCGCAAACTGCTTTCCTACCTGCCTGCAAATAATCTGGAATCCGCTCCGGTAGTCGAGAATAGCGACCCAATCGATCGTGCTGATCCCGCTCTCAGTGACATCATTCCTGATAATCGGGAAAAGCCCTATGACATGCACGAAATCCTTCGAAAGGTGGTCGACAGGGACTCCCTCTTTGAAGTTCAGCCGGAGTATGCACGTAACATCATTACCGCGTTCGCAAGAATGGATGGGCAGACTGTTGGTATTGTCGCCAACCAGCCTTCAGTCCTTGCCGGGTGCCTCGATATTCAGGCAAGTGTCAAGGCCGCCAGATTTGTTCGCTTCCTCGACTGCTTCAACATACCGATCCTGACCTTTGTCGACGTTCCCGGATTCATGCCAGGAACCGATCAGGAATGGAATGGCATCATCACTCATGGTGCCAAGTTGCTTTACGCTTACTGTGAAGCCACAGTTCCGAAACTGACAGTCATCACCCGTAAAGCCTATGGTGGAGCTTACGACGTCATGTCGTCCAAGCACATTCGTGGAGATCTGAACTTTGCATGGCCTTCCGCTGAAATCGCGGTGATGGGTGCCAAGGGCGCTGTAGAGATTTTGTTCCGTAAAGAGATTTCGGCCTCTGACAACCCCACGCAGGTCGCAGAGGATCGGACTCAGGAATACGAAGACCTCTTTGCCAATCCATTTACTGCTGCTGAACGCGGTTATGTTGACGCCGTGATCGAAGAGCCGGAAACCCGTCAACGACTGATTGAAGGCTTGAGACTTCTGGCAGGAAAACGGGACAGCAATCCTCCCAAAAAACACGGGAATGAGCCGCTGTGAGCACAGAATCTCCACGCCCCATCAAAAAGGTTCTCGTCGCCAATCGCGGTGAAATTGCCATCCGGGTTTTTCAAGGCTGCAGAGAGCGCGGTATCGAAACGGTTGCCGTCCACTCAGAGGCAGACAGAACCGCTCCCCATCGCTTTGCTGCGGACGAATCATTCCTCCTCGGCCCCGCGGCACCCTCTGAGTCCTACCTCAGGGTAGATCGGTTGCTGGAAGCCGCACGTCATACCGGAGCCGATGCGATTCACCCCGGCTATGGCTTCCTGGCTGAAAATGCGGACTTCGCCAGAGCAGTTGAATCCGCCGGATTGACCTTCATTGGTCCAACGCCTGAACAAATCGAATCGATGGGTGACAAAGTCCGGGCAAGAGAATTGATGCAAGCAGCAGCGGTTCCAGTGATCCCCGGAACTGAAAATCCCATCGACAACGAAGAGGATCTCAAGGCAGCGGCTGCAGAAATCGGCTACCCACTTCTTTTGAAGGCGGCCGGAGGTGGTGGTGGCAAGGGAATTCGCCGAGTCGATTCGGATGCAGATCTGATATCTTTCTGGGAGCGAACCCGCTCTGAGGCGAAAGCTTCTTTTGGTGATGACCGCGTTTACATCGAACGCTTGGTACAAAACGCCAAACATATCGAGGCTCAAGTCGTGGGAGATGGCCAAGGATCGGTGTGGTTCCTGGGAGAGAGGGAATGCTCCCTCCAGAGGAATCACCAGAAGATTCTCGAGGAAAGCCCTTCCCCCGCCATCGACGAAGAGATGCGCAAGAAGTTTCGTGCAGCAGCCGTTTCAGGTGCTGCGGCCTTGAATTACCGCGGTGCTGGAACCATGGAGTTCCTCTATGAAGAAGACCGGGGAGAGTTTTACTTCCTTGAAATGAACACCCGCCTGCAAGTGGAACATCCGGTGACAGAAATGGTCACTGGGATCGACCTCGTTGGCATGCAGCTGGATGTTGCTGCAGGAAGAAAACTGGATCATGACCCCGATATTCCGATGCGTGGCTGGTCGCTGGAATTCAGGGTCTGTGCGGAAGATCCCTACCGGGATTTCATTCCATCCACCGGGCAGATTCTCGGCCTGAGAATCCCTCATGCTCCATTCTGCAGAATCGACGGAGCACTTCGCGAAGGACTCGAGGTCACCCCCTTTTATGACCCGATGCTCGCCAAGGCCATCGTCTGGGCAGAGTCCAGAGATATGGCCTCGCAAAGGCTGTCTTCGCTGCTTTCGAGACTTCGTATCGGGGGAATACATACCAATGTCCCCCTTGGTATCGAACTCTGCGATCAGGATTGGTTTCTCAGCGGAGATTTCAACACCACGACCCTTGAGACCTGGCTACAGAAGAAGCGCGAAGAGGCCACTGACCCGGATGCGATTCAAATGGTCGCCGCCATCATCGCCCGACATGCACTGGCCTCTTCTTTCAGTCAGTCCACGCCTGTCGACCACTCCGGAGGAGCCTGGGGTGCAGCAGCCAGGAGAGAAGGAACAGGAAACACAAACCGATGAAGTACCAAATCGAATGGGCTGACCAGCAGGCAAACCTTGAGGCGCATTGCGATCCCACCGGTAGGGACTGGACCTTTGCTCTCCCGGACGGCTCCGAGCTCAAGGCAAGAGTGGACGTCATCGAAGAAGGAACAGTTCTTCGAATGATTTCCCATGGAGAAACCCGAACCATCACCCTGCTGCCCGGAAACCAGATTGGATCTCCTTTGAGGTTCCTGCTCGATCATGAACCGATGGAGTTGGGAGTACTGGATCCTGTGGACTTGATTACACGGGAGGTTTCAGGCTCAGGTGCAGGAAGCGGTTTGATCTCTGTTGAGAGTGTCATGCCAGGAATCGTTCGAAAAGTGCTCGTCAATGAGGGTGAAACTGTTGAAACAGGACAGCCACTCCTGCTTCTTGAAGCCATGAAAATGGAAAATGAGATCGCAGCCCCGGATTCAGGGGTCATTTCACTGGTGAAAGTCGCAGCAGGCGAAACCGTTGCTGCGGGTTCTCTCCTTGTTCAGATCCAAAAAGAAGACTGAAACCACGAGGTCTTGTTAGCCGGAATCCTTCATTATCCAAATGGATTCTTTTTGATAACCGGCTTCTTTTTCGGCTTTTCGTCACTCTTCCCGTCTTCGTCGGTGTTTCCCTTGGGCTTACCCGGTTTCGGCAACACTTTTTTCTCCGGATTGCCTTTCACCCCGGACCCTTCGCACAACTTGCAGTTACTGTGTCGCTGGCCATCGCAGGTCCCACACGACACCTTTTTTCCGCCCTCACCCTTACAGTCTTCGCATTTGGATTTCTGTTTTCCTGAACAGGTCGGGCATTCAATTTTTCCCTTCCCACTGCAGGTGCTGCACCGGGTTTTCACCTTTCGCCCCTTAGAAGGGTCGAATCGTTCATAAACCCCGGCTCCTCCACACCGACG
>JAPOLY010000112.1 GCA_029976805.1 bacterium
AATCGTCGGAGGCTTTTTTTGCCCAATCACGATTGGTGATTTCATTGGAGGAGGCGGGGATCTCACCGGTGGCAAAATGATCGACCGCAATCGCTTCACTGCGGGCCTGCTCTGCCGAATGAATCCGAAGGGCTCCGTCCTGATCAATGATCCCTTTTTCGAGACCTTTCTCGATCAACACCGGCAGGGGAGCCTTGGCCAGAGTGCCGCTGCGAACCGCCTTTTTGAGTGCATCCCGGTCCTTCTGGGCTGCGACCACTTTTTCGAGAGCATCTTCCAGAGTCCATAATCCGGGTGAGGAAGTGGGTCTGGCCATCACCGAACCGGTGAGGGAATGCCAAAGCTCACCCCCGTCGAGGAGGCGAGCACAGACCTTCGCGCTCAATTCGTCGGAGGGGCCATTGCTGCGAGGTCCGCCGGGAACCCCGATCAGTTTCAGTCCCCAGGCGGCCGGTCTCAGGGGCAGATTGTCGAGGAATCCACCCATCGCCTTTTCTGTTTCACGCACACAAACCTGCATCAGGTAGTCGACGACATCCCGGTCTCTCTCCGGGCGGCCTTCATCCTGAAACTTCTTCAGGGCTGCAGAGCCAACGACCATCCAGGTCAAGGCATCCGCAAGTCGGCCGGTCAGGTGTTCCTTGCGCTTGAGAGCTCCCCCCAGAGTTCCCATGGCGGCATCAGTACACAACGCAAAGGCACTCGAGAGAGCGGTCAGTTTCTGATGACTGCGTCCGATGGAGCCGGCGAAGTGGCGTGCACCGTAACGGGAACCGGTCAATCGGTGGATCAGACTCTGAATTGCCGTCGAAATGACGAAGCCGACATGCCCCCAGAATGCCTGATCAAAGGCTTTGAGGTCATTCTCCTCTACCGCCGCCAACTCTTTCTGGACCCAGGGATGACAACGCACTGCTCCCTGACCAAAGATGATCAGTGTACGGGTAAGAATATTCGCACCTTCAACCGTAATCCCTACGGGAACTGCGGAGTAGGCATTGGCCAACTCATTGCGGGGACCACGGCAGATCGCATTTCCTGCGACCACATCCATGCAGTCGTTGACAACTTTCCGAAGCGTTTCTGTGGCAAAGGCTTTGGCCACTGCGCTGATCACTGCCGGCTTTTCACCACTGTCGACGGCGAGAGTGGTGGAGAGTCGAAGGGCATCGAGTGCGTAGACGTGGGAGGCGGAGCGAACGAGGGGCTCCTGAACTCCTTCAAAGCGGCCGACAGGCAAACCGAATTGCTCTCGGACCGAGGCGTGGGCTGCGGCAACACGCAAGGAGAGTTGTGCCCCTCCTGTGGAGCTGGATGGCAGCATGATGCCCCGCCCTGCGGACAGGCACTGCATCAGCATCGTCCAGCCTTTGCCGCATCCTTCCCTGCCACCGATGACCGTCTCCAGAGGAACAAAGACATCCCGTCCCCGGGTTGGGCCATTGAGGAAGGGAACTCCGAGGGGGTCGTGGCGCTCACCGGTCTCGACACCCGGGGTGTCGGCGGGAATCAGGGCGCAGGTGATTCCCAGATCTTCTTTGTCACCGAGAAGTTGGTCCGGATCGTAGAGACGGAAGGCGACGCCGATGAGGGTCGCCCGGGGAGCGAGAGTGATGTAACGCTTTTCCCAATGGAGCCTCATGCCGAGGACTTTTTCGCCGTCCACTTCTTCTTCAACGATGACCCCGTGCGAGGACATCGATCCGGCAGCGTCCGATCCTGCTCCCGGTTCGGTCAATGCAAAGCAGGGGATCTCGGTTCCCTTGGCAAGTCGTGGCAGCAACTGCTTTTTCTGTTCTGTCGTTCCGTAATGAAGCAACAGTTCACCCGGTCCCAGTGAATTCGGAACCATGATGGTGACGGCGAGGGCATTGCTGATGGTGGCTGCTTTGGAAATGACAGTGGAAACCGCAGTGGCGGAAAAACCGAGTCCGCCATACTCCTCCGGGATGATCATGCCAAAGAAACCGTGATCACAGAGGAACTGGAATGCTTCCTCAGAGATCGATCCATTCTGGCGATCCTCCCAGCAATCGACCATCTTTGCCAACTCGGCGAGGGGCCCGTCGATAAATTCCTGTTCACGGGCGGAGAGTTCAGACGTGCCCTGTCCCAGGTAGGCGTGCCAATCGGGGCGGCCACTGAAAATCTCACCATCCCAACCCACGGTTCCGCCTTCGAGGGCCTCTTTTTCAGTTTCACTGATGGCGGGCAGGATGCCGCGAATGATCTTCATCACCGGGCGGCTGAGGAGCTGCGCCCTCAGGGGGGAAACGAGGGCAAAAAGGGCAAACAGGAAATAAACGCCGAAGTAGAGACTTCCGCTATTGAAGCCCCATGCCTCGGGCCAGCCGATCCACAGGGGATCGAGACCGACGATGAGGCCAGTCAACAGCACTCCCCAACGAACCAGACCTGCAGCTGCGAGGAACAGGCCGGGGAGCAGTGCAACAACTCCGTGAAGAATCAAATCGAGCAACTGCGGATTTTCCATGAAGGTCTCCTATTTCACTCGCGGTCTTGGTCTCACTCGGGATTGCCGGTGGGACCCTCGGTAATTCTCTCATCATCTGCCAAAAGATCCCAACCCAGGACTGAAGTCATCATATCGATGATTTCCAAAGGGTTGATTCCGAAGTCGAAGTGGAAGACGGCAAGGGTTGCAGAGAAGCCGACCCATGAATCCCGACTGAGTTGTTGATGGGGCGTTAACGCCTCGAGAGAGGGGGCTCGGGTCAAAATGGGATTGGGGGCGAGGCGATGCAGACGGAGAAGGCTGCAATTCTCTCCAGTAATGTAGTTATTGCCGGACAGGGATAAGTTGGCGATCAAAATTTGCTCGGGAGATGAAAGTCCCCAGTTTTCGAACAGATCCGCACCGCCAAGGAGTGAGGCGGGAAGGGCAAGGGTCGAGACAGGAAATGCGGCGGTTCGTAATTGACCAACCGGTTGCCCGGGGCGGGGATCCCAGCCGAAACTCTGACGCGGTTTCAGGGAGAGATCAGCGACTCCGATCGCCGGGTGTACCCAGTCGGTCACCTGAGCCTCGAGATAGATTCCCAGACCGAGACCTGCCTCGGCATGGACACAATCCGCCAGATCTCTTTTCAGGGGTGCAGAGCAACCGCTGATCAGCAGAATTGCACCCAGGAGAATCGAGGAACTGGCTTGCAGCATTATTTCGGGGCCTTCCCGGAAATCGTCCTTTGTCGGTCGGAGTGGGGGCTTCCCCTCTCCCCGGCTTGTTTTAACATTTTCAGAGTCAACGTGGGGAGGGAAATCACAGTTCCAGCCCCAGGTTGCTCAGGGACAAGTTTTCTCGGAGCGGAAAGCAGCAGCAGTGAAGACAGCGATTCAGCCCTTTTCCTTCTTGGGTCATTTTACCTCCGTAAGTCTATGGGCCCTTCTTGTCCTCTCGGGAACTCCTGTGGTGGGTTTATCTCAGGATGTTCCTCCCGAGGTGATCGACAGGGATCGATCGGTGCGCAAACAATCGGACGCGCGCAGTGAAGCGTTGGACAAGGTCAAAGAGGGGGTGGCGAGCGGGTCCCCCGAGGTCGTTCTCGATTTTCTCGGCGATGCATCCGGCATGGTCAGGGATGCGGTCTTCTCCCGACTGCGAAAGTTATCCGGCGATGAGTTGGAGCAGGTGGTCAAAGCGTGGTCCCGACATCCGCTGCGAAAATCTGCACCGGAAACCCGCGATCTCATCGAATCCGGATTGGCAGAAGCTCTCATTCATCAGCCGCTCCCTGTGACAGCAGATTGGTTGCTGTCGGTCGCCAGCTCAAAAAAATCAGGCGAGGCCTCCCGTGAATTGTCTCTGGCTGCTTTGGCACAACTTCCCCAGGGGAGCCTCGACAAAAAATCGCTGCGTGCACTGGTTCGTCTTGCGGACAAGGAGTCCGCATGGTGGATCCGTGGAGAAGCCTTGGTCGCTCTTTCGCGACTCGATCCCGAAGCTGCAGAAAAATCTGTCTCCCGAGCCTGGAATGAGAAACGCCTGTGGCCGATGAGGCTCATGAGTCTTCAGGCTCAAGTCCATCTGGATTCAGCCGTCGCGATCGAACGGGCAACAGCACTGTTGGCGGAAGAGATTCGTGATCGACAGGGGGTTTGGGATGGAAGAGTCGAGCGAGCGGCCCTCCAGTTGCTGGGCGAGGAGGTTTCCAAGTTGCCCCGCGCTGAACGCGTTGAGACCATCGAGTCATTAATTTCCAGAGCCATGAGTGCCGAAGATGTGAGTTGGCATCCGGAGATCCCTGTCCTGCGTAAACTGACGGGCGTGGACCTGTCCACGCGCCGTATCACCGCTTGGGACTCCTGGTGGAAAAGTCGCAAAAAGCAGTGGCTTACCGGGGGGAAGCCGACAGCAGAAAAGGGTGAATCAGCCGAGGAAGAGGGAAAGACCCGGGTCGTTGAGTATCACGGTGTCCCCATCGATTCGAAACGCATCGTTTTTGTCTCCGATGTTTCAGGGGGAATGTCACGGACCCTCGATGGAGAGTTTGATGGTTCGGGGCCTCGTCGTCTGGAGGTGGCTCGCAAGGAGTTGCTCAGGGTTCTTGATGAGTTACCTGCTGAATCTTTGGTGCAGGTGATGTTTTTTGCCAGCTTGCGCATTCCTGTTCTTCCTTCACCTCAAATTCTTGCCCGGTGCCACAAGGTTTTGAAAAAGCGCATCAACGAGCAGGGAGTTCCGCAGGGAAGAGGTGAAGCCAGGGGCAACCTGTATGGTCCCTTGCGGGCGGCCATCATGGAGCCTGGAATCGATACGGTCATCCTGCTCACAGAGGGTGCGGCGACAGAGGGTCGTATCCACGATGGGGATCGTTTGTGTTGGCATGTCGAACGCTGGAACCGCTGGTCGAGAGTTCGTGTTCATGTTCTTTCGGTGGGAAGACTCTCCGGCGGGAACCGGGCATTTCTGGAGAAACTTGCGGTTGAGAACGGCGGCGAGTTCCATGACATCGATGACCGTTTGGGAAAGATCGAAACGGGAATTCGGGATTGAACAGGATGTCGGCATGGAACAAGAGGGCGTCACGGTCAGGGCTGCAGACACGAAACGAGTGACGGTCGGGAGTTATCAGGTACTACTCGGTGACTACTCTAGAAAGACACGTTCCAATCTCCAGGTGCCCTGCCCTTCCTGAAAGGCCAATTCCAGAATGTCTCCGGAGTCGACAGTGACCGTGAATCCGTGAACCGGTGGCTGGAATGAGCGATCGACCCAATGTGAGTGATTTTCCGTGACCTGGAATGAGCGTCGATTCCAGCACAGTGAGATCACTTCGATACGATCATTGCGGTAGCGGATCACGACCTCTTCCAGTGGCTCATCGACCCTTTCCTCACGAACAACCGTCATCGAGACTCCGGTTGTTGTGATGAATTTGAATCGGGTTTCGAGACATGAGTTTGCGGACGTCGAAATCGCCTCACTACCCCGATCAGTTTGCCAAAGA
>JAPOLY010000086.1 GCA_029976805.1 bacterium
ATCGTTGACGCAACTGTTGCAGTGGTGGTTTTTACACCCTGAAGCGAAAACTAACACAGCCGCCAAACCGACAGCCAAAGCACGAGAAGACATCGTCCCTCCCATCCAGAGACCACCGCGGCCTCACAAGACAGACGCACCTCATTCAGGATTATTCACCCGCTTTTTGAGTTTGTCAGGAACCGGGAAAGGAACGATCCTGGAAACCCCTACAAAAGCACCAAATGTCACCTTATTGGTCCATTTCTTGTTGGAGTCAGGTCCCGATCATGGGCTATCCTGTGGGTTGGCTCCGGGATTTTTCTTCCCCAAACCACTCGGCTGTTTCAGCGAAAGGTCTCACCATGAGGTTCATCGCATCGTTCGTTTCTGCACTGATTCTTCTCTTCAGTCTTCTCCTCAGCTCCACCGCAGGGTTCGCCCACGATCCCTTCGACGAGAATCCGCCGCCGTTCCTGGTGGTCGACAAGCTGGAGCGGGAAGATCCCTTCCGTCAACTCGATGACGTCCTGCCATCTCCGAATGAGTCACGACTCGCTTCCGGGGCACCGGGCCCTGCCTACTGGCAACAGCAGGTCGACATGGAGATCGACGTCACCCTCGATGCGGTCAATCACCGTCTCGATGGTCTCGAGAAGGTCACCTACCACAACAACTCTCCCCACACCCTGACCTACCTGTGGATGCAGCTCGATCAGAACCGGTTCCGTGAAGAGTCCATCGGCAATCGCAGTCGCTCCATCGACCCGGAAGACGAACAGAGCATCCGCTGGTTGCGTCGACTCGCCTTCCAGCAGAACTTCGATGGGGGCTTCAAGATTCAATCCATCGTCGATACCGAAGGGAATCCGGTTCCCTTCATCCTTCATGACACTCTGCTGAGAATCGACCTGCCCCAGCCTCTGGCTCCGGGCGAATCGTTCTCCTATTCACTGAAGTGGCACCACAACATCGTCAACGCCAAAGTGCTGCGCGCCCGCGGCGGTTACGAGTGGTTCGAAGATGCCGGCAACGCCATCTACGAGATGGCGCAGTGGTTCCCGCGCATGTGTGCCTACACTGATTACGCCGGCTGGCAGAACAAACAGTTCATCGGCAGTGGCGAGTTCACCCTGGAGTTCGGCGATTACATCGTCCGTATCACCGTGCCCGACACCTTTGTCGTCACCGCCACCGGAGAATTAACCAACCCCGAAGAGGTCATGACCGACACACAGATGCAGCGAATGAAGGCTTCCGAAACCGCTGAGAAACCGATGTTCGTCATCACTCCGGAAGAAGCCCTCGCCAATGAAAAGAAGGAAGCCACCGGAACCCGCACCTGGGTCTTTGATGCGAAGAAGGTGCGTGACTTTGCCTGGGCCGCCTCCCCCAAGTTCATCTGGGATTCCCTGGGAGTCGATATTCCGGGCGGGGATCGCACGATGGCGATGTCCTTCTACCCCAATGAGGGGGAGCCGCTGTGGAGCAAGTACTCCACCCACGCCATCGCCCACACCCTCGAAGAGTTTTCCAGAATGTGTACTCCCTACCCCTACCCGGTGGCCATCAGTGTGAATGGTCCCGTCGGCGGCATGGAGTATCCGATGATCTGCTTCAATGGCCCGCGACCTGAAAAGGATGGCACCTACTCGGAGCGTACCAAGTACGGTCTGATCGGTGTGATCATCCACGAGGTCGGCCACAACTGGTTCCCGATGATCATCAACTCGGACGAGCGTCAGTGGACATGGATGGACGAAGGCCTCAACACCTTTGTCCAGTTCGTCACGCAACTTTCGTGGGAAGAGAAGTACCCCTCCCGTCGTGGTGACGCGCGCAACATCACCCGCTTCATGAGTAGCCCCAACCAGATGCCGATCATGACCAACAGCGAACAGTTGATCCAGTTCGGCAACAACGCCTACGCCAAACCGGCGACCGCCCTCAACATCCTGCGTGAGAGCGTCATGGGCCGGGAGCTCTTCGACTTTGCCTTCCGCCAGTACTGCGAACGCTGGGAGTTCCGTCGTCCGGAACCGGCGGATCTCTTCCGTACTCTGGAGGATGCCAGCGGCATGGATCTGGACTGGTTCTGGCGCGGATGGTTCTACACCACCGATCACGCCGACCTCGCCATCGAGAGTGTCGTCCGCTACCACATGGACAGCGGTAACCCGGATGTCGAGAAACCGCTTCAGAAAGCGGAGAGGGACAGTGACCCGGAGTGGATCAGCCGTATCAACAACAAGGACATCCCCTTCCGCAGTGATCGTTTCCCGGAACTGCTCGATTTCTATAACAGTTTCGATGAACTCGATGTCACCGAAGAGGATCGCCGCGGCTATGAATCCTTCCTCGCCCGCCTCGATGCCGGAGATGAAGAACTCCTCAACCGCGACTGGAACTTCACCATCGTCCGCCTGCGCAACTACGGCGGTCTGGTGATGCCGGTCCCGGTGCGTCTGACCTACTCCAGTGGCAAGACTGAGGAACAGCACCTGCCAGCGGAGTTGTGGCGCTCCAACCCGCGGGTGATCTCACGCCTGATGGTCACCCCCGAGCCGGTGGTGAAGGTGGAAATCGATCCCCATTGGGAGATCGCCGATGCGGATCGTAGCAACAACAGCTACCCGCAGGAGATCGACCAGAAACGGTTCCGTATCCGTCCCGACTCAGATCGTACCAATCCGATGCAGCGTGATCGGGACGAAAGACTGTTGAGGGAAGCGGAGATTGCGGCGCAGAGACTCGGCCAGGAGATCGCCCGTCGGGTGACCTCCAAAACTGCAGGAACTCCCCTGCCTGCCGCTTCCGGAGTTTTGGCTGAAATGCAGCAGAGCCTCTTCAGTGATCCCTTCGGTTCCGAGTTTTCCGTCTTCGATGTCAAGGACGATGAGGGGATCGCCAAGATCTTCTCTGCGGGTCCCGACGGTAACCCGGGAACCGATGATGACCTGACCTGGGTTGTCCTCAAGGATGGCCACGTCGATCGGTGGGTGGAAGGAGACTGACCCCTTTCTATCCCACATCCAAAAAGAGCGGATCCGCAGGGGGACACTGGACGACCTCCTGACCGGATCCGCTCTTTTTTTCATCCGGATCTGAGCCTCTTCGGCGTCCTGCTGAATCTCATTCTCATCCAGAGAACTGGCACCCTCCTTGCTAAGCCCCTCCTCCCGCCCAACACGAGGAGGACACCCATGCGCGGCGATCGTCATTTGCTGACCTATCTGGTCTGCTGTCTTTTTTTGGCTCTCATCGGCTTGCTGCTTTTACAGAGCAGCGGCTTTGCACAGGCTCTGCCCCTGATCGTGACCGACAGCAGTCGCGATCATCTGCTCGGACTGCGGGATCTCGATGGCGATGGTCTCTATCTCTCTGCGGAGGAACATCCGGTCCTTCTCACCGATCTGGCAGGAAACCCGCTTTCCATTCCCAACGCCCTGCTCAGCAGACCGGATGACCTCCTGCTTCTCGACGGAGGCAGTCTCGACCAGCTGATTTCCCTGCGCGATCTGGATGGGGATCAGCTCTGGCAGGCCCCCGGAGAGATCACCGTCCTCTATGATGGCGGCAATGCCACGCCCGATTGGGTCTATCCCACCGCACTTTGTCGCGATCCTTCATCCGACTCCGGAATCGAAACCCTCTACGTCGCCGATCGTAGCACCACCCGAAGGCGAATCCTGCGACTGCAGGACCTCAACGGAAACGGGCTTTTCGATACCGGCGAAGTCCAGATCTGGTGGAGCGTCGCCAACACACCCGGGGTGGATGCAGATTTTCTTCCCACGGAGCTGGTATCTCTGGGGGAATCGCACCTGCTCGTCATCGATGGCCCCCGGGGGATGATCCATCGAGCCCACGATGAAGATGGCAACGGAATGATCGATAACCCGAATGAGTGGACCCCCTGGTTCACGACACCCGGCGATCAGAACATCAGCCGGATCACCGATTTTCAACGGGGAGAGACTGGACGCTTCTGGATGGTGGATGATCTCTCGGGACAGATTCGGGTCCTTGAAGATCTCAATGGAGATGGGCAAATCAGCGAGGATCCGGAGATCCGCCTTTACGCCAACTCCCCCTCTCCCCGATCTGCCTGGTCCCACCCGGGAGGAGGAATCGTCATCGGCGATGGGGATACGGATACCCTCTGGCACTGTCGGGATCGGGACTCGGATGGCACCGCTCTGGGATCGGAGGAATGCATCAATTTGCTTCCCGATAACTTTGACGACTTGTCGACCCCCACTGCGATCAGCGGGCCCCAAGGTTGGCAGAGCATCGATCTGGAGAGCATCGACCCTGCTCTGATCTCCCGGGATGGCGAAACCGTCGAGATTCAGGGAGATGGTTGGGTTTCCGGATTTCCGGTTCAGTTACAGGTCGCTGGGACAGAGATCCCCGGCAGCAGCGTTCTGCCGCAGAGAATTTTCGCCCAGTTTCCGGCTCTCGAGGAAGGGGTTCACGATCTGTGGATCCAGTCGGGACAGCGGCATGGCTACTTCCCCGCCGCGGTGACCATCGTGCCCACTTTTCTTCGTGGGGATGTCACCCGCGATGGAAACATCAATCTGGCCGATCCCCTGCGATTACTGGAGTGGCTCTACATCCCCGGAGTTCCGCCCTTGCCCTGCCTCGATGCGGCAGACGTCAACGATGATGAATTGCTGCAGTTGACCGATGCGCTGTGGTTGCTCGACTACCTCTTTGGGGGTGGACCGACTCCCCCATTGCCATTTCCGGATACGGGACCGGATCCGATTCAGGAAGAGCAGGGTTGTCTGCAGTAAGAGAACGGAAGCGATCAGTCCTCGGAGGAATCGTCTCCTCCGAGGATGCCTTTGAGGCCGCTGGGCAGTCGTTTTTCGAGGACCTTTTTGACTTGGCCCTGAACCCGATCCTTGACCAATTCCGAGACTCCCTCGTCGGACCAACTGCGCAGCATCAGCAAAAAGGCTTCGCGCTCACCCTTCGACAACTTCCACTTCTCACTGGCAAATTCCAGAGACCTCAAGGCGGTGCCGATGAGCATGTCCAATGCCTCCCGGTAAATCTCACCCACGCTGCTCGTTTGGTCGGACGAGAGATTCGGCTCGGGAACGTACTCGATGGCAGGAATCTTCACCGAGAGCGATTCCACCCTTCCTCCAGGGAGACGGATCTGCCCCGTCAATCGAGACTCCTGGATGGAGAATCTCGACAGCAGAACCCGAGGGCCCGCCTCTGAACTTTGAGTACTCTCTTCCTGCTCCTTTGCGGGGATCTGCTCACGGACCTTGCGATATACATCGAGGAGATTCAGTTTCAGGCCTTCTGCACCGACCGAAGCATCGACCAACACTTCTGCAGCCCCCAGAGCAACTTCCACCCGGGCAGGTTCCGATGAGAAAATGGAACCCCCACTCAAAAAGAGCAGCGAAGGCCCGATTTCAAGGAAAGGGTCATCCGGAAAGCTGGGGGGATTTTTCAGGGCCAATTTTTCGAAGCGGACTTTATCGAAATCTCGAAACTCCACACGCCCCACTGAGGTGGTTCCCTCTCCGAGAACGTAATCTCCACCGAGTACCAGTGCTTTCTCCACAGCTGCAGGCAAACTGGTGACGATCACTCCCAGCAGGACGACCACTGAAAGCAGCAGCACCACCAGAATTTTGAAGGATCGACTTGTGAACCAGTCACCCATGGGATGCTCCTCGCCGTGAAAGTACAAAAGTAGGAATGAAAGATCCACCTGATGGAATTGCCACCATTGATCTTGAATCATTCTGTGTATTTTGACTGGTAGAACAAGTTCAGTTCTCCAACAAGCTCAGCCGCAAACCTTCAATCCTCTTGGGAATCCGGTTTTTCTTGATAAATATCCTGTTCCAAAGCTTTAAACAAATCCTGCACCGTTGTCCATACAGCAAACCTAATCACGCTATCGATAGTGGCTCCTTCAACCCCATCCCCATAGTGGTATAAAACATGGGGAATCGAATATTTTTTATCGAATGTATAATCTTCCCCATTGGTACCGGGGACGACACCGGTGAATCGAGTGCTTTGAACTTTAACCTCCGCAGAACCGAATCGGATCCGCTGATCGAAACTCTTCTTCTCTGAATCTTTATCCTTGACCGTTGAGCGTGTTTCCTCAAAGAAGTCATCCATATTGAAATCCGATGATTCTGCCAAATTCTCAGGGGCCCAACGAACTTCCAGACTTGGAATCCAAATTTCAATCTCCTTGCTTTGACTTAACCACTGCTTCCAGGGAGCTCTGATGGAAATCTGATCGATGCTCAACAGTTCCCATCCGGAGACTGCGGAATTGGTGGGGTCATAAACAAGGCCCTCAATTTTAATCTCATTCAATCCAATGCCCGCGTAGCGAATCGATGCTTCGCCCCCCGGATACAGTCCACTCAAGGCTGAAATGATTTCAGATTTGACCCTATGGGAATAACCGCTGAGCAAAAGGCCCAGCAATGAGAACAGGATCACGATCAGGATCAATAAGATGAATCTCGCTGGATTTTTTGGGAATTTCAGCATTTAAAGTCTGCCTTCAAATTTCAGCTCATCCTTCTCTCAAACCCATGATCTCTTCCTTTAAATCTGATTGCATCGCTTTTCCTTTTCCTTTTTTCACCTTGTTCCGATGAATTTGAACACATGAGCAAGAAGCACTCACTTGATTACCGAATCTTCTCAAGAATAAAATGATAGAGACATGCGCACCCGGCCATTTAGCGAATCACTAAACCTCGCCTTTTGATGGGAATCCATGAGATCAGAAAAGAACTATGCGGTCGCTGTCATCCTGTCGATGATCTTTGGGGTCTTCGGCATTCAGCACTTCTATCTGGGCCGCTGGTTTCTGGGATTGTTTGACCTGAGTCTCTCCATCTGCGCCATCTACCACTTCGTCATCGGCAAACCCGGTTTAGCCATGCTCTTCGCCGCCACCGACTTCATCCACACCACCATCGTCACCATCGAACTGTTCACCGGAAAGTTCAAGGACGGCGAGGGCAGGATCGTCTGTTACCCAGGACAAAAGTTGGAAGGACTGGAAGATGAATAATTCCCGCTACAGTGATTGTGGATTTGTACCGACCGCGCTTCTGGCGATGTTTTTGGGTGGCTTTGGTATCCACCGCTTTTATGTCGGCAAGATCGGCACGGGGATCCTGATGCTGCTGACTTTGGGTGGCTTCGGCATCTGGGCCCTGATCGATTACATCATCGTCATCACCGACGGATTTACCGATTCCGAAGGCCGGGTGATCAGTCGTAACCAGCAGATCAATCCAGACAGTGACAGTGCTTTCGTTCCTGCTTTTTTGCTCTGTGCATTCCTCGGCTTGCTCGGTGCCCACCGCTTCTACACAGGAAAATATGTGACTGCCATTCTGATGATCCTGACCTTTGGGGGTCTGGGGATCTGGGTGCTGATCGATTCTGTGATGCTCGTCACCGGCGGTTTCCGCGATAGTGAGGGCAAGCTCGTCTAGCGGATGTCAGGCTCTTCAGCGACCTCCGAAGGCTCCTGCACCCTCCGTTTTCAGATTTTCGTCTTATTTATTTCTCCCGGCAGCACATCGGAGATTCTCCGGATATCCCTGTCAGGAGGGCAGAACCTGACAAGTCCCCCTGTATCAGCGGTGTAATCTCCCGAAGAATCTCGCCAATCTTCCCGGTAACCGGGACAAATCCATCCGAAAAAGTTAAGGTTTATATCAGTGACCTTTGTGTTGGGAACGGTTTCCTGCTGAAACCGCCTCGCCACCCGCCGGGACGTTCCGCTCCGGTATCGGCAACAGGGGATCCGGTGACGTTTAACGTGAGAGACAGTGATGGAAACGATCGACCCCTTTGCCCAGGTTCCGGCCCCTTTGCGTGCGGCCATCGAGGCCCGCGGTTTTGAAAAACTGACCGCCGTACAGGAAGCAGTGCTCTCCGCTGAGGGAGAAGGTCGCAACCTGCGGATCTCTTCTCAGACCGGATCGGGCAAAACTCTCGCCCTTGGACTTCGCCTCGCCTGTGATCTGCTCCCCGAGACGGACAGCGGTGAACCGCAGCCGAAGGCGGAAGGCCCCCGAGCCTTGCTGATCACCCCCACCCGTGAACTGGCGGTGCAAGTCGCCGAGGAACTGCGCTGGCTGCTGGCCAAAGTCCCCGGAGTCACCGTCGAGGTGGTCACCGGCGGATCCGACCCGGTCCGTGAAAAGCGCGCCCTGAAAAAATCGCCCGCAGTGCTGGTCGGTACTCCCGGCCGTCTGCTCGATCACATTCGCACCGGTAACCTGCGCTGCAGTTCCATTCGCCAGGTGGTCCTCGACGAAGCGGACCAGATGCTCGACATGGGATTCCGTGAAGAGCTGGAAGCCATCCTCGAAAACCTGCCGCAAGATCGCTACAGCCATCTGGTCTCCGCCACCTTCCCGCAGGCGGTGCAGAAACTCGCCGATGGTTTTCAGAAGAATCCGCTGATCGTCGAAGGCACCCGACTCGGGGAAGCCAACGCCGACATTCAGCACATCGCCCATCTGATCCGCCCCCGTGAACTGGAACGGGCCCTCGTCAACGTGCTGCTGCACTCCGAAGGGGAACGGGTCCTGATCTTTGTGCGTCGCCGGGTCGATGCGGCAGATCTGACGGAGCGTCTCTCCGCCAAGGGACTGCCCGCCGCACCCTTCAGTGGTGAACTGACCCAGGCACAGCGGACCCGCACTCTCAATGCGTTCCGTCACGGCGAACAGAAGATCCTCATCGCCACCGATGTGGCTGCCCGCGGCATCGACATCCCGGGAATCGGCATGGTCATCCATGCGGACATTCCCACCGACGTCGAAAACTACACCCACCGCAGTGGCCGCACCGGCCGTGCTGGCCAAAAGGGACGCAGCATCCTCATGGTGCCGCTGCACCTGCAGGGAAGAGTGCGTCGGGTTCTTTCCCAGGCGGGAGTCGAGCCCCAGTGGCAACCGATCCCGAGCCGGGCCCAGATTGAAAAGCGCCACACCAAACTTTTCCGCAGAGATCTTCACGCCCAACTCGCCGAACCGGATGAGGGCAACGAAAAGCAGAAGTCTTATGCGCGTTTCCTGCTGGAGCAGCCGGAAGGCCGCACTCCCGAGGAGATCATCGCCGCCCTGCTGAAGATGGCAGAGCCCGCGCCCGCAAATCGCGGCTACGATCTGGAAAAGATCACCGAGAAACC
>JAPOLY010000114.1 GCA_029976805.1 bacterium
AATCGCTGCAGGAATGCCAGTGGTTTCAGCGGCGGGAAGGTCGACATGAAGTACGCCTTCGCAGAGGCGAGGCGTGAAAGAAGATCGTCGGCAAAGGGCGGCGTTGCGAGGGCAGGAGCAGTGAGCACCAGACCCTTCGGGGCGCTGGCCATATCACGGTCGATTTTTTCCAATGCCCGGATGGCGGCCAGGCCACCCATGCTGTGGGCCCAGATGAAATGGGGGCGACGCGATTCATTGCCGTCTCCACCACTCCACAGGAAGCAGCGCTCCACCGCTTCGATGATGGAATCGAAGCAGGTGCTGTTGAGTTCGCGGGTTCGATTTTGACGAACCGATTCGAGATGCTGACGATCGGTCGCGTCCATCTCCCCGATCATCTTCAGGGTCTGGGATGCATCGGCACCGTCGAGATAGCAACGCATCAGTTGGTGATGGGCATCACTGCCATCGCCACCGTGTCCAGGGAGGTCCGGCAATCGGCAGGCGAAACCCCTGTCTGCCAGATCGGAAGCGAGGGGCATCATTCGACCGGCGTGCTCACCGAGTCCGTGGACGATGAGGATCTCGGAATGAATCTCTCCGGAAGCGGGTGTCAGTCGCCAGTGGGGAACCGGGTGAATGCGGTGCTCCAGATGGTGCTGGCCTCTGCGGGTTCGGGTTTTCATCGGTCAGGATCACTTTCCGCTGGGTGTCACGGGCAGGGCTCTCCCTGTCACGCCCCCAAATTACCACGGGGGCGGAAAAAGTGAATTCGACCTGACTCAGACAAGGATGTCTTTGACCAGGTTTCCGTGGACATCGGTGAGGCGGAAATCCCGGCCCTGATAGGGGTAGACCAGTCTTTCATGGTCGATGCCGAGGAGGTGGAGGATGGTCGCATTGAGGTCGTGCACGTGGACCGGATCACGGGTGATGTTGTAGGAGAAGTCGTCGGTTTCGCCGTGGACGTAGCCCTGTTTGATACCACCGCCGGCGAGCCACATGCTGAAACAGCGGGGGTGGTGATCGCGGCCGTAGTTCTCCATCGTCAGCGGGCCCTGACAGTAAATGGTGCGGCCAAACTCGCCCCCCCAAATGACGAGGGTGTCATCGAGGAGACCCCGCTGTTCCAGATCACGGATCAGGGCCGCACTCGGCTGATCCACATCGGCGCACTGGCGACGGATCGTTTCCGGCAACAGTTCGTGCTGGTCCCAGCCGCGGTGATAGATCTGCACGAAGCGGACATCCCGTTCGATCATGCGACGGGCGAGGAGACAGCAGGAAGCAAAGGTGCCCGGCTTGTCGACGTCGGGTCCGTACATCTGTTTGACGTGTTCCGGTTCATCTTTGGTGTCGACCAACTCCGGTACGGAGGTCTGCATCCGGTAGGCCATCTCGTACTGGGCGATGCGTGCCACCGTTTCCGGGTCGCCGATGGCATCGACCACCTTGCCATTGAGACGGGCGAGGGAGTCGAGCATCTGCCGGCGTGTGGTGCGCTCCACTCCTGGAGGATCGGAAAGATAGAGAACCGGATCACCGATGGAGCGCAGGGAAACCCCCTGATATTCGGAAGGCAACATGCCCGCACCCCAAAGCCGTTCGAAGAGTGCTTGTGCAGAACGGCGTCCGGTCCATGTGGCCTGCATGACCATGAAGGCAGGCAGACTTGAGTTCATCGAACCGAGGCCGTAGTTGAGCCAGGAACCGAGACTTGGTCGGCCCGGTTGTTGACTGCCAGTCTGCATGAAGGTCATCGCCGGGTCGTGATTGATCGCTTCGGTGAACATCGATTTGATGATGGTGATGCGATCAGCGATGCCGGCGGTGTGCGGGAGCAGCTCGCTGATTTCTGCCCCGGACGGGCCGTAACGGTCAAATTCGAAGCGACTCGGTGCCACCGGAAAACGAGCCTGACCACTGGTCATCGTCGTCAGCCGTTGGCCATCGATGATCGATTCGGGCAGATCCTTGTCGAAGAGATCGTTCATCTTCGGTTTGTGATCGAAGAGGTCCATCTGCGAAGGAGCCCCCGACATGAAGAGGGAGATGACCCGTTTGATCTTCGGCGGGTGATGCGGTTGCAGCAGGCTGCCCGGTCTTCCCAAAGAAGTCAGGTCTGCGGATGGGACATCACCGCCGAGAAGTGGTGATCCTTCGAGACCGGAGAGGGCTGCGAGACCGAGGGTCGAACCCACTGTGGCGAGGGAGCGGCCAAAGAACTGGCGCCGGGTTTCCTGAATGTTGATTTCCAGTTCAGGGTCCATCGCTCAGCCTTTCGTCACGACTTCATCGAGGTTCAGAATCAGGTGGCACAGCATCATCCATGCGGCGTGTTCGCCCGCTTCCAGCTCCATGTCCCGTTCCATTTCGCCGACAGAGAGCAACTCTTCCGCCTGTTGCGGATCGCTCTCCCAGGTTGACCGCATCATCCGCAGGTAAGCCTGTAATTCCCCGAGCTCTTCGGCGGAGGGATGTCGGGAGGTGGCCATTCGCCATAGGCGCGTGATGCGTGCCGTATCATCGAGAGTTGCGGAATCATTCAGCAGGTTGCGGGCCCAGATGCGGGCTGCTTCCAGATATTGCACATCATTCATCAATACCAGTGCCTGCATCGGCGTGTTGGTCCGCTCCCGTTTGACGACGCAGGTTTCCCGGTTCGGCGCATCAAAGATGGCCAGATAGGGCGGAGGACTGGTTCGTTTCCAGAAGGTGTACACACTGCGGCGGTAAAGATTTTCACCGGAGTCACGGACAAAGTTGACGGTGTTGCTGTCAACGTAGCCGACCGCTTTCCACAGACCTTCCGGCTGGTAGGGCTTGACTCCTGGGCCGCCCATTTTTTCCACGAGCAGACCAGAGAGGAAGAGGGCCTGATCGCGGATCACTTCCGCATCGAGGCGGAAGCGGGAGCCACGACCGAGGAGTCGGTTACGCGGATCTTCATCACGGACTCTGGACTCGGTCCGGGTCTGCATTCGATAGGTCTCGGTGGTCATGAGCGAACGAATGAACTGTTTCAGGTTCCAGTCGCGGGCGATGAAATCGCGGGCGAGGTGGTCGAGCAGTTCCGGGTGACTGGGCCATTCTCCCTGCAGTCCGAAGTCCTCGGAGGTACCGACGAGACCGGTGCCAAAGAGCTGCTGCCAGATGCGATTGACGGTCACCCGTGAGAAGAGTGGGTGCTGCGGATCGACGAGCCAGCGAGCGAGACCGAGTCGGTTCGCCGTTTCACCCTCTGGAAGCGGTGGCAGGAAAGCGGGAACCGATGGCGGGATGGCTTCTCCCGTGGGCTGGTCGTACTGACCCCGTTTGAGCAGACGGGTTGAACGCATCTCCATTCGTTCCGCCGCGACCAGAGTCGTCGGAATCTGACCCTTCAGCTGATCCAGTTCGGTGCGACGGGATTCGATCTCACCAAGAAGAACCCCGTACTCGGGACTGTGGCGCGAGCGGAAGAAGTCGCGGCGAAGGGTCAGGCTTCTTTCATCGTCGGCGGGCACGGGACCGGTGAGGAGGGACTCCCATTCGAGGGCATCTCCGAAGCCTCGGAGGCCAAAGTCATCCCAATAGACCTTGCCGCCGAACTGGGTGAAGGCGATCCCGTTGATTTTGTCCCCCGCCTTGAGGCCGACCTTTTCCAGATCGAGGACGAGGCGGACCCACTCACCGGTAGGAGGCAGTTCACCCAGAGGACGATGGCCGGGAGTGTCGACCCCGGTTCCCCCATACGTGATCCGATCCTCTCCCCAGAAGCCGCGGTGTTCCCATGAGCCGTTGAGATTGACCTGTAGCATCACCGTTTGCGGGGGAGTGTCTGCGTCGAGATATACCCATGCGTAGAGTTGATCTCCCTGACGCATCAATCGCGGTTCACGAACGTGAACGAAGTAGTGCTGAATGATGCGATCCGCATCGGTCTGCTGCAGACGGCTGCGAGTTCCGGAATGGATGCGGTGTTCAGGTCCCTCGACCCAATCCCAGTCCACTTCGGGACCGTCATTGACGACCATTCCGGAAGCGGGGACTTCGTCATCGCCCCAGATCCGATCTTCGGAATCGGGCATGAAGTCGTCGGCGATGGCCAGACGCACACGGCCCAGGGCATGCCCGGTATAGCGACTGCCAAAGTGCAACTGGAAGGTAACCTGCACGGGGCCTTCCGTTCCCCAGGGGTCGTCACTGGCAAAGATGGCGAGTCGGCGTTCCTTGCGATTGAAGCCTTCCACCGCCCAACCGTCATCGAGAGAGATGTTGCCATCGATGGCGGCACTGACGGGCCAGTTCGGTTGCTGGTGATCCGCATAAGCGTGTTTCCATGCAATCTTTATCGGTTCGCCGGTGACTTCTCCCGTGTCGTTCACGGCAACGGCTTCTCCCTCGATTTCGGTGAGGACGATGTTGCTGTTTCCGGAGCGGCCTGGACCTTTCCCCGGAAGTGAATCATCGAGGAGACCCTCGAGACGCAGTGCCCGGTAGCGACCGCCTTCGACGATCATCGAAAAAGTGTAGGTGTCCTGATCGGGATTGTTGCCGACGGCGAGGAGGGAACCGTCATCGAGTCTTTCGAAGGTGGCTCCACCAGTGGTGGTGGCACTCTGCGGATCGACGGCAGTCCAGCGATCGGAGTCTGAGAGCCATGACGCTTCGTAAGCCGCTTGAGCTTGATCCATCTCTGCATTGGGCTCGGATTTCTGTTCTTCCAGTGAAGCGAGTTGGGTTTCCAGTTCGGCCTGATGTTGCTGCTGCTGGTCCGATGGTACCGAAACCACCGGCGGATGGGCCTTGGCATTGCCATCCATCTCCGCCTCGGCGGTGTTGTTGAAGAAGCTGTAGAGACCGAAGTACTCCTCCTGGGAAACCGGATCAAACTTGTGGTCATGGCACTGGGCACAGCCGAGGGTCAAGCCGAGGAAGACGGTGCCGAAGGTGTTGGTGCGATCGACCGAATAGATCATGCGGTATTCATCGTTGATGGCCCCGCCCTCGCTGGTGGTCGGGTGGGCGCGGACGAAACCGCTGGAGACCTGATCCTGCAAAGTCGATTCCGGCAGCAGGTCCCCCGCCAACTGGCCGATGACAAATTCGTCATAAGGGGTGTTGGCATTGAAGAGTTCGATGACGCGGTCGCGATAGGGCCACATCTCGCGGTAGTTGTCGAGGTGCAGTCCATGGGTATCGGCGTAGCGGGCGGCGTCGAGCCAGGTGCGACCCCAGTGTTCACCGAAGCGGGGTGATGCGAGCAGGCTATCGAGAACCTTTTCCCAGGCTCCCGGTTGATC
>JAPOLY010000101.1 GCA_029976805.1 bacterium
CCAAAAAGAAGACTGAATCCACACTGTATTGCCGGCAGGAAGCCTTGATTATCCGAATGTGTTCTTCTTGATGACCGGCTTCTTTTTCGGCTTTTCGTCACTCTTCCCGTCTTCGTCGGTGTTTCCCTTGGTCTCACCCGGTTTCGGCAACACTTTTTTCTCCGGATTGCCTTTCACCCCGGACCCTTCGCACAGTTTGCAGTAACTGTGTCGCTGCCCGTCGCAGGTCCCACACGACACCTTTTTTCCGCCCTCACCCTTACAGTCGTCGCATTTGGATTTCTGTTTTCCTGAACAGGTCGGGCATTCAATTTTTCCCTTACCACTGCAGGTGCTGCACCGGGTTTTCACCTTTCGCCCCTTAGAAGGGTCGAATCGTTCATAAACCCCGGCTCCTCCACACCGACGGCAATCCAGGCTTCCCTGCTTTTTTCTGGAACAGGCCCTGCAGCCGATTTCGCCACTACCCGCGCAGCGTTGACAGGGATCGACTTTGACTCCCTTGCCCTCACAGCCCTGACACGAAAGCTTGCCGCTGGCTTCACATGGCCTGCACCACAGATCTGGGTACTTTTCCTTCAGCAACAACAATTTGACAGAATCGATCTTTTTACGCACTTGGGCAGCCTGAATGGAAAGGCTGTTGTCCTCACACCATTTCAGAAGCGATTCATGACCGGGGAGATCATTGGGCTTGAGCGCACTCCAACGCTTGCGAAACTCAACATCCTTGTTCTCACCCTTTTCGATTCTTTCGATATCTGAAACCTGAATGGTGATCGTTGCAGTGGACTTGCCCACTGTCATTTCAACTTCCAATGTCTTGTCAGATCGGCTGAGAATTTTGCCCGTAATCGTACGACCACTCTTGAGAACGATGATATCGGCAGCAAAAACAGACCCCGAAACAAAAAGGAGGATCACGAAGAAACCACTTAAGAAGCTCAACCGGGAAAACTGCATCATGCCTCGTCCTTGCTTGTTTCAACTTGACTATCGGACCCAGATTCAGAATCGTCAGCACCGCTGGGATCGATTTCAATTCCGCTATCATCCAGCACCGGAGCGGTATCAGGAAGATCCAGCAATAACTTCCCATCATCGCCTGAGTAAACAGCAATCAAGGGCATCTTTTTGACAAGAGAAACACCACAGCCGAGAACTGTGAAAAGTACGAATGTTGCGATATTGAAAATCGTATCCACACGCACGGCTCCTGCCTCAAAATATGACGGGAACCCCCGCTGGAAGTTGATTGCCCCGTATGATCCGCTTGTTTGAATCAGATTGAAGGGTGTTGATATCATCCCCAGACCAGGCTCATACGCGGGCCAGCCCTGGATTCCCCAACGCATCTTGAGAACCGTCAAAACAAGGACGGCAACCAAGTGAGTCGTAAACGCCAGAGAAGCACTCAAGATGCTGCCGCAACCGCACTGCCCCAAAAACCAGGCCAATGCCATCAAGGAAGCAAGCCAGAAGAGTACTGAGAAGTAGAGATCTCGAAGAAAATCAACTCCCGCTGTTGCAGTGACAAGATCTATATTGGGGTCATTGAGAGTCCCCCCGACCTCAACCATCCCCGCTGGTATGAACAACAGAATGATCAACACGCAAAACAACAGGTTTCGAATTCCTCCTGGCGTAAACAACACCAGCAATCTGGACGCAATGGGTTTGTCTCTACCCAACTGTCGAATACCCAGTGGAACCTCGGGACCCGCTCCCGCAATTCTCAAAAGCGGAACCAACAATATCCCTGCAAAAAACGCCAGAATCAGAAAATCCCTGTCTCCACCCATGTTCAGCAAAGAAGGGGCGTATACAAAGAACCAGATCGCAGCGTAACCATACAACATAAAAATGCCGATTCTGGTCGGCAGGCTGCGTACCGAATTCTTCGGTGAAGTCAGATGAATCGCCCCCAACAATGAACCAAGACCACTGATAAAGATGACAGAAATCGTCAGATAAAAAGCTTTAGGTTCAGACGCATGAAAATTGATCAATTGGCTCGTGATGGTTTTCTTTTCACTGAGATATGTAAATCCTGCGCCATTCAAAGCGGCAAGCATGGGGAAGAAAAAGAAGAGGGGCGTAGAAATATACGAGGCAGCCCCTTTTTTCGTAATCGCTGAGCTCAGCACTCCCACCGCACTGATCCAGGCAATCACGACAACATGAACCAGATACTCCAGAAGGAGATTCTCCAGGGCGACTCCACCCAGCAGTGTCATCATCACGAGTAGCGGCGCACTGATCAGAAGAATGAAGACCCCTTGACTCAAAAGGGCGAAAAATTTCCCCCGGATCAACTCTCCAGGTGTCATCGAAGTGGTTCGCAAAAGAGCCCAGGTTTTTTCCGACCGCTCCCGGGAGATGGTACTTCCGGCGAGAAATGGAAAGATCACACAGAGAGCCAGCGTTTGCATGAACAGATAGACATAGACCAATTCGGTCGTGCTGACAGTACTCCATAAGGCATCCGGACGAGAATTGGTCGCCTTCCAATCAAGGATATTCAAGGAAAGAACAAACCCGACGATGACCAGATAGATGATCTGAATCACCATCCATGAAGTCCTTTTCATCGCCAGAAAAAGATCTTTCTGGATCATGGGTAAACCCAAAAATCTGAAGAGTATTGATTGGTTCACTGGACTTCTCCAGTCGTCAGAGACATGAAAATATTCTCCAAATTGTCTTCTTTTTTACTGATTCCGGATATGACAAACCCATTGGTTGAGAGCAGTTCCCAAACTTTGGACACCTCTTCAACATCTCCGGTCCATTCAAACCGAAACTTTTTCCCCTGTATCATGACCAGCATGAAACCGGGAAGCTGACTGAGCAAAGGCTCCAGTTCATTTCCCGGATCCTTGAGCAGAGTGACGTCGAAGGAAGTTTTCCCCTGACTCATGAGCGTCTGGATTTCGTCAATCGACCCATGAGCAACAACTCTGCCCTTTTCGATAATGCTGACAGAGTCACAGATCGGAGATAACTCCGACAATATGTGACTCGACAGAAAGACCGTTTTTCCAAGACGACGAAGTTCCAATATCAAATCCCGGAATTCGATGCGTGCTCGCGGATCCAGGCCACTCGCAGGCTCATCCAGGATCAAAAGATCGGGCTCATGAAGCAATGTCTGAGCGAGGCACATTCGCTGCCTCATTCCCTTTGAAAGTGATTCCACTTCCCGATCCAGAAGATCTCCGAGATCCGTCAGTTCCACCACGTCGGCAATTACCGAAGCTTTTTTGGCCCCATAGATTCGTCGGGTCATGGCGAAGAATTCAAGGTACTCATGCACACTCAATCCTGCATAAACCCCCACGTGATCAGGCATGTAGCCCAGATTCATCCGTATTGAATCGGGTTGGGTCAGGACGTTTTGACCATTCACCCAAACTCCACCTTCATCCGGAACTTGAAGTGTTGAAATCACACGAATGGTCGTGGTCTTTCCGGCACCATTCGGGCCGATGAAGCCGTGAATCACACCACGCTCAACATCAAAATTAACGTTATTGACGGCTTTGATCTTTCCAAAGCTGACCGAAAGATTGCGAACCTGGAGGATAGCGCCGGAGAGAGACATTCTTATTCCTCCTGCAATCCGATGAATTGGAGCTCTGGTTCGATTCCGAATCGATCCAGAACCTCGATGTCTGTGATGTCAGCGATCCTGTTATTCACAGCAACATCAGACGGCCCAAAAGGAGCAGCACTGTGGGAATGAACCGGCAATCGCAGGCTATTTGCCGGCCAAACCATTTCTGGCTTTGCCAACTGTATCTCCTGATTAACAGGCAGGCAGCGCACACGAAAATTCAAACTTCGTGGATACGTTTCACAAATTTCATTCATGGTACCGTCAGCATTTTCAATCAGCCTGATTGAAGCGAAGCCCTGGATGACATTCAAATCCAGAATCAGGTCTTCGTTGGCCGCCAGCGTTCTCTCCCACTTTGATCCATGGGGATCAAACCGGCCTTCAATCAATTGAAGACCACGGGTTTGGTCACCCCCACTGGCCTGAACGACTCCTGCAATCACGCCGGTTTTTTCCATCACTCCATAGTGAAAAAAGCCAATCATGGTAACGAGCACGACGGAACCCACAAAAATTGCAGGGATAAGCCAAAGCAAAGCGTTGGATTTTTTTCGTTTCTTGAGCGAGAAAAAGACGCCCGGAACCAACAAGAGTACATATCCAGCCATGAGAAACAGCGTCAGGTCGCTGGGATCCCCGGGTCTGAGTTGCTTATCCAGATAAGTCACTCCCAGTTTTGCGAGGTTTCTGCGACTTGCATAACGGGTCGTGATTTGATCAGGGGGATAGATTGCGGAAATTTCTTCACCGGGGTTGTAAGCAATCCAAGAGCCAAAGCCCTGTCTTTCGACACGAGGGACCAATCCCTGCGATGAGTCGGACCACTCTCGGATCCAATCCGCTCCTTCTCCACTCGAAGTAGAGATCAGATAGACATCGAGCCCACCACTGACAGCGTGGTCGATGGCATCTCTTTGACCCTTGGTGAGGTCTTTCGGGTCGACACCAAACAATACCAGTCTCTGAAGAGCAGCCAGGGGTCTTGAAGTTTGGGGTAATATCTCCACAGACCAGGACTGGAAGACTTTGAATTTGTCCTTCAGCTCTCGCATTTCCTTTTTGGCTGCGAAATTGACAGGACTGACGATCAGGGTTCGGACCCCTTCCGCTTCTTTGGTCACCCTGTCCCAGGTGTAACTGCTCCCTCCCCAATAGTTTGGAATATTAAAATCCAAAAACCCCTTACCGTTGATCTCTCTGCCATTGCTGGAGGATTTGGCACTGATCACAAGTCGTTCTGAATTCATCCGCCCTTCGTGTCGTCCCTGAGCTTTGAAAACAGGAACCATTGACAGGGGAATACCGATCAGCCGGGAGGCCGTTGATTTTGCAGGGACATTGATCGCTGTCTCAAAACTCACGCTTCCCGACCATCCCCCACTTCTATAGGCCACTTCCGAGAAGGATAACTCGATCGTGGCTTCGCGATTCAAGGGATTGCTCAGAGAAACTATCAGCGGATAACAGGTGAGGCTGTCTCGGAGAACATTCCAGTCATTGCTCGAACAATTGATGCCTTCGGCACGGACTTCAATGGCATTTTGAGTTTCCGGAATTCGAAGGTCGAAAGAGATGTTGTTGACCTGTGCATCTGATTTCCCGGGTAAAACACATACGAAAATCAGTAGCCAAAAAAAGTTGTATCTTCCCAAAAGGCCTCCGTATGAAAATCCTCAGTCAGCACCTGAGTTGTCTTCAATACCGTCAGGATTTATGCCGTCGGTTCGATTTGCCCGAACTGCCCGCGCCCTTCGACAGCATCCCGTAAAATGCTCTGATTCATGTATTCGATCTGACCGCCACTGGGCAGTCCCCTGGCCAAACGTGTCACCTTGACCGAATAATCGGCCAGACTTTCTGTGATCAACAGATTGGTCCCATCTCCCTCAAAATCCGGGTTGAGAGCCAAAATCACTTCACTCACAGAATCCTGACTACACCGCTCAAGCAAGCGGTCCAGTGAGAGATGCTCTGGTCCTCTCTCATCCATCGGAGAAAAGGTCGCTCCCAGGACATGGTATTTTCCGCGATAGGCCCCACTGGCTTCGATCGCGCGTAAATCCTTCGGTTGTTCGACGACCAGAATCGTCTCCGGATCGCGGGAATCATCTTCACAGATTTCGCAGAGTTCTCGTTCGCAGATATTCAGGCATTCAGAGCAACGACGCAGGTCATCCTTGACCTTTCGAATCGCTTCAGCCAGTTCGATCGCCTCTGATCGTGAAACTTTGAGAATGTGGTAGGCAAGACGCTCAGCACTCTTTGCTCCAATACCTGGAAGTTTGGAAAAAGCACTGATCAATTCGCCCAGAATCACGTCTTCTGCCATGGTTCTACATCATTCCCGGAAGGTTCATGCCCCCGGTCACACGCGACGTTTCAGAGTCGGCCAATTCCTTGGCTTTCTCCAACGCCTGTTGGACAGCGACCAATACAAGATCCTCGAGCATTTCCGTATCTTCGGGATCGACCGCTGACGGATCGATTTCAATCTTCATGACTTCTTGAGCTCCACTGGCATAGACTTTGACAAGACCGCTCCCCGATTCACCGGAAACTGTTCTCTGCTTGAGGTCTTCCTGAACTGCTTTCAGTTCCTTTTGCATTTTTTGGGCTTGCTGAAAAAGACCGCCCAGATCACCACCGACCATCGTGACTCCTTCGTAAATGACTTGCTGCGGGATGGTTCAAAATGTTTCGTTCAACTCTGTTTTCGGTGCGCCTTCGCCCGGAAGATCTCTTCCGCGTCGCGAATCACCTGCGGAGCTTCAATAGTTGAGGACTCCCCGGCGATTTCAGAATCGCTCTCTGCAGTAACAGGGCGGTCACCCTGAACAACAGACAAGGCCCCATACGTTTTGCCCCACTTTTTGAAAGCCGATTGGATTTCTGGAGATTCAAGCACCTTCTCCAGGGACTCACTGACGATCAGAACCTGTTTTTCACCCTGATTCTGCAAGACCCCATCATTGGCGAGATGTCGGGCAGCCAGGGAGGACACTCTTGAAATCTCCTCCTTGAGTTCTTCCCATGCTGAGTCAGAGCCAGTGCCCCCCGTTTTCGCTTCTTCTGCCTCCAGAGTCGCAGTGGCAGCGGAGGAATCCCCAACAGCGACTGAAGCCTTGGCTGATTTCTGCTGAAGAGCTTCCAGCGCAGCCTGTGCCCGACTCATTCCACCCTCGTTGGCCCTGGACTCTTCCTGCGATTCAACAGAAGCCGGTGGTTCAACAGAATCCCGC
>JAPOLY010000079.1 GCA_029976805.1 bacterium
GCGTTTGGGCCAGGATCGAATTCGCAATCTCTGGGAGTGGTTTGCCTGCGATTCAGGTCTGGGATCAGGAAGAGTTCTGGCTGACCGCGCACCGGTCTTCGATCTGATTCTCGAAAAAATCTGCCAGCAAAACGGGATCGATCCGGATGAGTTGTCCACCGATGACCCTTACCAATTCCTTCAGCAACTTCGTGAAGGGGATTGGGCGCAAATTCTGTTCGGGGCCGGTTTGATGTTTTCAGCGACCTGGAAATCCAATTCGGGGAGCGATCCCCTGGGCCCCACCCCCGATATGGCAGACCTCGTCGATTTCCTCGCAAAAGAGGATTGGGTGATTCGAGTTCGCGATGAACGGGATCAGGGCACGGCCAAAAAGGCTCAACCCCATGAGGTCACCCAAACTCTGCTGAAGAGGGAGCCGCTACTGGAGCTGCCCATTGAAGCGATGAGAAAACTCGTCAATCGTGATTCCCATGCCAGTCAATGGACCCAGGACATTCCCTCTGAAGCACGCGCCCTGTTCTTTCTCGGTGCACTGGCGGCGGGGATCGGCATTCCGGAAATCACCGGAGACAAGCCCGCCAAGTATGCCGTCGAAATCACGCTCTGATCTTTGAAATAGATCAGTGACAGAGCCTTCAGGGACAACGCCCTCATGGACACAGTGTCGAAGCACAGTCGACAAAGGTTGGACCCTGCCCACAATCGGGGTGAGGAGCGGGTGGAGCGGTGCCCCCGGCAAACAGGTGCAAGAGAAGATAAATCCCATCCGACAGATCAAGGCTGCCATCTCCATTTGAGTTTGCCGCCTCAAGACAATCGAGCGGTCCGCCACCGAAGAGATAATTGAGGGTGGTCACCACATCTGAAATATTGATCGATTGATCCCCGTTGCTGTCACCCCGAGTGAACAACACGGGTGGCGTGGCGGCAGTCTCCATGAAGTCAAAGATCATGGTGCGCCAGGTGTTGTTGAAGTTGGGCAGGTGGCCTGTGCCACTCATCGACCACAACTCCACCGTTCCTTGCCCACTGCAGTTGTCCCCCCAGCGCAACACTTCTGTTTCCGCACCCGAGGCGGAGGTCAGATCCAGATTCGCAAGGGTTGTCGGTGTGGCAGAGCAGCCGTTGAGGCTGGCCCAAGTTTCGCAGGTATCCTGAGCACTGGGATAAACACCTGCTCCCAGAATCCCGCCTCCATAGAAGATGATGGGATCGATGGTGCCGTGTACCTGAAGTACCGGAACCGGCTCTGTTGGATTGCAGTTTGCCGGGTCACTCCAAGTCATGCCGGAAACGCTGATGATGGAGGTAATCAGATCCGATCTTTCGCAAGCCATGCGGTGTGCCATGAATCCGCCGTTGGAGTGTCCGATCAGGTGAATCCGTGTGGGATCGATGGAGTAGGTGTCGGCAAGGACTGCGATCAGGTTGGTCAGATATCCGACATCATCTTCACAGGAGGTGAAGGGGAAGCCCTCACAACAGCAGGCGTTGGTGGCATTCCAATAGCGTACTCCGGTGAAGGTGGCGAGGCCGTCGGGGTAACAGTAAATGTACCCCCGATTGTTGGCCTCCTGAGTCAGCTCAAAGAGGCCTTCCATCGAGTCGCCATCCCAGGCTCTGCCATGGAGGAGGAGCAAGAGTGGAGCCGCTTCTCCGGGAACATAATTATCGGAGACCTGAACCGTCACCGCACCCCGGCCTGCATCCACAGTTTCCAATGTTTGGGCTCCCATGTGCGGAGTGAATCCCGACACACTGAACAGCATCAAAAACAGAGAGTGGAATGAAAACCGGTTCATCATTTCGCCTGTTGAAAAAGGGCAGGAAGTACGACTTCCCAATAACCCTATTTTAACCGCAGAAACTGGCGAGTGTTGTTTCAGTTGGATACGTCTGATTCCCATCGCAGGGGTCTTTTGACGCACAATAGCAGGGCCAACCCTGCAGCAGTCGAGCATTCAATCAGGACCTGGGTTCTGGTCCAGAGGTCGAGGGTGGTCCATAACTCTGGTCGCAAATACACCAGCAAATAGGCGTAAAGAGTTGCGTGCATCATGAGGATCAGGAGTGTGGGGGGCAGGCTCCCAGCAGTGCCGACCCACAGTTGACGGGCGAGGGCCAGGCACATGAAGCCGACCAGTCCATCCAACAGGGGAGTGGAGAGCAGGAGTGGAGATTCCAGCCAACCCAAACCGGTGCTCCACCAGGCCAACCCCCGGAAGGTGAGCCAGCCGACCACGAAGGCCAGTGCCGCTGTGGGCCTGCCGGGGGAGAGGTTGGAGGAGGAGCTGGAGGGTTCAGGGGGCATGGGGGTCACGATTCCATCTCGGCTGATTCCGGTTGATCGACTGCACTGCGCAGGGGTTCAGGATATGATAGCGAAGACTTGATCGAGCAGACAGATCAAGTCTTCAGCGAAGGGATGTTGTGATCAACAAAGCGATCGTTTCACTGCTGCCTCTGGTCCCCAAGTCTCTCGTGTGGAAGATCTCTCGGCGGTACATCGCCGGAACGACCCTCAAGGACGCTCTGGAGTGTGTTGGCAATCTGAATGATCAGGGTATGAGTGCCACCCTCGATGTGTTGGGAGAAGATTCCACCTCCCGGGAACAGGCTCTGAGTGGAGAAGCCCTTTATCAGGATGCGCTGGCGGAGATCGACCGCCAATCCCTCGACGCCAACATTTCTGTCAAGTTGTCGATGTTGGCTCTGCGATTTGATGAAGCCCTGTGCATCGAAATTCTTCAGAAATTGATTCGCACCGCTGAACTGCACGACTCCTTCGTGCGCATCGACATGGAAGATTCGTCGGTCACCCAAAAGACTCTGAACATTTATCGCCAGCTGCGCAAGGAGACTGACCGGGTGGGCACTGTGGTTCAGGCATACCTGAGATCCACTGAAGAAGATGTGCGTACTCTGATGGAAGAAGGCGAGACGTACCTTCGGTTGTGCAAGGGCATCTATGTCGAGCCCGAAGAGATTGCATACAAAGGATTCACGGAAGTTCAGGATGCATTTTTGCGAAACCTCGAACAAATGTTCCGCGGGGGGATTCGCAAGGTAGGCATCGCGACCCATGACCAGCGACTCGTCGAGGGAAGTATCGATCTGATACAACGCCTGGAGATCCCCAGAGAACAGTACGAATTCCAAATGCTTCTCGGCGTGACAGAGAACCTCAGGGGTGAGCTGGTCTCCAAAGGTCACCCCTTGAGAGTGTACGTTCCCTTCGGTGAGGAATGGTACGCCTACTCCTCTCGAAGGCTGCGCGAGAATCCGCAGATCGCCGGGCATGTCATGCGAAACATGCTGCCATTTTGATGGATTCACCTTCCAGTTCGGATCTCTGGGGACCGGGAAACGAAAATCTGGCATTCAATTCATCGGCCAGTGTTGCCAGAGAGTGGATTGAAAATTACTCCCCCGAGGAAAAGTCCCAGCAAGAACAGCGTCTGCAAATTCTCGAGGCATGTAACAGCAAGCCGGATATTTTGTTGAGAACTTGTTTTCCAGGACACCTGACCGCTTCAGCTCTCGTGATAGATCATTCCTGTGAAAAAGTAATGTTGCATCATCATGCGAAGTTGGATCGCTGGCTTCAGTTTGGTGGTCATTGCGATGGAGATGGCAATCTCGCCCACGCCGCCTGGAGAGAGTGTGTCGAAGAGTCGGGAATCGAGGATTTATGGATTTATCCCCGGGTCATCGACGTTGATATCCACGGAATTCCAGCATTGGGCGGAGAACCCGCTCATGATCATCTCGATATTCGGTTTTTGGTCATGACTGATCCGGACAATACCCCGATAATCAGCGAAGAGTCGAAAGACGTTCGCTGGTTCAGTTTTGAAGAGTTGGAAAGCGTCGATACAGATCATTCGGTGTTACGACTGGCAGAGTTGGCCAAATTGCGGAATCGTTGATATTGACCAGATCAGTTTTGAAAAGGGAGAGCCATGGCAATCCGTAAATCTGCAAAGTGGGGTTTGATCCTTGGAGGTTTGATCATGTTCGGAATGTTTGGATCCCTGTTCGGTGGTGATGACGAGAAAGAGGGTCTCAAGGTTGGTGACCCGATTCCAAAGGTATCCCTGAAAGCGTCGGATGGAAAAACATACAACCTTCCTGAAATTGCAGAAAAAGGGGATGCACTGATCATCGCCTGGATTCCGAAGACCTTTACCCCAGGCTGAACCAAGCAGTGCAAGGCGCTGCGTGACAGTGCCAAAGAAATTGCAAAGTACAAGGCCAAGCTCTTCGTGGTTTCCACCGACGATGCAGACAAGGCAAAGGAATTTGCCGAATCCCTCGGTAACGCCTACCCCATCCTTGCGGATCCGGATCGCAAGGCGGCCAAGTTGTTTGGGGTGGATGGATTCATGGGTTTTGCCAAGAGGGTGACCTTTATCTTCGACAAGTCTGGGAAATTAATAAAAGTGGACCGCAAGGTCAAACTGGGCTCCCACGGAACTGACCTGCTTAAGATGTTGTCAGAGTTGAAGATGGAAAAGAAGGCAGACTAAAGGGTTTAAATGTCGTTTTATAACGACATGTAGACCCTTGGATTTTTCTTGTCCCTGCCATACCTGTCATTAATGTCGTACCTGCTTGGCTTGCAGTTATGAGTCACCCACCAATGACATTATGTCAGGAGATTTTCATGAAAATGAATCGTCGTCAGATGCTGAAGGGCGCCCTCACTGCGGGTGCTCTGAGCGCTGCTTCCCCGCTGTCATTTTCCAATAAGGCAGAAGCGGCCAACTTCGGCTACACCCCTTTCACACAGCCCTTCTTTAAACCTCCGGTGATCCCAAAGGCGGATCAGATGACCCCTGCTGCAGGCTCTCCGGATGCAGTGCTGGGTTCCGATGAGGTCTATCACGGAATCGCACCCGAGTACTACGCAGATCACCCTGCTCATCTTCCGGACTGGGATCGTTTTCCCGAGAAGTATTGGGAAGTCGATGCTGTTGAAGGCGAGTGGGAGTTTTTCCCAGGCCTGAAGACTCCGGTTTTCGCATACAAGGGCCGCGAGGGAACAGCCAGTGAGACTTCGCCAAGCTTCCCTGGGCCCACCTTTCTGTCGCGAAATGGTGAACCCACTGTTCTGCGTTACGACAACAAGACCAGTGTTGAAACTTCCATTCACCTTCATGGTGACCATGGACCCGCGCACAGTGATGGTTACCCGGACTTCTACACCCTTCAGGGGAAGAAGCGCGATTACTACTATCCGAACATCGCACCTCGTCAGAACGCAACTCCGGACGTGGCGTTTCCCGCAACCGTGGAAGAAGCGGGTGAGTTCGATGTCAGCCATGTACCCACCACGATGTGGATTCACGACCACGCCATGGACGTGACCGGTTTCAATGTGAATCGGGGTCTGGCGGCTTTCTATCTCTGTGAAGATGATGTCGAGATCGATCACCAGATGAGTGGTCGTCTTCCAAAGATGTACGGTGATTTCGATCATGTGATTGCGTTGAAAGACTTCGCCTTCAACAGCGATGGAACTCTTAAATACGACTTCCTTGATCACAACGGTCATTTGGGAGATGTGTTTACGGCCAACGGTCGCGTGCAACCTTACATGGAGGTGTATCGCAAGAAGTATCGCTTCCGTATTCTCAACGCCTGTAATGCACGTTATCTGCATCTGCGCCTGAACAGCAAGACCGGCAAGAATCAGAGGGATGGTTTGCCGTTCCTTTTGATCGGCAAAGACACCTGGGAAGTTGGCGAAGCCACCAACATGGACAGCTTTACCATCAGCCCGGGTGAGCGCTTCGATGTCATTATCGATTTCAGCCAGTTGCCGGAGGATGTCGATACCTACTACCTGCAAAACATCATGCACCAGACCGACGGTCGTAAACCCAAAGGGATTCGCCCCAAAAAGGAAAGCCGTCCGTGGTTGCAGTTCCGTCTTCTCGATGGAGATCCGCCAGGGCCTCAGGAAGTAGAGGGTGTGGAGAATGGCGAGTTCACCATGTCCGAAGGCGATGTGGTGCGTGAGTTCTACCGTTACCCGGCAGAAGAAGTGGTGGCGACTCGAGTCTTCGAGGTCGGCCGCAAGAATGGTGCGTGGGTGGTCAACGATCGCTACTACAGCCCTCGCAGAACCGATGCGACACCGTTGTTGAATTCGATGGAGCGCTGGATCTTCAAGAACAAGGGTGGAGGCTGGTGGCATCCGATGCATGCACACCTTGAAGGGATTCAGGTCGTTCGGATCGACGATACCAAGGTCGATGACCCGGACTTCCCGGTTTATTACAAATGGAATACGGACTTGGTGAACCTCGAAGGGGGGCAAGAGGCGGAGTGTCTCATCAAGCTCAGAACCTTCAAGGGGCCCTTCGTGTGCCACTGTCACATCATTGAGCACGAGGATATGCGCATGATGTTCACCTTCGATCCTCGCGAAGCGGGTGAAGAGGGGATGAACGACGGCATTCGAAACCACGCCTTCAACGAAGAGGCGGCCTTGCAATCGGGAATGCCGACCGGCTGCATCGATCCGAATGGGTTGCTCTTCGACCACGAGCAGACTCTCACCAGTGGCGAAATCGTCGGCCCTGGTGATTATGAACACCTTTATGATGAAGGAGTGGGATTCCCGACAGACGTTGTCGACGGCGTGTGTGAGCCAGACAGCGGAGACTGGGATCCGGAAGGAAACCAGGACACTCCCGAGTCTCCCATGCCGGAGGAACAGCAAGAGAAGAAGAAGAAGTGAATCTTCGATACCGTTTGCTGATTCTGGGTTTGTGTGTCGCTTTGACCGGAGGGTGCCAAACACCCTCCGGTCACGGCTCACCTGTGGTCGATGAGTTGGATGTGGTGGAGTCGACGGAAGAGATTCCGTTTGTCGACAAGGCTGCCAGAGCCAAGCCCCACGCCAATCCGAGAGGCCTCTACAGCGACAAGTTTCCTGATACCGTCCTGACCGATCATCAGGGAAACAAACACCGCTTTTATTCAGATCTGGTCAAGGATCGCATGGTGGTGATCCAGTTTTTCTACACCACTTGTGATGGAATATGACCCGGTGTGACAGAGAACCTCGTGAAGGTTCAAAAGTTTTTCGGCGAGCGTATGGGCGATGACATCGTGTTTCTTTCGATCACGATCGACTCTGATAAAGATGACCCGGAAGCTCTGACCGACTATCGACGTTATCCCGTGAATGACTGGACCGGTTGGTATCACCTGACAGGGGACTTCGATGAGATTGAAACCCTTCGTTGGGTGCTGGGTGCCTATGACCTGGACCCCGAAGTGGACGCCGACAAAACAGAACATGCGGGCATCGTGACCTTTGGAAATGACAAAACCAATTGGTGGGCTGCAGTGCCAGCGATGATCGACCCCAAAGAAGTTGCCGACGCCATCATTCGTATTGCGGGTAATCCAAGGGCACAGCCGCGCTGATATCAAAAGGTTCCGAAGTCTTCAGGCCCGGATAATCAGAAGTTCCATTGAGGATTACTGCCCCAACAGCCTCAGGGCGTCCTCGAGCGCGAGTTTGAAGCGCGGGTTTCGTTCTTCGGCAAGCCAGGTGGTCATGACTTCCACTGCGATGGATGACCCGTTGTTGGCAAGAGCCTGAATCAACTCCAGTTTCAGATTGCTGGAGGTCCAGTCTTTCAGATCAGCAATCAGAATCGCTGATTCATCTGTGGGGATCAGTCCCAGGCTGTGAATCACCGATCGGTTGGTCCAAGTGGTGCGGTCCCAGTTTTCGATTCGATCACGGTAATAGGGGATCAGGTCAGCCGTCAGGTCATCAGCACTGCCGTCATTGAGGCCCAGGAACATGGTGGCGGCCTCACCCAGTAAGACTTCTTCCCGCAAATCTGCCAACAGTTCCGGGAGAGTATTCAGCTTCGACAGATATAGAGCGTATTCCATCACCGAACGCAGATTCTCTGTGCTTTGGCAATAACGAATGACCATGAAAGAAGGGTTGGAGGAATTTTTCCACAGAGGGGAGTTGAGTTTTCCGCCGTTGAGCCCTTCGAGTGCAGATTCCATCAATTGGTCCGCTTCAGGGAATCTTCTTTGGTGAATCAAGGCCAGTATCAGATCGACGATTCCGACCAGATTCTGCTCTTCCTCCAAAAGCAGGTACGAATCCTGAAGCTGGCTTCGCCGGGGGGCGGGTAGATTCTCCACAACCTCGGATGCACTGGTTTCGACTTCCTGAGATTTGTCCGGGCCTTCCGGTGAAACCTCAACAGGGCCATTTTTTGCAATGGTCAGCTTCTCTTGGGAGTCAGTTGCACGATCCACAGGTTTAACCTTTTGAGATGGATCCTCGGGGTTTTCGCCCGTGCGTAGTCCGGCCAGGTAGCCAGCCGCAAAACCGGTCAGCAACAAAACCAGTGAGAGAGTCCATCTTGCGGGCATGCGGGGTTCCTCTTGGTGAATAAATCAGTCATCCCTCAGGGATGGGGGAGCAACCTTTTCCTGAGGTTTGCTCTGATTGGACATGACCATCTTCCAATAGAAAGCAAATGATACGAAGACAGACAAAAGTGCAACAGTAATGAAAAATGTGGAGGTCGAGACCAGCTCATATTTGGGAATCAGGTATACCAGGACAGCGCTCCCCGAGAGGCTTGCGAGCATGTATCGGGCTCGCCAGTAACGGGCGGCCAGCACTGAGTAGAAGATGGTGCTGCCGAAGAGGAAAAGCAGGCTCAGGTTGCTGATGGAATCGGGGATCCAGGTTCTGGGGATCGCTTCCTGAGCAGCGAATGTGAGACCGCCAACCAGAAAGAAGGGGCTGATCCATTCATAGAAGAGTGCGATTCGACGTCTCTCCAATCGGTGACTTTGATCCAGGAGAGTACTGAACCCTGTCAGTGCCAGTCCCCCCAAAGCAATGGACCAACCGATATTCACATTTTTGACTCCGGTATCCAGGCCGACCCATTCGAGAAACGGTGTGATGCCGAACAAAAAGAAACCACAGACAGTGGCGAGAGTACTCGTCCAATGAAAGGGTCTGGCAAATCGGGGTCTCGCCATCGATTCAAATCCGGCACCGACCATCCACGAAATGGCCATGCTCAGAACTCCCAAAGCCTGGTTTCCCTGTGTCCATTCGACGAATCCCATCAGCAGCAGAACAGACAGGTGGGTGAAGGCGAGAAGTGCTGCAGAAAGCCATGCGTAGAATGAGAATTGTGTGAGATTCAACCGCATCACAGAAATGACCAGCCCGATCAATCCTGAAAGAAAAAGAGTGCGGTTTGCGATCCCTGCGAAGCCGAAGAGTTCTACGGTGGATTTTTCATCCGGGACCCAGGCAAATCGGGTCAGCATCGCGATCATGCAGGGAATCGAAGCGAGAATGGCACCGCCAAAAAAGAGCGGACGTATCCGGTGTTGTATGGTGCCTTCGACCACCCACGCTGCACTGGCCAGTGAAAAAGTGATTCCGAGGGGCAGGAGCCAGGACCAGGTCAGTCCCATATCTACCCGGTAGTAGACACCACAAAGGTAGGAGACAACGACCGCTATCCAGACACAGGCATAGAGTCCGATCTCTCCGGGCTGGATCTTTCGCGTCTCCGTGGGCCACATATCGTCGCCTTCAAGAATCTTGCGGTAATACCAGCGAAGCTGATCGCGATCCCGATTTTCCACCATACCCAGTTGTTGCCACTTCTCGATGGTCGAGACGTGTTCTTCGATCCGGTTGATGACGTGATCCTGTGCACGGCCGGATACCAATTGGATCGGACGGTCGATCAGAATGTTTTGCAGAGCCTGGTACACCTCTTGGGCGTTCGGCCTGTTTTCCGATTTGTAGGAGAGGCATGCGAGGCACAACCGCTCCAGGTCCGCTGGAATCTCGGGTCTCAGTTCTCTTGGGATGACGGGGTCGCCAGCAAGAATGGAAGAAACAGTCGGTGGTTTTCCCAACTTTGCGAAGGGGTGCCTTCCGGTGAGGCATTCATGAAGCATGACACCCAGGGAATAGATGTCAGAAGATGAGGTTGAGGCTTCACCTTGAAGACGTTCAGGGGATGCATAAGCAACCGTTCCGCTGAAGCCCTCTTCCTGAGTGACATCCGTTACCCGGATTGACAAACCGAAGTCGAGAATTCGCACCTCATGAGCGGGAGTGACGACGATATTTTGCGGTTTGATATCGCGGTGGAGGATGCCCGCTTCGTGTGCAGTGGCCAATGCCCGGGAAACTTCTACAAAGATTTTTGCCAGTTGTTTCGGTTCGAGGACGGCACTGACATTGTTGAGTTCATGGCCATCGATCAATTCCATGACGATGGCGGAGTGCC
>JAPOLY010000043.1 GCA_029976805.1 bacterium
AGGTCTGCCTGGTATCCCTTGGCTCGGCCGTCCGCCAATCCTTGACTTCGGTACTGGATTCCACTGTTGCCTCCGGTGATGCGAAACTCGACCTCGAGAACAAAGTCGTCGAAGTTCTTTTCATGCCAGAGGAAACGGGTGGCGGGGACGGGCCCGCCCTCGGGGCCCTCACCGATGATGACGCCATCTTCTACCCGCCAAAGATCCTTATCCCCTTTCCAGCCCTGGAGGGATGTTCCATCGAAGAGATCTTCCCAACCGGTCTGGGCAAACACTTGCGGAGACGAGAAAGGGTTCAATGTGAAGAGCAGGATGGAAAGTGTCAGGCACAGAGAAGGAAAGGTGCGCAAGTGGCCTCCTGATCGCTGAGGGGATGTTCCCAAGATAACCGGCGGGGGGTGACGGACCAGTGACCACCGGGTCTCTGGCGGTTACCATGCCGCTGACCGTGGAGGGCACGGGCAGCAGGGAAGGACACCGCATGGATCTGCGCAGGATGACCATCATTCTCGGGTTGTGGGGATTTCTGCTACTGACCGGTTGTGTCGTCCTGCCCATCGACGGTGGATCCTCCGCAACCACCGTGCAGACCTTTGAAGCCGGGGGAGATTTGGAGGGGCGCGGGGTCGGATTTGCGGGTTACTTCAGTCGACCATCCCAGCCGGGACTCTTCGTGCAACTGCAGAGTGTTCGCGATGGGGCGGTGGGGGGACAGGAACTGTCTCAACTGCCCGCGGGGGGCCTCGATCCCGAAGTGGCCCGCGAACAACTGGGCTGGTCTCTGGCCGCAGGGACCACCTGGGAGGCGGAAGAGAAGTGGACCCTCTACGGCGGACTGGGGCTGGCGTACACCGAAACCTGGATCGAACGTTTCGACGGCACCCTGTCGACGGGGGATAACGGCTATTACCACACCTCCACCGGAGATGATCTGAGCCTGGAGGCGACGGTCGGAGCGCTGTGGAACCCCACGGAAAACTGGGTCATCGATCTTGGTTACAGCACCTTTTCTGAAGCGATTTTTGTCGGTCTCGGCTACTCTGGTCCGTAACAGCGGAAGGGAAGAGCCCCGACATGAGTTCCACCGGCCTGATCCTGATCAACCTGGGTTCTCCGGATGCCCCGCGCAAACCGGAAGTACGCCGCTACCTCGATGAGTTTCTCATGGATGAGCGCGTCATCGACGTCAACGTCCTGCTGCGTAACCTGCTGGTCCGTGGCATCATTCTCAACACCCGACCGAAGAAGTCTGCGGAAGCCTACAGCAAGGTATGGACCGATGAGGGTTCGCCGCTGATCGTCACTTCCCGCAAGCTCGAGGAAGAGGTGCGGCAGCTTTGGGATGGACCGGTGTCCCTGGGAATGAGATACGGCAACCCATCGATTCTCCAGTCACTGGAAGAGATCCGTGAGGCGGGAGCAGACGAAGCCATCGTCGTGCCGCTGTATCCGCACTATTCGATGAGCTCCTACGAAACCGTCGTCGCCAAGGTGCTGGAGGATCTGCCCCGGATGAAGGATCCGATCAAGGTTCACTTCCTCAATCCCTTCTATGATCACCCGATCTATCGCAAGGTCCTCGCCGATGTCACCCGACCGTATCTGGAGGGGAAGGAATGGGATCACCTGCTCTTCTCATTCCATGGTGTTCCGGTGCGGCACATCGAAAAGCGCGACCCCAGCGACTGCTACTGTCTGAAGACGGAAGACTGCTGCTTCACCGATCACCCGGCGACACCGATGTGCTACCGCGCCCAGTGTCGTCGCACCGCCCGTTTCCTCGCCGAGGATCTGGGTCTGGCCGAGGACAAATGGTCCGTGGCGTTCCAGTCCCGCCTCGGCAATGACCCTTGGCTCGAACCATCCACCGAACCGACCACCGAAAAACTGGCAGAAGAGGGCATCCGAAGTCTCAAGCTGATCTGCCCTGCCTTTGTGGCGGATTGCCTCGAAACCATCGAAGAGATCGACATGGAGGTCCGGGAGACCTTTATCGAAGCAGGCGGCAAGGAGTTTGAAATGATTCCCTGCCTCAATGCGGATCCGCGTTGGGCCCAGGCCATCGTCGACATGGCCCCGGACGCCCTTCAGCGCCACGCCGCCGCCGGCTCCGATGGAGTGATTCCCCAGTAATCGAACGGCGTGGAGATGGAGGCGGGGATGGATTCACGCAAGCAGTCCCTCCTCGGAAGAGCGGTGTTTCTTTCCTGGGCGTATCTTTATTTGCTCATTGACATGTGGATTCCCTTGATCGGAGATCAGGGTTTAATCCCACGATCGGTTGTTCAGGGAGGCCCAGATTTCCTTCGGGAAAAACCGTATTGGATCACGGAGATGCTCATCGGAAATGGATACGAGAATCTTTTTATGGAGTTGGTCTTTGGACCCATCTATCTATTGCCCATCGCATTCCTGTACTGGTTACTGATCGCTTTCGGCCCAACGGGTCTGTGCATTTGGTACACGGTCAAAATTTGGCGGCAGTGGAAAGCCCTCTCGGAACCCGCAGAAGCGACAACTGATCTGAAGGGGGACAAAAAATGAATCCACGCAAGCAGTCCCTCATCGGCTGGGCGATTCTTCTCTTCTGGTACAACCTGTAAGTGTTCCTCGACTTTTGGTTCCCCATCATTCAGGACTTCATTCCAGCCAGAGATCCCAGTCTGAATGCTTTTTGGATCACGGAAAAATGGCGCTTTGATGTCGAGAATCGCGGGAACGACCTGGCTTACAGTCCCTTCCCATATCTTGCGATCCTGATCTTTGGATTCCTCTTTTGTGTTGCCCCGACCGCGCTGGGCATCTGGTGGACCGTCCGACTCTTCCGCAAGTGGAAGAGCGTAGACTCAGAATAGATTCGCCAGCAGGAACGCCAGCAGTGCCAGCAGTAACAGCAGGCCCGGGAGGACCATCTGCCAGTGCACGGGGGGATGGGCGGGGATCTTTTGCACCAGGCCCAACACCTTGGCGGGGGCTTCGTCGAGGATGAATCGGGAGAGGCGGGCGGCTCCGCGACCGATGGGGTTGTCGACGATCCAGCCGAGAAGTCTGCCACCCTTGCGATAGAAGAAGTCAAAGTCGAGGTTTTCGCGCACCAGTTCCGGCGGGTAAGTGCCCGTCTTCATCAACACCACCACCGACAGGGACGCAAAGAGCAGCAGCTGCACCTGGGTCAGCACGTGGCTGGTGGTGAAGGGTTCATAGGTGACGGTGAAGGGCAGCATGCCGTAGAGCCACCCGGGATTGCAGCCGATGAAGATGCACAGTGCGGCACCGACCGCCATCGCCAGCAGCATGTTGACCGGTGGTTCCTTCGCTTCGAGTTTCGAATCGTGGGCGAAGAAGGCGAAGTAGGGGATCTTGATGCCGGCATGTTCGAGCACTCCCGCCGAGGCGAAGAGGAGCAGGAACCATAACCAGACGTGACCTTCATAAAGTGCGGCGGACATGATCATCGATTTGCTGACGAATCCGCTGAAGAGGGGTACCGCTGAAATCGAGGCTGCACCCACCAGGCACAGCACGGTGGTGATCGGCATCTTTCGCCACAGGCCACCGAGATCGGTGCCGCGGGTCTTGCCGGTGACGTGCATCACCGCACCCATCGACATGAAGAGCAGTCCCTTGAAGAGGACGTCGTTGAAGGCGTGGCTGACCGCACCATTGACCGCCATCTCGGTCCCGATGCCGATGCCCACGACCATGAAACCGATCTGGTTAATCATGCTGTAGGAGAGCACCTTGCGCAGGTCGTTCTCGATGACGGCGTAGAAGATGGGGAAGAAGGTCATCACCGCACCGATGGTGATCAGCTCCTCGGTCCCGGGGAAGAAGCGCGCCAGGGCGTAGACCGCGGTCTTGGTGGTGAACGCCGACAGGAACACGGTGCCGGTGGCACTCGCCGCCGGGTAGGTGTCGACGATCCACGTGTGCAGCATTGGGAAGCCGGCCTTGACGCCGAAGGCGAGCAGGATCCACGGCACTCCCGGCGACGCCAGATCGAGAACCCCCAAATCGGAGATCAGCAGTGATCCGCCCGCCTGATGGTGGATCAGCAATCCGGCCAGCAGTGACAGACCGGAGAGCACCTGGAAGACCAGATAGCGTGATCCGATGGCGAGTGCCTTCTCGCTGTCCCGGGCCCAGACGATAAACGCCGAGGTCAGCGCCAGCATCTCCCAGCCGATGAAGAGGGTCACCAGATCTCCGGCGAGAACGGTGGCTACCGCACTGCCCGCATACAGCAGGGCGGCGGAGGTTTCGACGCGGCTCTTGATATGCAGGGCATACAGCACGCCGATGATGCCGGCGATGTGGAAGAGCAGGGCAAAGAGGTAGGAGAGCTTGTCGAGCTCGACGAGGATCAGGTCAAAGCCGAAGAAGGACACCGGGAACGAGGTGCCGTAAGGCAATCCAAGTAAACCCAGCAGGCCGACGACGGGGGTGGCGATGGCGATCACCTTGCGGGCGATGCCTCCGAGCAGGAAACAGAGGAGGGCGCCGACGACGAAGGGCAGCACCGGGTACAGGCCTTCAATCATCGTAGTAGCCGTCCTTCCTTGAGACCGCAGCCCTCAGGCCACGGGAGAGAAGGACGAGCAGGGCGATGGCAACAAAGCCGTAGACGGGGTAGAAGCCGGGGATTCCCTCGATCTCTTCGACCCCTTTTTCCAGTTTGCGCGAATAGATGAAATCGGCGGCGAAGGCGATGGCGCACAGGGCGACCAGCAGCCAGTGAATCCGCGATGGGGGGCCATCGTGATGAGTGTCGTGACTCATGATGCGCTCCCTTCAATCATCTTGGCCAACTGGGCGTATATCCCGGGCCAGAAGAAGAGGATCAGGCACGCCAGTGAACTGAGAATCAGCGGAATGCGACACGCCCACGGCGATTCGCCATGATCCTCATGGCCTTTCACTCCAGCGTCGGCGCGCTCTTTGGCAAAGAACGCGCGCACCGGGATCGGCAACAGGTAGCCGAGGCCCAGAAGAGTCGAAAGCAACAAGGTGATGAGGAATGCCCACTGATGCGCCTCGATCATGCCGACGCACAGCAGCCATTTGCTCCAGGTGCCGCCCATGGGGGGCAGGCCCAGAGTGCTGAGGCTGCCGATCATGAAGGCGCTCATCGTCCACGGCATCCGTCGGCCGATGCCGTCGAGCTGATCGACCCGGGTCTTATGACTGGCGACGTAGATCGCTCCCGCCGCAAAGAAGAGGGTGATCTTGCCGTAGGCGTGCATGGCGATGTGCAGGGCGCCGCCTTCGATGGCCATTGGGAAAGCGACCGCTGCCCCGAGAACGATGTAGTTCAGTTGGCCGATGGTCGAGTAGGCGAGGCGCGCTTTCAGTTCCGGTCGGGTCAGAGCGATGATGGATGTCAGCAGGATGGTGCCCGCTGCAAACCAGGCCACGACTTCCGCACCCCAACTGCCGCGCATCACTTCGGTCCCGACCAGTTCGGTGGAGATCTTCAGGACGGTGAAGACGCCGGCCTTGACGACGGCGACCGCGTGCAACAGGGCACTCACCGGAGTCGGTGCGACCATGGCATTGGGCAGCCACTGGTGCAGTGGGAAGATGGCGGTTTTACCGGTGCCGAAGAAGAAGAGCAGGATCAGCACCGCGGCTTGACCGGCGGTGGTCGAGCCGCTGAGGATTCCGCCATCTTTGAAATCGAGGGTACCGGTCCACACCCACGTCAGCACCGTGGCGGTGAGCATGAACAGGGTCGACGAGCCGACGAGGATTCCCAGATAGATACGACCGGAACGCTTCGCCTCCGGCTTGCGGGTGTGGGTCACCAGAGGCCAGGTGCTGAAGGTCATCACCTCGTAGAAGAGGAAAAGAGTCAGCATGTTGGCACTGAAGGCGATGCCCATCGCCGAAAGGATGGCCATGGCGAAGGCGCACCAGTAGCGCTCCTGGCCTTCGAAATCCTTGCCGTATAACCCGTGCATGTAGCCGTAGGAGTAGATGGTGTTGAGGATCCACAACGAGGCGGCGACGAGGGCGTAGATCATCCCCAACGGGGTCAGTGCGAGGGCAAAAGAGAGCCCCGATCCCAGTTCGCCGATGGTGAAGGTCATCTCTTCGCCGGCCAAAGCCTCGGGAAGGATCGAAAGGACGACCGCCAGCAGTCCCGCCGGAATCACCAGATTGAAGAGATTGCGCAGCGGTCGCATCGGCTTCAGCAGCCAGGCGAGCAGCGCACCAAAGGCGGGGATCAAGATGGCCAGCAGCAGGGGAGAGATCATGGTGTCACTCCCAACAACTGCTGTGCGGCGTCGCGGGCGAGATCGACGACGACACCGGGCTGGATTCCGAGAACGATGCTGGCTCCGAGGAGGATCAGCACCGGCAGGATTTTTTCAAAAGGCAGTCCGTTACGCAGGGGAGTGTCGCCCGCGGGTCGCAGGTAAGCGACCTCGACAAAGCGCCACACGTAAATGGCGGCGAGCACCGATCCCAGCAGTACCATTCCGGCGAGAACCGGGTGTCCCGAAAGGATCAATCCCTTGAGCAGGTAGAACTTGCTGACGAAGCCGGCGGTCCCGGGGATGCCGATCATACCCAGTCCGCCGACGACGATGGCGGCACTGACCCAGGGCATTCTTTGTCCGAGCCCAGCGAGATCTTCGAGGCGGGTGGTTCCGAGGCGGTAGATCAAAATACCCGCACAGAGGAAGAGCCCGCCCTTCATCAATGCATGGAAGACCATATGCAGGATGGAACCGGTCATCGCATCGATGTGACCGACCGTCATGCCGACGACGATGTAGCCGATCTGGGCCACACTCGAATAGGCGAGCAGCAGCGAAAGGCTCGGCTGTCGCGCTGCACTGAGAGATCCGAAGAAGATCGCCGCGCCGCAACAGCTGCCGATGATGAAGACATTTCCACCGCTGAGCATCTCATCACCGGGCATGGCAAAGACACTGAAGATGAAACGCATACCCATGTAGATGCCGACCTTGGTCGCCGTGGCGGCGAGCAGGGCAGCGACGGCGGAAGGCGCGGTCGAATACGCGGCGGGCATCCACAGGTGCAGCGGGAACAAGGCCATCTTGAGGCCGACTCCTGCGAGCAGGAAAGCGCGGGCAGTGAGCACGGTGGCATCGACGGGAGCGAGCAACAGTTTGGCGTGGATGTCCGCCATGTTCAGGGTCCCGGTTTTGGCGTACAGCAGGCCGATGGCGATCAGGATGAAGGACGCCCCGACCGATCCCAGCACCAGATAGTTGAGGGCGGCGGTCAAGGCCTGTTTGGTGCGCTGTCGTCCCATGGCGATGAGGCCATAGATGGTCAGCGAAGAGATCTCCAACAGCACGTAGACGTTAAACGCGTCACCGGTGATGAGGATGCCGAGCAGGCCGGTGATGGCGAGGAGCCACAGCGACCAGAAGAAGCGCCGGCGATCGGATGGGATCTCGTCGTCCACTCCCTGACGAGAGAAGAGGGTGACCATGAAGCCCATGCCGGAGACAAGGGTCGCCAACAGGGCACTGAGCAGGTCAATCTTCAGTTCGATGCCATGGGGGGCGGGCCAGCCTCCGAGGGGGTAACTGACGGAGAAGCCCGGGGTCAGTGCATTCTGCGCCTGGATCAGCAACAGCTGGGAGGCGCAGACGAAGGTGGTCAGCCCCGTGGTGATGAGGGCGAGCAACCAGCCGAAGATGCCGCGCCCGAGGATGGGGGCGAGCACTCCACCGACCAGTGGCAGCAGCACGATCAATACCGGCAGCATGGAAGGATCAGGCTTCATGACCCTCCTCTGCTTCGGCACGATCGATGGTGGCGATCTCATCCGCTTCGATGGTGCCGTACTCCTCACGCACTCCGATGATCAAAGCCAGGGCCACCGCCATGGTACTCAGTGAGACGACGATCGCCGTCAGGATCAACACGTGGGGCAGCGGGTTGGAATAGGCAAGGTCTGCACCTTCCTGGAGGATGGGAGCACTGCCGCCATCCCTCACCCCGAGGGTGATGTACATGAGGAAGATGCCGGTCTGGAAGAGACCGAGACCGAGGGTCTTTTTGACCAGATTCTGGCGTGCGATCAGGGTGTAGAGGCCGATCATCATGATGACGACGAAGGCGATGCTGTTGAAGGTGGCGAAGAGACTCATGAAGATTCTCCGTTCACCTTGCGCACCATCGTCAGGATGACGGAGGCAACGGTCAGTCCGACTCCCGCTTCCACCAGTGTCATGCCGAGGGCTTCGGCATGGGCGGGGTGGGTTGGGTCGAGCACACTGTAGTCGAGGAAGTAACGTCCTTTGACGAGACCGAGGATTCCGACGCCAATGTAGAGCAGCACACCGAGGCTCATGGCGAGATCGACGAGCCAAGTGGGCAACAGGCGATCGGTCAGTTCTTTGCCAAAGAGCAGGGCGTGAAGGATGAAGGCAGCCGCGACCAGCACTCCCGCCTGGAAGCCTCCTCCGGGTCCGATCTCTCCATGCATCTGCACGTAAAGACCGTAAACCAGAATGTAGGGGAAAAGCATGCCGCCGATGGTACGCAGGACGACGCTATCACTCATGCGTCCTCCTGATTCTGGGCAGTCTCTCGTCGTGCCGAAGGGGACAGAGGTCTCAGGATCAGAATCACGCAAACGCCCGCGGTGAAGATCACTGCAGTTTCGAACATGGTGTCGTAACCGCGGTAGGAAGCGAGCACAGCAGTCACCGTATTGGGCACATGATCGCCGAAGTCATTTTCTGGACCGTCGTCTCCGGCATCGACTTTGCCGACATTCTGGGCGATGTACTCGGGCGCCACGTTCACTGTTGCCGGAGCTTGCGGATCGCCAAAGCGGGGCATGTCGGCGGTGCCGTAGATCAACAAGCCACCAGTGACGAGGACAGTCAGAAGGGCAGTGGGGTGAAAGTTGGGGCCCGCCTTTTCACGGATGCCGGTGCGGGTCAGGGCGGTCAACAACAGAATCGTCGCCGCTCCGGCGCCGACCGCTGCCTCGGTGTAGGAGACATCCATGGCAAACAGGTTGGCCCATTCGATGGCGAGCAGCAGACTGTAAATGCCCATCAGCATGACGGCACCGAGAAGGTCACGAGTCCACATCGCGGCAATGGCTGTAACGACGGCGATCACCAGCAGGATCACGTTGATCAACAGAACGGGATCACTCATCGGCGTCCTCCCGTTCCTTTTCACCGGTCCACGGTTTGAGCCCTCCCAATTGGGCGGCGCGGGCAATGGCGTGGGTGGAAGCGGGGGTGGTGACGAAGAGCAACAGGGAGATGGCGATCAGCTTACCGATGGAGAGACCATCGACGGGAGCCTCTTCGGCGAGGGAGACCGCGATGACTTTCAAAGCCAACCCCGCGAAAACGAGCATTTGCCCCAGGGTGTCTGCGGTTCCTGCGGGGTGCAGCCTTGAGTAAAAATCGGGCATGCGCAGGATTCCGAGGGAACCACTGAAGGCGAAGAAGCCGCCCAGAATCATCAGTCCGTGAGCAACGTGTTCCATCATTGGAAGAACCTCCTCGATTCGACGAATCGCAACAGGGCGACAGTGCCGAGGAAGTTGACCAGTGCATAGAGCACGGCGATGTCGAGGTAGCCACTACGGTTTCCGATGTATCCGAGCAGTGCCAGAATGATCACCGTTTTGGTACCAAAGACGTTGACGGCGAGAACCCGGTCATAAGTGGTGGGACCCTTGACCGCCCGAATCAGCGCCAGAAGGGCTCCACCCAAAATCAACAGGGCCGTGATCAGCTCGAAGGAAACGTCGGCGGAGGTCACGATGATGCCTCCGTTTGCAAATCCGGATCTTCCTCGTCGGAGCCGGGGACCATCGGCGCAACCCGCCTTTCCGCAGATCCGTCGAGGACTCCCTTTTCTGCGTCCTCTGTCAGGGCATGGACGAGATAGTGATCTTCGGCCACATCCACGGTGACCGTACCCGGAGTCAGGGTGATGGAGTTGGCGAGAAGGGTCTTTGCCAGGGGGTGACGTATCTTCACCGGAACCTTGACGAGACGCGGTTGAATCGCAGAAGAAGTTCCCCATGAACGACGAGTGACGTCGAGACTGGCGAGGACAATCTGCCAGACCAGCCAAGGCAGGTAGAAGAGGAATCTCGGCAAGGATTCGATGGGGTGGTAGCTCTCACCGATCAAATTCAGACGGTGACAGCAGTAGACCGCCAGCAGGCAGGAGACGATGCCGGAAACGACGAGAAAGGTATTGTCGAACTGACCCGAAAGGAGCAGCCAAAATCCCATTAGAACCAGAAACAGCAGAAGTGTACGCACGTCAGTGAGTCCTGATCCCGATTTCTTCCAGTGGATTCAAGTTGGAGGGGAATGGGGGTCTCCCCACCATGGCAACGCCATGCCCCCCGCAGGGAAAACCCATGCACAGAAGATGGCATGAGCCAATCGCACTGTCTACTGCTCACCGATCGAGATTTGCTCCCCCTTTTGGTAAAGGGGAAGTACCATCACCCCGGAACCGGGATCCATCCCGATAGGGGGCCTTTTTGTCATTTGAAGAAATTGCCGGATTGCTCGCTGCGGCCTGTTGGGCAACGGGAAGTTATCTCTTCAGTCGCATCGATGCCCCGGCGACCGCCCTGAATCTGGGCAAAAATGTCTTCGCCGGAACCCTTCTCGTTCTCAGTCTGCCTTTCGTCGGATCTGGCCTTGCCGCCTGGCAGGGGGCGACCACCACTGATTACACTTTTCTTTTTCTCAGTGGGATCGTCGGCATTCTGATCGGCGATTCAGCTTATTTTCGCAGTATTCAGATCCTTGGGCCGCGCCGAGCACTCGTGTTGACGACCCTGACCCCTCCCGTTTCCGCCCTGATCGGCTGGTTCTGGCTCGCAGAGGTCCTCGAAGCCGGTCAGATTCTCGGAATGACGGTCACCCTCGTCGGGGTCTTTGTGGTCATTCGAGACCAGCGACTGGCCTCGGATCGGGGCAAGTTTCGTGAAGGAAAAGTGGTCGATGGGATTCTTCTCGGAGTCTTGGCAGCCCTGTGTCAGGCCTCGGGGATCGCACTCTCGAAGGTGGTCATGCAATCTTCTCTCGGGGCTCTGGAAGTTTCAGCGGTCAGGATTTGCACAGCGGTCGTCGGCGGATTGATCTTTGCTGCAGGGGTCGGTCAGCTCAAGTCGTGGACCGCCCCGATCAAGGATTGGAAAATTGCTCCCAAGCTTTTGATCGCCAGTTTCATCGGCACCTACCTGGGAATCTGGCTCAGTCATGTGTCCGTGGATGCGATCAGCCTGGCAGTGGCGACGACTCAAATGTCGATGACCCCGGTCTTCATGGTGCTGATCGTGGCTGTGGCGTTACGACAGAAGATGGCCCTGCTTGCGTTTGGGGGAGTGATGCTGGCGGTTGCCGGAGTGGCCCTGTTGATGCTGCCGCAGGCGGCGACCCGTCTGATTCATCAGGCCTTCGGGGGCTGAACCGCCTTCGGTCGGTAAATCAGGTACAGATTGCGGCTGTACATCAGAATTCCTGCGGCCTGAGCGAGCATGATGGGCAGATCGACGTTGCGCCACGCATAGACGAAGAGACCCACGCCACCGACGATGCTGCACCACCAGAAAGCCACCGGAATCGTCGATTCCCCTTTTTTTTCGCTGGCGATCCATTGAACCAGCCAGCGGGCAAAAAAGATGGATTGGGCTCCGAGGCCGAACCAGACCCAAAGGTCGGCGGTCAGCTTGTGCTGAAGGGTTTCGAACCAGCCTGCATCCGCAGAGATCTCGGTGAAGGCAAAGGTCAGGACCTGAAACGGATTCCACACCATCACTGACTCTCTTTCGCCGTGTATCGCAGGGATCGCCGGATCATTCTACGTACCATCAACAGATCAAGAAATGCAGGGATCCCGCGACCGAGGGGGGAGTACTTGCTCGTTCCCAATTCACGCGAACGGTGGGAGACATCGACTTCGACGGTGCGCCCTCCACGCATGTGAACGATGTAGGGGAAGAAGCGGTGCAGACCGTTGTACAGGGTGACCCCCTGAATGATATCCCGGCGGAAAATCTTCAGTGAGCAACCCACGTCCTGAAAAGTCATTCCAAGCAAACGGTTACGAACCGCATTGGCAAACTTCTGGGCAAAGGTGCGAATCCACGGATCCTGCCGGTTGGCGCGCACGCCGAGGACGGCATCGACGCCAGCGGTTTTCTCCAGCATGGCGGGAATGTCGGCGGGATCGTTCTGACCGTCCGCATCCATCGTGATAATGAAATCTCCCAGGGCGGCAGCAAAGCCGGCTTCGAAAGCGGCGGTCTGTCCGCTGTTCGGGACCAGAGTCAACACTCTCAAACCCGGAGTGACTTCCCGTCTTCTCTCGAGAAAAGCGGGGGTGCCATCATTCGAACCGTCATCGATGACGATCACTTCGAAGGGGCGACCCAGTAAACCGAGAACCTCAAACACCTCATTGAGGAGGGGAGGTAATGCCTCTTCCTCGTTATACGCGGGGATCACTACGGAAATGTCGAGTGTTTCGGTCGATGCCATTTCATTCCCTCGAAGAGCAGTGTGGGTTCAAGGGGGAGATGCTATCGGAGAAGAGTAAAAACGGCAACGGGACCGGGGGATCCGCACGCAGAATCTAGCGGCGAAGGGCATCCACCGCAGAGCGGGAGGAGGCGACCCAGGCAGGAATCGCTCCACCAATCAATCCCAGACCAAAGGAGAGCACCAAAGCGGTGACGGCGATGGTGGGGGACAGCTGAAAGGAGAAACTGATGTCGGTGAAGGTGTTGAAGTTGGCCGCACCGGTTTCGATGCCATGGAAGGGAGCGACCAGACACAGTCCCAGCAAGCCACCGATCAGTCCCACCTGGGCGGATTCGAGCAGGAACGAGAGGAAGATTTCCACTCGGCTGTAGCCGATGGCGAGCAGGATGCCAATCTCATGATTGCGGGCGGAAACGGTGGCGAGCATGGTGTTCATGGTGCCGATGACCGCCGCCGATCCCATGATGAGGGTCAGAAAGACGGAGAGTCCGAGCAGTGCACCACTCAGGCCAGTGGTCTGTTTCGCGAGGTACTCACTCTGGGAACTGATTTCAAAACTGAGGCGCGGGTCCTCTTCCAGCTCTTCATTGATGACTGAGTAATCGACACCGTCATTCATGCGTGCGATGACCCGGCTGTAGGCGGGACGATCGAGCGCTTCAAGCATTCGATCCACGGGGCCCCAGATCTCACTGCCCTGGGCATTGTCAAACTCGTAGATCCCCACCACCTTGAAGGGGGTGGTGTTGAGTTTGAGGGTGTCCCCAAGAGCACAGTCTTTCATCCGGTTGACCAACGGTCGACCGACGACCACTTCATCCGTATCCCAATTGGGCCAACGCCCTTCCAGCAGTCGTGGAGGATCGGGGTGCAGGGTCAGTGAAGCCGGTTCGATTCCACGCAGAGGCGCATTGACGAGGCCACCTTCGAGTTTCTCCATGTACAAGGCGAGAAAGCATTCCGCAGCGGCCAGAGGTCGACCTTCGCTGTCGCGAAGAATCTCCGGTCTTTCCTTGATGATGATGCGGGCCGCTTCACGGGGGATCCCCGATTGACCCTCGGATGTGGAGCCGGGTCTCAGGTAGACCGCCACTTCATCCGCTCCCAAAGGTTGAAAGAGCTGTTCAAATCCGTTGCGCAGGGAAAGCACTCCACACAGTACGGCGGTCGTCAGCGCAATTCCGAGAGCCGTGAAGGCGACCTGCGCACGACGGCGAAGGAGATTGCGGGTGGTGTATCCGGTGGGGAGTGCCATTAGCCCAGACTCCTCAATGCCTCAGTCGGTCGATAGCGAAGGAAAGGAATTCCGGCACACAACCCTGCAGTGATGCCGAGTATGGAGGAGGTGCTGATGGCCAGAAGAATCAGGCCCGAATCGATTTCGTAATTGCGGATACTGTCACCAAAGTTCAGGACCACCAGATCCTGGGTGCCGATGGCCAGAGCCAGTCCCAAAGCTCCCCCGATGAGAGCGACTGCCAGGCCTTCGATAATCAGCAGCAGGCAGCTGGTGATGGGGGGGAAACCCAGAGCCTGAAGGATCCCCGCTTCTTTCAATCGCTGGCGTCCGGCGATGAGCATGGCATTGACGACCGAGAAGAAGATGGAGAAGAGTACCGCTCCACCCACTGTCCCGAGGAAGAGGGGCAGGTTACCGATGGCCGAAACAAAGAAACTGGCAAAAGCCGCTTCGGTCACCGTCTGGGTTCTTTGGGGGCCGTTCAGGAAATCCTGATCGATGGAGGTGGCGATGATTTCTGATTGGCTGCCCTGGTCGATATTGACGTAGTAGACCCCTGCCGCGACTTCTCCAAAGGCCTCACCACTGTCGATGGAATCGTTCAGGTAGTCGGAGCGGAAGTACATGATCTTGTCGGGGATCCGTGCTTTAAGCGGCTTGAAGATACCGACGATCACATAATCCCACGCACCTCCATCCGCCCGCTGGTATATCGCCGGGATGATGGGGACGGTGTCGCCAATCTGGAAGTTGTACTTCTCGTCGTCGCGCAGACCCATGCCAATGATGGCGGCACGCTTTTCGGTGGCGAAGGCTTTCTTGACCGCTTCCCTCGCGCCAGGACCGGTGATGCCGTTGGGGCCCTCGATGATCTCGAAGTCCTTGACGTACATGTCGACGAAGCGGTCCTTGTTGACGGCAAACTGGGGAAAGAAGTTGGCTGGATCCTGATAGTATCCGCCAAACCACCGGAACTCACTGGCGATGGTGACCGCATCCTGGGCATCGATCTTTGGCCGATACGACATCGGCAGGCTGACGAAGAGACTGACCGCCGACTGGGTGACCAGACGGGTGGAAGATGCACTGCGCACACCGGCGTCGATGCCCCGGACCACCGCCAACAGGAAGCACAACAGGAAGACGGCGATGGTGATGGCCAGAATCGTCAGCCCATTGCGGGTCTTGTTGGAAAAAACGTGTCGTAAAGCGAGACGCACGGGAAAGTTCAACTCACGCCTCCCCTTGGGTCTGTCCGGAGGCCTGACGGTTGATTTCATCGGAGACGAGATGGCCCTTGTCGAGTTTCAGAATTCTTCGGGCATTGGACGCCGCTGCCGGGTCGTGGGTGACCATCAGAATCGTCTTGCCCAACTCCTCATTGAGTCGATTCAGAAGTTCGAGGATTTCATCGGCGCTGTTGCGATCCAGATCTCCGGTGGGTTCGTCGGCGATAATCACGTCCGGGTCGGTGGCGATGGCACGGGCGATGGCCACCCGCTGCTCCTGACCTCCGGAGAGTTGGGATGGACGGTGACCGGCCCGGTCGGAAAGCCCGACGATTTCGAGGGCAAAGTCTGCCTGCTTCTTGCGATCTGCCGCCGAGAGGGGAGTCAGCTGCAAAGGCAGCATGACATTTTCATGGGCGGTGAGGACAGGCAGCAGGTTAAAGGACTGAAAGACGAAACCCACATGACGGGCACGCCAGGCGGGCAGCTGTCTCGTGGGGATACTGCTGACCTCAGTTTCGGCGACGGTCACCACGCCAGAATCGGGGACGTCCAGTCCGCCGACCAGATTGAGAATCGTCGTCTTGCCTGATCCGCTGGGGCCCATAAGGGCCGCGTAGTCTCCATCCGGGATATTCAAATCGAGTTGGTCGAGGACGATCAGGTCCTCACCGCCCCGGGAATACTTTTTGGAAACTGATTTCAACTGAATGTAGGAGTCGTGGCTCATCGATTTCCTCCGATCTTCACCGGATCACCGTCTTGAAGGTCTGCGGGGGGATTGATGATCACCGTTTCGCCGCCGATTAATCCCGATCCGACCTCAATCAGGGCATTGTCGAAGTCATCGCGCAAGGTCAGGGAGCGCTTCTCGACAAAACCATCGACGAGCACGAAAACCTGATTTCCTTCTCCGGGCAACAATGCACTCTTCGGCAACAGCACCATCGGCGGGGGGGGGTTGCTCTCCTCTTCGGGGACGAAGACGACACGAACACCCAACTCCGGCAAAAGTCTTTCATCACGCTCAAGGAATTCGGCACGCAGCTCAACGGTGGCCTTGGCTCGGCTGGCGGTGGGCCAGACCTGACGTACCTGGCCGCGGTAACCCTCTTCCGGGTAGGCATCAAGGTAGATCAGCACCGGTGCACCGACCCGAGCGGCCACGAGAGCAGTCTGGGAGAGTTCGATCTGAACTTCCAGAGTGTCGAAGTCGACCAGTGTGGCCACCGATCCGCGGGCATTGGCACCGCCACCGCTGGCGACGACCACTTCCCCGACTTCAGCGTTCTTTTGGACAATCACACCAGAGAAGGGGGCATAAACCGTGGACTTGTCGAGTCGCACGAGGATCTCTGCCAGAGATGCCTGCAGGGATTGAACCCGTGCGGTGGCTCCTTCATGGGTCGCTTCTGCGCTGTCGAGAGCACTGGTGGGGACGTCTTCCGTTTCACTGAGTTTGCGCTGTCGTTCCATGGCAAGACGTGTCTGCTTTTCGTTCGCCTGGGCTGCACGAATCTCAGCCTGCAGCCGATCGCGGTAAGCTTCGAGTTCGCGGGTGTCGAGGCGGGCGACCACGTCGCCCTGATCGACCCGGGAGCCTTCCTCGACATTCAATTCGACGAGGCGGCCGGGGATGTCGGTGGAAAGTGCCGCACGGCGACGGGCAACGATATAACCGTTGGCCGCTGTGCCGACTCTGGCCTTGGCACCTCCACGTCTTTGAACCCGTGCACTTTCAACCTGGGCCTGAGAATCTTCCGTGACGCTGGGCCACTCTTTCCAGCCGATATAGCTGATCAAGACGAGCAGGATCAGCAGGAACGGGCCTCTGGAGGACTTGGCAGCCGGAGTGCGATCGATGCGCAGTCTATTCAGATCCGGCTTTTCTGGGGAGGAGTTGCTCATTGGCTTCAGTCCTGATTCTCACGGGCATTGCGGGCTCACGGCCTGAATGATCAATTCGGCCATCGGGGTGCAGTATAACGGTTCAGATCTCAACCCCGGTAGTGATTTACCAGCCCTGCTCCTCTTTTGCTGAACGGATGCTGTCGTTGAGCGCTCTGATTTGCCGCTGTTTTGCTTCCGGGTTTCCGGGATAGCGAGTCTCCCTTTGCAGAGGGTAGGCCTCGGTCCGCAGATGGACCGGCATCGAATGACCCTGTCTGCGTCGGCGCTCCTCTCGCAGTTGACCCAATGCGACGGGGCCGACGACACTCGCCTGACCGGGACCTGCCGCAGCCTGAGTCATCACCCTTCCATCCATGTCGACAATCATGCTCGCTCCGGGCCATGAGAAGGGAGGGTAGTGATCGGCAGATGCACCCTGATTGCAGGCGACGACTGCCGCCAGATTCTCGACCGCCCGACTGCGATTGATGAGGGTCCACCAGTCGAGGGGTTCGGTGGCACCCCAGGGATCCATGTAGGCACTGATGCGGATCAGCACCTCGGCTCCACCGAGAGTCAGTTCGCGGCAGGTTTCCGGGAAGAGCCAGTCGTAACAGGTGGCGACTCCCAACTTTCCGATTTCAGTGTCGGCAACGGGAAAGAGGGGTTCGTCGTAGCCGGGGATATCGTGGGGACTGGTGTGAACCTCCCACGGAATCCACGGATTGACCTTGCGGTAACGGGTGAGAATTTCTCCTTCGGGAGAGATGAGCACGGTGGTGTTGAAGAGGGCATCGGGCCAACGCGGGTCGACCTCGAGAAAGGATCCGCTCTGGATCCACACCTTGTGTTTCTGTGCCACTTTGGCGAGGCGATCGGTGTGGGGATTGGGGATCTCTACCGCCAGTTTCTCTACCAGCTCCTCGACCGTTTCGTAGATGGGACCGGCGTGGGCAAACTCCGGGAAGACGACGAGGCGGACATCGTGAAAGGGCTGGTAACCGACCACCGTGTTTTCCAGTTGTTCGATCAACCGGGTGGTCACTCCTTCCATCTCGTCACGATGACGGGGATGGGCATGATCGGTCTGGCAGCAGGCGGCGTAGTAAAGCAACGGTCTTCCTTCCGCAGTCCTCGTTGGACTTGCTGAAAACAGCATATCGTCTTTCAGCGTGTGAGGCAGGAGGTTCGCAGGATCAATCCCTGTCGGTCACGTCGGATGGGTGGAGTATTGTGTCCACTGTTTTGAGATTCGCTCTCCTGCTGCAGGGCGAGAGCACTGCCTCGCAACAGCAATCCATGGCCATGGCGTTCGCGGATGCGATCGACCTGTGGGAGCAGTTTTTGCCACTTCTGCTGTTGTGGCTCTTCGCAGGTCGGAGAGCTTTCCCCCGGGTTGTCATCAGTGGGAAACAGTTCTGGCTGTGAGGCCTCAGGAACGAGATGGATTCCATCGAGGATCACACCGATGAAACGTACCGCCGTGCGCCGCTGCTGCAGGGCCCCGCGCAAACCCAGGGCAGTGGTAATCAGGGTCGGATCATCCTGACAGGGGTGGTGCAGTTTCAGGCGGCGGCGATCGCGGATGTGGTCACTGTAGGCGATCTGTACCGTCAGCCCTCTGGCGAGGAGTCCCCGACGGCGTAATTCGAGTGCTGCTCTTTCAGTCAGATATTCGAGCATCGCATCGAGGGTGCGGGGACAGGCGACGTCTTCATCAAAGGAGGTGCCCCGTTGAAGGGTACGGGGAACTTCGCGGCCTCCAATACTGCGATGGTCTTCTCCCCGACAGCGTTGAAAAAGAATTTCACCCTGTCGACCGAAGAGTCCACTGAGAGTGGGAAGTGTCAATTGCCGCAGTTCATCGACGGTGGCGATGCCGAGGCGCTGGAGACGTTCGGCACTGCGCGGGCCAATTCCCGGCAGTTCGATGATGGGCAACGCTCTCAGCAAGGTGTCCTCTTGTGTCGGGTCCAGAAGGCCGATGCCATTCGGTTTGTGTTGGCGGCCGATGAGGCGGGCGAACATGCGGTTGCGACCCAGGCCGACGGTGACCGTGAGTCCCGTGTTGTCGGTGACCTGTTGACACAGTCGCTGTGCTTCGGCGACCGGATCGGGAAACAGTTTTTCGGTGCCAGAGAGATCGCAATACGCTTCGTCGAGATGCTCTTCCAGTCGTGGGGAGAGGGTTTCGCACAGGTCAAAGAGCTGTCGTGCATAGGCCCGATACACCGATTCACGACCGCGAACGATGATCAGGGTCGGGCAGCGCCGGACTGCTCGCCCCAGAGGCATGCCAGCCCGGAGCCCGTGTTTACGGGCTTCATAGGAGCAGGAGGCGATGACGCCGCTGCCGACTGCGACCGGGCGTCCGGCGAGGCGCGGATTGCGAATCTGTTCGACGGACGCAAAGAACGCATCGATGTCGACGTGGAGCATCAGGGAGTGGCGTCGTTTTCCGGTTTCGGGAGTGGAATTGGGAGTGGAGGAATTGGCTGTGGAGGAATTGGCAGTGGAATTGAAGTCGGTTTTCATCAGCGATCCTTTTCAGGGGGGCGATGATCATTGCGAACATCTGTTCGCATCGCAACCCCCTTGTTGGCGATCCCTTGTTCCGGCTGCGGGTGGACCGCAACATGGCGCCAAATCGGCAAGAGAACGCCACACAAGTCCAGTTGTGGACTGTTGGGGCTGTTTTGCCGGAGGGAAAACCCGTATTCGGGAGGGGAAACCGTCTTGGAAACACTGCAGAGAACCGGCATCGACGAACACGGGGTGGAGACCCTGATCCTCGATCGCCCGGAGACGATCAACAGCCTCAATGGTGACATGGTGGTGGAGTTGTCGACCGCTCTCACCGCCATCGGGGAGGATCCCGAGATCCGCGTCTTGCGCATCAGGGGACAGGGCCGTGGATTCATGGCCGGAGGAGACCTGCGCTGGTTTGCCGGCATGTTTGAGGCGGAAACCGACCCGGAAAAGCGCCGCGAGGTGGTTCTCGAAGAGATCCGCAAGGTTCACGACAGCATCCTTGCCATCGACCGGATGGAGATTCCCGTCATCGCCCAGGTTCATGGTGCCTGTGCAGGGTTCGGTCTGAGTCTGGCGATGGCCTGCGACCTCGTTGTGTGTGCGGACGACTGCAAGGTCACCCTCGCCTACAGTGGGATCGGTACCAGCCCGGATGGAGGATCGACCTATCAATTGGTGAGACGCGTCGGTCGCCAGAGGGCGATGCAGATGGCGCTGTTGAATGAAAGACTCTCCGGCAAGCAGGCCGAAGAGTGGGGGCTCTTCGCCCGCGCAGTTCCCGCCGAGGAACTCGAAGCGGCATCCTTGCAATGGTGTCATGGACTCGCGGCAGGACCTGCCGGAGCTTTGGCAAAAACCCGCCGACTGATCCGTTCGCCGGAGTATGATCTGGCAGCCGCTCTCGAAGCGGAGGCGCGCAACTTCAGTGAATGTGCCGGCGGTGAGGAATTCCCCGAAGGCGTTCGGGCCTTTCTGGAGAAACGTCGACCCGATTACCCCAGGAGATCCGGAGGTCAGGGATGAGCGCAACAGAGGGAGCCCCGCTGGCGGGCAAGGTGGTGTTCATTTCCGGTGGCAGTCGCGGGATCGGCAAGGCCATCGCCCTCAAGGCGGCGGCGGATGGAGCCAAAGTGGTGATCGCGGCAAAGACGGTCGACCCCCATCCGAAGCTTCCGGGAACGATTCACGAAACTGCGGAAGAGGTGCGTGCTGCCGGCGGCGAAGCTCTGCCGGTGCAGATGGATATTCGCGACGATGACCTTGTCGATGCCGCCGTGGCCCGTGCCGTGGAAGAGTTTGGCGCGATCGATTGTCTCGTCAACAACGCCAGCGCCATCAACCTGACACCCGTTTCTGCGACGCCGATGAAGCGTGTGGATCTGATGTTTGACGTCAATGTCCGCGGGACCTACACCCTGACCCGGGCAGCGGCACCGGCGATGAAGGCGGGGGGGCACATCGTCAACCTGTCGCCACCGCTTTCACTGAACCCGGTCTGGTTTGCCCGTCATACCGCGTACACCATCTCCAAATACGGCATGAGCATGTGCGTGCTGGGGATGGCAGAAGAGTTTCGATCTTCAGGGATTGCAGTCAATGCACTGTGGCCACGAACCGTGATCGACACCGAAGCATTGCGAATGATTCCCGGAGTAGATCGCAGGGCGACTCGCCAGCCGAAGATCATGGCAGACGCCTGGCATGCACTGGTGCAACAGGACCCCGGAGCAGTGACAGGGCAGTTCCTGCTGGATGAGGAAATCCTGGCACGGGTGGGGGTCACAGATCTGGATGTCTATGCCAGTGACCCGCAGGTTCCACCGATGCCGGATCTTTTTGTCGATGGACCCGGTTCCCTTTTCGATCAGGGTTGATCGGAACTCATTTTTTTCAGCTCTTCGAGAATGGTGGGGGCGAGGGGGACTTTTTTGCCCGTCGCATATTCCACCTCGATGATGCGCGAAGAGCCGAGGGCGACGATGCGATCGTGGGTGATGGATCGGATGCGGTGTACGAGGGTGTAGCGATCGGTGCCGATGTCGGTGACGCGGATGGCGGATCGCAATTCCTCCGGAAAGACAACCGGTGCCCGAAAGATACATTCGACCTTTGCGAGGATGGGACCACTGACGGTTCCGGGGCCCAGATTTCCGCTTCCGATTCTGCGAAAACCCTCGAAACGGGTCTCTTCAAACCAGCCGATAAAACGGGTGTTATTGACATGGCCAAGGGCATCCATATCACCCCAGGTCACGTGCAGGGGGATCTCCAAGGGCCAGTAATCATCAGCGTCAGAATCTGCCATCGGGGACCTTTCCTGAAAGTGTGTTTTTGCTGGTTGGCAGGAGTATGCCACAGGGGAGCGGAAAATGTTGAATCGGGGCTCAATTCCTTCGTGGAATTTCAAATTTGGCCAAACCCGGGAGAGTCGGGATCTCCCGGGAAAGTGTCTTTGAAATCGGGTCTCCCCTTGTTCAGACCCCCTCCAATCCCGTATCTTCACTTGATCGAAGCGGTCCCTCCTGTGGGGGGATTCACTTCATTCGCGGGGAGTGCCCAAAGGCTCGGCGGGGAATGTGTCCATGCATTCTGCCGGGGCGGCATTCTCTGTGCTGCCTGCCTTGTTCCAGTGATTCGGATGAATGGGTCTCCGAAAGTGTTTCGGAACCGGGGTGGGTTTGACGACTGGGTTGATCCGGAGAAGGGTTCCTTTTTCGGTGATCCGAATTTTCAGTCAGCACAGAGTGTCATGGGTTTGTCCCGCACTGATTTCAACTGACTTCTTCGGCTGCACTGAAGTGGTGTTGCCGATTTTGATGACGGACCGAAGGAGGTACGCCCCATGCGAGGAGTCTTTTCCCCGCAATCTTCGTTGCGATACATCACACTGGCCCTGATCGGGCTGCTGTGTCTTCCCTGTATGCCTGGCAAGGTGCACGCGCTCGATTTCAACCTGCTCGATGGCAGGGTCACCGGGCAGTTCAACACGACGGCCAGCATGGGACTCTCGTGGCGGGTTTCCAGTCGGGACCAGTCCATCATTGGAACCACCAATGGCGGAACTGCGTTTTCACTCAATGGTGACGACGGCAACCTGAACTACGACAAGGGAGATATCTTCTCCAAAAACTTCAAGATTCTTCATGAGATCTCATTCGATTTTGAAGACTACGAGTTTTATGTGCAGGGCTTCTACTTCCGCGACCTCGCCATTCGAAAAGGGGACGTTCTGCAAGAGGGGCGTCCGGAGATTACGGGTACCACCGTGCGCTTCGCCGGAAAAAACGCCGTTCTTCTCGATGCCTGGGTGCGTCGGGAGTTCGACCTGGGTGACAAGCCGGTGCAGTTCACACTGGGAAGTCAGGTGATCAACTGGGGTGAGAGCACGTTCATCCAGAACGGCCTCAATACCATCAATCCGGTCGACGTCTCCAAGCTGCGTGCAGCAGGTTCTGAGATCAAGGAAGCTCTGGTGCCGGTACCTGCGCTGAAGTTCGATTTCGACCTGACCGACACCATCGCCATTCAGGGTTTCTACCAGTTGGGCTTCCGCAAGACCCGTCTTGAGCCTTACGGAACCTTCTTCAGCACCAGTGACATCGCTTCCCCCGGAGGCAATGTGGTGCTGCTTGGATTTGGTGTCGATCCAAACGTGATCGATACTCCTCCTGGCCCCGCCACTCCCGGTTACAACGCACCGGTGGGCGTAGGTGTGACCCGGACCGGCGATCGCGAAGCCAGTGACTCCGGTCAGTACGGAGTTTCCGCTCGCGTGTTCAGTGAGCTCTTTGGTGGTGCCGAGTTCGGTTTCTACTACACCCATCTGCACAGCCGTCTGCCCCTGATCAGTTCCATCACCGGAACCGAGGCCGGAGTGGCCGCGGGCAACTACGGGGGGTCGGCGGAGTACTTCCTCGAGTTCCCGGAAGACATCCAGACCTTTGGCGCAAGTTTCAACGCCGATCTGGGAACCACTGGCTGGGCGATCCAGGGAGAAGCCTCCCTTCACCTCGATCAGCCACTGCAGGTCGATGACGTTGAGATCCTGCTCGCCTCCCTTTCTCCGCTGAATGCGGTCTTTGGACAGAACCAGCTGGGAGCCTTCGATTACAACGAAAAGGTCACCGGATACGTACGCAAGGACGTGGCTCAGGCTCAGTTCACCGTCTCCCGCATCTTCCCCGGTCTTTTCGGAGCAGATCAGGTCGTGGTGGTCGGCGAGCTCGGTGCGACGATGGTCAACGAGTTTGACGACAAGAATCAGTTCCGTTACGAAGCGGTGGGAACCTACCCCTCCGGTAAC
>JAPOLY010000075.1 GCA_029976805.1 bacterium
ATCAGCGGCTCCTTCGACGTCAACATTAGCGACGACGAAGCACCGGTACTGGCCAACGTTCCCGTGGACATGGTCCTGACCAACGATCCGGGTGATTGGGGTGCGATTGCAACTTGGGCGCACCCCTCCTCCAGTGACAACTGTGGAGTCTCCCTGAGTCAGCAGTCTCACGACTCCGGAGATTTCTTCCCGGTGGGTATCACGACCGTTTCCTTCGATATCGAGGATGAGGCCGGTAACTCAGCGAGTGCCAGCTTCCAGATCACCGTCCTCGACGAAGAGAATCCGTCGATCTCTGGCCTCTCCGGAGACCTCACGGTCAACAACACCCCCGGTGAGTGCTCCGCGGTGGTGACCTGGTCGGTGCCTTCTGCCAATGACAACTGTGGCATTGCCTCCTTCGAGTTGAGCCACGATAGCGGCAGCACGTTCCCGGTTGGAACCACTCTGGTGACGGCTACCGCCACCGACGACGCCGGTAATGTGACGGAGGATTCCTTCGAGATCACCGTTCTCGACAACGAGAACCCAGCGATCATCAACCTCTCCGGCGACATCAACCTTTCGAACGAGATTCGCGAGTGTGGTGCGACTGCCACTTGGGCCGATCACATTGCGGTCGACAACTGTGGATTTGTCGCTGTGACCACCAGCCATGATTCCGGTGACTTCTTCCCGGTGGGATCCACGGTTGTCACCGTGACCGCCACGGACGACTCCGGTAACGAGACCACGGGCACCTTCACCGTGACCGTGATCGACGACGAAGATCCGAGAATCCTTGGTACGCCGACCGACATCTCCCTGGAGAACGATCCGGGTGAGTGCGGCGCGGTGGCCACCTGGAGTGCATTCGGTGTAGTCGACAACTGCCCGGGAGCTTCTCTCGAGATCTCCCATGATTCCGGCTCCCAGTTCCCTGTGGGCCAGACCGAGGTGGTTCTGACGCTCACCGATACCGCTGGAAACCAGGTCCTGTTGTCCTTCTTCGTCACTGTGGCCGATACCGAGTCCCCGACGATTGAAGCTCCGGCTTCCATCGCCGTCGACGCCACCCCTGAGTCCTGTGACGCCACCATCGTGGTCGCCGGTCCTCAGGTCGCCGACAACTGTGACGTGGCCACTGTAACCAACAGCTACACCGGTGCCTCTGACGCCAATGGAACCTACCCGCTGGGTGACACTGTGATCACCTGGACGGTGACCGATATCCATGGCAACGAGAGCAGTGCCGATCAGTTGATCACCGTCAATGTTGATCAGACCGACTGTAACGCCAACGGCACGCCGGACGTCTGTGAGATCGCCAGTGGTGCTGCCAGCGACTGCAACTCGAACGGAATCCCGGACGAGTGTGAAGCGGACTGCAACGGAAACGGAACTCCGGACGACTGCGACATCGCCTCGGGCACCAGCCTCGACACCAATGGAAACGGCACACCGGATGAGTGTGAGACCCAGTTCCAGCGTGGAGATGCCAACGCCAGTGGCAACGTCAACGTCACCGACCCGATCTACATTCTTCAGTATGTGATCGGAACCGGACCGACTCCGACCTGTCTTGACAGTGCAGACGTCAACGACGACGAGCAGCTGGATCTGACTGACACCATCAGTCTCTTGCAGTACCTGTTCATGGCTTCGACTCCGCCGGGTGCACCTTTCGGCAACTGCGGAATTGATCCGGACGGCGAAAGCATTGGCTGTGAGAGCTTCTCGACCTGCCCTTGATCACGATTGATTGAACTTGAACCGGGCAACCCGTAAGGGGTTGCCCGGCTAAATCCCCGACTCATTCACGACGCTTGTTGTCGTGAGCAACAAAATCCTGGTTGACGCAAGGATCCCCCGTCCCTGCGCCATACCTTATGGAGGTACGATGTTCCCCCGTATCGCCCTTTACACAGGTGTACTCTTCTGTGTGCTGATCTTTGCCCAGGCTTCTGCCTCGGCTCAATGTCAGCCCACTGTGGACTGCAATCAGAACGGTGTCGCAGACCAATGTGATATTGATCTGGGTACCAGTGATGATTGCAATGGCAACCTGATCCCCGATGAGTGTGATCTCGAGCTCGCTACGAGTGAGGATTGCAATCTGGATGGAATCCCTGACGAGTGCAGCCCAGGCACCGCCGATCTGGTGGGCATCGGACTCGCATTTGGAGGAGGTTTCGGATCTGCCGTCGATTCCACCGCTGATTTTGCAGTGGTCGGTGCTCCCGATGATGATTTGTTGGGTACCAACACTGGATCTGCAAACATCTTCAAGCGTACCGGAACCCGCTGGACCGAAGAGATGAAGATCTTCGGTGTGGCAGCCACATTGGAAGATCATTTTGGAGCTGCTGTCGCCATCGAAGGTGACCTTGCAGCCATCGGCGCACCTGGAAAACTCCAGGGTCGCGGAGCGGTCTTCCTTTATCGCAGGGTTGGCAATGGCTGGTGGAACTACGAGGGAACACTCACCGCCTTTGACGCCCCCCTTGGCGCCGCATTCGGCAGCGCCATCGCCATCGAAAATGAAACTATCTTTGTCGGAGCTCCAGGTACGCTCAACGGCCTCGGTTCCGGCTCTGTTTACGTCTTTACCCATGAAAGTGGCATGTGGTTACAGGATCAGAAGTTGGAATCTGATCAGTTGACCGATGGGGACATGCTGGGTTGCTCGATTGCTGTTCACGGAGGAACCGTGGCCATCGGTGCACCGGGTCACGAATCCGGTGGTGTGACCAACTCAGGAAGTGTTCTGATCTTTGAGGAATCCGCAGGGATCTACACTGAGAGTTTGATGCTGAGTGCAGAGACTCCCAGCCCGTTTGCGACCTTTGGATACTCTTTGGATGTCAATCATGATCACCTTTTGGTGGGAGCACCCGGTGAGAATGTGGACAGTGGTGCAGCCTATCTGCACAACCGCCTCGCAAGCATGTGGATCAACCAGCAGCGAATTGAGCCCGAAGACGCTGACGAGAGCGGCCTCTTTGGAGCCGACGTGGGGCTGGATGTCAAAACAGCTGTGATCAGCGCTCCTGCCGCAGGATCTGATCAGGGTCAGGTGGTGATCTACAGAAAGTCTGGTCTCGACTGGATCAAGGAAGCGCCTCTGAGTCCTATCTCCGATCGAATCGCTGGAGATTTCTACGGAAGTTCTCTCAGCTGCCAACTTCCCTTCCTGATCGTCGGAAGTTCAGGAGACAGCAGCGGTAAGAGTATCTGGATCTCGGTATACAACGACTGCAATGCAAACCTTGAGGATGACATTTGTGATGTGACTCAGGGAATTGAAGCAGACTGCAACATGAATCTGATTCCTGACGCCTGCGAGATTGCCGACGGCACCAAGCAGGATTGTGATGGAAATGGTGTTCCTGACGAATGCCAAATCTCTTCGGGCGAGTTGCTCGATTGCAATATGAACGGTGTTCCGGACGGTTGTGATGTCACCAGCGGATTCTCTCTGGATTGTAATCAGGACCAGATTCCTGACGAATGCCAGGTGGACGCAGATCCCCTGTTGCCGACGATTTCCAATATGCCGAACCCATTCAATGTCAGCACCGATCTGAATGAATGCGGAGCGGTTGTGACTTGGGACGAGCCGATTGCCACAGACAACTGCGGCATCGCTTCCCTTGAGACGACCCATCCTTCCGGAAGCTTCTTCTCCACCGGCTTGACGATCGTGACCTATACCGCCACCGATGTCAGTGGAAACACTCGCACGGCGATGTTCACCGTTGTGGTCACGGATGACCAGCTTCCGACGCTGACAGGATTCCAGAATGTCGTTTCTGTGGATTCCTCCGAAGGAGTCTGTGAGTTGGCCGTGAACTGGCCCGCTCCAAGCCCCGTGGATAACTGCGGGATCTTCTCCGTGACTTCTACGCATCAGCCCGGTGATATCTTCCCCGTCGGTACCACGACGGTGACCTACACCCTGACTGATACCAATGGCAACGTTTCTGCCATCAATCTGGATGTCGTCGTCGTCGATACGGTAGCCCCGGTAATCAGTGGAATGCCCACTGACATCGATCTCCTGACCGAAACTGGAATCTGCACACGTTTGGTGGAATGGATCGAACCGGAAGCCAGCGACGACTGCAGTGTCACGTCTTTCACTTCAAACATTGCCAGCGGCACTGTATTCGAATTGGGGACGACCACTGTCACCTACACCGTCATCGACGGTTGGGGGAATGTGGTTTCTTCCAGCTTCAATGTGACCATCAGGGATGAAGAACTTCCTGTTTTTGCGGCTGCCCCCGCAGACATCGTTTCAGGAAATGACCCCGGTGAGTGCCACGCCCAGATTTCGTGGGCTCCTGCCACCGTACAGGACAATTGTGGAGTCAGTTCGGTCATCAGCAGCCATCAGCCTGGAGACATCTTCCCGCTGGGTGATACAGAAGTGACGATTACCGCAACGGATGACAACGGGAATGTGAACCTTCATCAGTTCACGGTTTCCATTCTGGATACAGAAGCGCCGTTGATCAGCAACATTCCGGCAGACTTTGTTCTCGACAATGACCCTGCCCAGTGCACCGCTGTCGTCAACTGGCAGCTCCCGGGAATCTCCGACAACTGCGGAATCAGCGTCTTCTCCGGTACCGCCAACTCCGGAGATGCCTTCCCCATCGGAACGACAGTGGTGGAGTACACCCTGGTCGACAACTCCGGGAATCAGACCAACGCCAACTTCAGCATCACGGTGATCGATACAGAAATGCCCATCCTGCTTGGATTGCCGCAGGATATTTCGGTCTTCAACGATCCCGGACAGTGTGGTGCCAACGTGACATGGGATGTTCCGACTCCATGGGACAACTGTGAATTGGTCGACTTCGATGGCTCTCACGAGCCGGGTGCTTTCTTCCCGAAAGGCACCACAGAAGTGACCTATTTGGTCATAGACGGAATGGGTCAGGTTACGACCGGGACTTTCGATATCTCCGTCGATGACGATGAAGCTCCCCAGATCAGTGGTATGCCTGCAGACAGAACCATCTCTGCAGACGCAGGCCTTTGCTCTGCCATTCACAGCTGGACGGTTCCGGTACCTTCTGACAACTGCGAAGTGGTTTCCTTTACCGCAACCCATGAGCCGGGTGAAGCCTTCCCGGTTGGAGTGACACAGGTTTCCTACACGGTGACCGACAGTATGGGAATGACCACGACTGATCAGTTCAGCATCACGGTGGTAGACAACGAAAATCCGCAGATCATTCGCATTCCTTCTGACATGACGGTCGTCGTCGAAGAGGGGGATTGCACCATTCCGGTCAGTTGGATCGCCCCCGACTCACAGGATAACTGCGCCATCGATACTTTCAGCCTCTCACATGCCTCCGGCAGTGAGTTCCCGGTCGGGATGACCACGGTCGAGATCAATACCGCTGATATTCATGGCAATACTTCTGCCGCCAGTTTCACTGTCACTGTTCTGGATCAGGAAACCCCTGTCATCCTCAATCTTCCCGCAGATATTTCCCTCACTTCGGATGGAGATGCATGTGGAACGACGGTGACCTGGATTGAGCCTCAGGGAGCTGACAACTGTTCTGTCAGTGACCTTACTTCAGATCAGGTGAATGGCGAGTTCTACCCGGTGGGAATCACCGTGGTGACCTACAGCATTCTGGATGCTTCCGGTAACTCGGATGAAGCCAGTTTCGCCATCGAAATTACCGATACGACTGCTCCGGCATTTGTTGAGATTCCGCAGGGAATCCAGATGTCTTCAGATCCGGGTCAGTGCGGAGCCATCGTTTCCTGGAATCCGGTGACCGCAGATGACAACTGTGAAGTAGACACGATTTCCGGATCCCATTCTTCTGGCATGTTCTTCAATACCGGAATCACTACGGTCGATTATCTGGTGACGGATATTCATGGAAACCAGACCTCCCACAGTTTTGATGTGGAGATTCTGGATCAGGAGCAGCCGCAGATTATTGGAATCGACGAGAATATCGTGGTGACCAATGATGGCGGACAGTGCGGAGCAAATGTCAGCTGGATCCAGCCTGAAGCAACCGACAACTGTCTTGTCGACAGTTTGACCCACAGCATTCCTTCGGGAGCCTTCTTCTCTGTGGGAACGACACAGGTTGCCTACCTTGCTGTCGACAACAGTGGCAATGAAACCATCAAGTCCTTCAGCGTCACAGTTGAGGACAATGAGAAGCCTGCCTTCGTGGCGATTCCGGACCTTGTCAGCGGAACCACCACGGAAGGAGCCTGCGACGGCATCGTGAACTGGGACGAAGTGACCGGAAGTGACAATTGCCTTGTCGATTCCATCACCCTGACTCACGCGTCCGGGGACGTCTTCCCCCTTGGTGATACGACGGTGACGGCAACGATCACCGACATTCATGGAAACATGCACACCTCCGACTTCACCGTCAGGATCGAAGATGACGAACTTCCCCAGTTGCTGGGTACGCCCACCGACCAGTTCAAGATCAATGATCCCGGAGAGTGTGGAGCCATCGTGGATTGGATTATTCCGGGAACATCTGACAACTGTCAGGTTCAGAGTCTCGAGGGTACTCACGTTCCCGGCAGTTTCTTTGAGCGTGGAACCACGGTTGTCAGTTACACGGTGACTGATGCTTCCGGAAACTCCTACATGGAGAGCTTCGAGGTCAACATTGTCGATCTTGAAACTCCTGAGATTCTGGGAACCCCTGCAGATATCGTGGCCGTTGCGGATACGGGTTCATGTGGAACGAACATCTCCTGGATTGAGCCGACCTCTACCGACAACTGCTCGGTTCAGGCGTTGATCTCCAGTCACAACCCCGGTGATTTCTTCATCACTGGAACCACAGTGGTTTCCTACACCTCGCAGGATCCGACTGGAAACATCTCTACGACTCAATTCAATGTCACCATTTTGGATGAAGAGTTCCCGACCTTCGGAACGTTCCCTGAGTCGGTAACCGTCAGCAACGACGCGGATCAGTGTGGTGCGAGTGTCAGCTGGATCGAGCCCCTGATGCTCGATAACTGCAGCATTGGTACTTATGGATCTGATCACCAGTCCGGAGACTTCTTCCCGATTGGCACGACAGTAGTGACCTACGAAATCGCTGACCCTTCCGGTAATACCATCAGTGACAGTTTCAGCATCACCGTAGAGGACACACAGGCACCGGATTTCCTGACCTTTGTCAGTAGCACGGTACTTGAGAATGATCCCGGAGAATGTGGAGCGGTTCACACCTGGGGTGTGCCGGAAGTGTTTGAAAATTGTCCGGAACTTGAAGTGGTTTCTTCACACAATCCTGGAGACTTTTTCAACACGGGCCTGACGGTGGTTAATTACACTGCCACGGACGGTGCCGGTCTGGTAAGCCAGTTGATGTTCACCGTGATTGTTCAGGATACCGAGAACCCCCAGATTGCGGGCATGCCGGCTGATATCACCCAGGCGACGGATCTGGATTCCTGTGGTGCCCTCGTTGATTGGGTTGCTCCCCAGGCTTCTGACAACTGTGCTGTTCTCAGTTTCACTTCTGACCATGCTCCGGGAGACTTCTTCCCGAAGGGCACGACGACCGTAGCTTACACCGTTGTTGATACGGCTGGATTGATCGTGACGGAGAGTTTCAATGTCACCATCCTTGATCAACAGTTGCCCTCCATTACTGCCATGCCGCAGAGCGTGACCATCAACAGTCAAAACGGACTGTGCGGATCCATGCATGCATGGGATCTTCCCCAGTCTTCCGACAACTGTCCGGATCATGTCTTCTCTGGTTCTCACCAGCCTGGCGATTTCTTTGACGTCGGATCGACGACTGTTGCCTACACCGCCATCGACAGTAGCGGAAATGTATCTTCTGCAGACTTCGTCGTGACGGTTGTTGACAATGAAAACCCTGAGATTGTTGGCGCGCCGCAGGACATGGTGATCATTGCAGACGAAGGTGTCTGCAGCATGCCAGTCATGTGGGATGCTCCTGCATTCGAAGACAACTGTGGGATTGATACTTTTGCCATTTCCCGTGAATCCGGTAGTGAGTTCCTTCTCGGAGACACACTGGTGGAAATTACCACGACTGATATCCACGGAAACTCCTCGGCAACCAGCTTCACAGTGACGATTCTCGACCAAGAGCTTCCGCAAGTCGTCGATCTTCCGGCGGACATTAGTGTCGAAAATGATCTCGACAGCTGTGGCGCCGTCGTTTCATGGATTGAACCGACCTCCAGTGACAACTGTGAAGTGACCTCTTTGACTGGAAATCAAATCAATGGCGGGACCTACCCGATTGGAATCACTGTGGTGGAGTACACCGTGGTGGATTCTTCCGGAAATACGAATCTTGCCAGTTTCCAGATCGAAGTGTTGGACACCCAGTTGCCGGAACTCTTTGCCATGCCGGACTCTGTTCTGCAGGTCAATGACGCCGGTGCATGTGGAGCAGTGATCGGCTGGGATCTTCCCCAAACTTCAGATAACTGCCCTGATCAGATTCTGACGAGTACCCATAACCCCGGAGACTTCTTCAGTGTTGGTGAGACTACGGTTTCCTACACAGTGACGGACGCTTCCGGAAACACCCGCAGCCTGAGCTTCGATATCCAGATTGTCGATCTTGAGATTCCGGTGGTGGTGGATGGTCCTCAGGACATTTTGGTTGAGGCCGAACAGGGACTGTGCGGAAGCACCATTTCCTGGGTCGAGCCGACTGCGATGGACAACTGTGCAGTTCACGACCTCAAGCCGAGTAACTACCCGGGTGAGTTCTTCGCTGTAGGTACAACGCTTGTTTCCTACACCGCCATCGATACCACCGGAAACATCGCCGTGCATGAGTTCAATGTCACGGTTGAGGATACTCAGGCTCCGATTATCGACGGTCTGACCGGTGACATTTCTGTCAATACCGATTTCAATCAGTGTGACGCGATCGTCTCATGGACTGAGCCCACCATCAGCGACAACTGCACGGTGGTCTCTGCCAATGTCGATATTTCTTCTGGAACCGCATTCCCGATTGGTACGACGACGGTCACTTACACTGTGATTGATTCCGCCGGCCTCGAGACAGTCCAGAGCTTCGACGTCACGGTCTCTGACAACCAGATTCCGACATTCGAGAACATTCCCGGAAATGTGGTTCTGTCCGTGGAGCCAGGCACCTGCCAGAGTCTCCATCACTGGATTGAGCCGACGATTACTGATAACTGTCCCGGATTGACTGTGACTGCCAGTCACCAGCCAGGAGATTCGTTCCCCGTAGGCCTGACCATCGTCAGCTACCAGGCAGCGGATGCCCATGGCCAGAGCAGGCAGATCATGTTCACCGTGGTCGTTCAGGATGACGAGAATCCTGTCCTTGCCGGTATTCCGGAAGATGTCATTCTCGAGAATGACCTGGACCAGTGTGGTGCTGTTCACCAGTGGATAGAACCGACTGCTTCGGACAACTGCGCCACGGTTGGATTCAACACGACTCACCCGAGCGGTTCCTTCTTTGATCTGGGAACGACGGAAGTCGTCTACTCCGTCTCTGATCCGAGTGGAAATATGGTTTCTGCCAGTTTCAATGTGACGGTGGTGGATCTTCAGCTTCCGGAGTTCGTGACTGTTCCGGAGACCGTTTCCCTGAATACCGATCCGGGTGTTTGTGGTGCGGCCCATTACTGGGATCTGCCCAACGTCTACGATAACTGTGAAGAGATCAATCTCGCCTCCAGCCACCAGCCTGGGCACGTATTCCCGATCGGAACCACAGTGGTGACTTACACCGCGCAGGACCCGACCGGCAATGTTGTCAGTACTGATTTCTCAGTGACCGTCAGCGACTTCGAGGATCCCGACTTTGAGGGTATCCCGGGTACGATCACGATTAATACCGAACCCGGTCTCTGTGATGCGGCGGTCGATTGGGTTGCACCCATTGCTGTGGACAACTGTGAAGTGCAGTCTCATTCCAGCAGCCATCAGCCGGGTGACCGCTTCGAGTTGGGTCAAACTTCTGTGATCCTTTCGGCTACAGATATCTACGGCAATGACTTCACGACCTCCTTCATGGTGATCGTGGAAGACCATGAGCTTCCGGTGATCAGTGGAACGCCGGAATCGGTGACGATTCCCAGCATTCAGGGTTTCTGTGGTGCCTCCCATACATGGGATTCACCAATCGCCTCTGATAACTGCGATACGTTGACACCGACTGCTGATTACCTCAGTGGGCACTTCTTCCCTGTTGGGTCGACGACTGTGACCTACTCAGTGATCGATGAAAGTGGCAACTCCACCGAGGATTCGTTCATCGTCACAGTTGAAGATGTTGAAGCACCGGTATTCACGGCCATTAGCACAGACTACACCGTCTCTGCTGATGCTGATCAGTGTGGAACGGCAGTCATCTGGACCGACGCAGAGGCTTCCGATAACTGTGGTGTCGACAGCATTACCTATGACAGAACAAATGGTCTGTTCCTTGAACTGGGTGACCACCCGGTCAATGTCACTGTGACAGACATTCACGGACTTCAGACCACACAACAGTTCGTCATTACCGTTGTTGATGACACGGCGCCGGTGATCCACGATCTCCCCGCTGACATTCAGCTGACTGCTACCGAGGGTCAGTGTGGAGCAGTGGCTACATGGATTGAGCCGACCTCCACTGACAACTGCCCAGGTAGATTGCTGGCAAACAACATTCCGTCAGGAAGCTTCTTCCTTGTCGGTCAAACTACTGTCTCTTACGTGTCTACTGACGCCTCAGGAAACACGACAACAGAGTCCTTCACGGTGACGGTCGAAGACGATCAGTTGCCGACCCTTGCAGGAATTCCTGACGATATCGTTGTCAGCAATGATCAGGGTATCTGTGGAGCTCAAGTGTCATGGACCCCGCCTGCTGCTCTGGATAACTGCGGGATTGAAACCCACGTGTCGAGTTACAACCCGGGTGACCTGTTCAATCTGGGAACGACGACCGTGGAAATCGTCGCCACTGATTACAGTGGAAACTCAGTGACGGGATCCTTCCTGGTTACCGTCGAAGATACGGAGGCACCGGGGATTGCCAATCTTCCGGAGAACATGATCGTTGATTCTGAACTCGGACTGTGTGGTGCCAATGTCAGCTGGGTGGAGCCTTTCACCGTTGACAACTGTGCCACCGGAACACTGGTGTCTGACATTGCCAATGGGGCGTACCTCAATGTGGGTCTCCATCAGGTAACTTACACAGCGACCGATCTTCATGGCAACGTCACGACAGATTCGTTCTCGATTGAAGTGGTCGACGTTGAAACCCCAATCATCCTGAGCGCACCTTCCTCTGTTGAAATCCAGGTGCAGGATGGACTGTGCGGTTCGATTTACAGTTGGTCTGAGATTCAGG
>JAPOLY010000066.1 GCA_029976805.1 bacterium
CCACGAACACCCTGTCCCCAATTGATCCAGCGAGCTGAAAACGGCAGGAGTTTCCATGAAGGAAGTTAATTGCTTCATTTTTTTGGGACTGATTTGTGCTTTGACCTTCAGCAGCCCTGCTCACGCACAAGACTCGGCCAAAACTTCGCCTGGTAAACCAGATCAGGTGATCGCTGATCTCATCTCTGATAACGAAACAAAGTCGAGAAACGCTGCCTTGCAGATCAGGAATTCTGCAGACCAAAACTGGCTTCCCCGATTGGCCCCGCTTCTGGAATCACCTCAGGGGCGGTCACGACAGATTGTCACCATGCTCGTACTCGGGATTTATCCTGATAAGGCCTTCGACTTCTTTTCAAAAGCAGCCACCAGTGAATCCGTCTTCGCCAGAGAAGCTGCTATGTATGGCCTGGCCCGGGTTCCCGCGACCACTGTGATCGCCCCCCTTTTTCAGGGAACCAATGACACCCATGAGACCGTACGAAACGCAGCCCTGCGAGGTTTACAATTGATCTGCCGTCCCAATGGAGCCCAATTGTTCACGGCTCTGCAAAGTCGTGACGAAAGCCCACTGGCGAGTCGGCACCCGGCGGAATCGTCGCTGCAAGAGCAACTTTCTGGTCTGGACTTTTCACGTCATTCCCAACAATGGAAAGCGGTTTGGCAAGATCTTGCCTCCAGGAAAACCATCCTTTCCATTCAGTCTCGTTACCTCAGATCTATCGAAGACCAGAGCCTCGCTACTGCACTGGGAAAAGTGTTCGCGACCAACAACTCATGGGCAGCCAAACCGGTTCTTCAAAAAGACCTGAACTATGCGTTTTCCATGGTCAATCTCGTTGCGGGAAGCTCGAAGGAAATCACTATTGCGGCAACACCCGACGAAATTGACCGCACGAGATTTTTGGGATACGACCTCGACCGTGCGGTTCAAATGAGACTGGCCGTCGACCTGTGGCTGCAGGCGCCACACCTCTACGCTCGTACAGTTCAGATCTCGGATGGCAAACTGCTGATTGAGATCGACCTGAACGGATCTCCCGGGCTACTGGCCGGAGTCGGGCTTCTGAACATTTCCTATTGGCAGTGCCGCCTCGCATCAGGAAAAACCGGAACCATCATCTTCGACTCCAATACGGGAGCCTGGTTAGCAGAAGAGGTGAAAGATTCAAAGGGAAAACTCGCCTGGAAAGCAGAATCAACTTTCGAGGACAACGCTACGGAATTTGAACCGACCGCCATCCTGATTCAGATGCCGGAGGGCCAGGTGGGCGCCAAGAGATACGATCTGGAGTTCAAGGCGGAGTTCGCCAAAACGGCCGGGGTTCACCATTTAGTCCGTGCGACGATGCATGAAAACACTCCCGACGACTCCGGTGATTCACCACCCCAGTTGAGAGCGTTGGCAGAACTGACCCTTTCCACAGACAAGCCAAAAGAGGATTGATCACTCTGGCCAGGCGTCAAAAGGGAACTGTCCCTTGGCATAGGCGTTTTCATGGGGAATCAATCGTTTCGCCAAATCGGGTCTCTGAGCTTCTGCTGCGGCCTTGATCAACGCTTTTTGCAGTGCCAATGCCGTTTCAAACTGTCCCGATGCAGCCAGCAACATCGCTCTTGCTTCCAGCAGCTCCAGATCCGGCTTTTGACGCGTCAATGCTGTCAAAACTTCCAATTCCTTGAGAACCGTCTCTCTCGAAACGCTTCGGTCACAGGCCATTAACCGCCATCGAATTCCCATGAGACGAACTTCCTGCGGATGCACTTTGAGGGATCGGTCAATCCAGGTTTGGGCTTCTTTCGCCTGGTCGAGGCGAATGAGGCAGACAGCACCAGCGAGCCAGGCCATGGCATTTCCCGGTACCAGTTCAATCAGGCGTTCGAAATCGGAAACGGCTCTCCCATAATTGCCCATTCTTCGGAGAGCATTTCCCCGATTGAAGAGAGCCTCAGCATGCTGAGAGTCAATTTCAAGGGCTCGGTCGTAACAGATGACCGCTTCATCATCCGATCCTTCCTGTGCTTCGATGACTCCCAGATCAAACCATGCGAGGGCAAGTTCAGGATCGAGACGAATGGCTTCCAGAAGATCGATTCGCGCCTGGGGAAGTCGACCTAATTTGACCCTGGTCGATCCCAGATTCAAATGAACAGTGGGGGATTCAGGATCTTGCTCGAGGGCCTTGAGAAAAGATTCTTCGGCACGGGCATAGAGACCTTCAGAAAAATAAAGGGTTCCCTCATTCAGATGAACCCTTCCTCCTCGACGCAACGCCAATATTTGTGCAAGCCAGGGGTCCCGGGCACGGGGGATCGCAATCCCCCTGAGCGTCATTTGCTCTTGAGCCAACTCCAACTCCCCTGCAGATCGATAGGCCAAGCCCAGGGGGTAACGCAAAGCCGAAGCTCCGGGCGAGAGGTCCAATGCCTTTTCAAGGACAGCAATGGCCTCAACGTGATTCTCTTCCTGAAGGCGAACCTGCCCCAGAATTCCCAAAGCAGGAACTGAATCAGGATCAATCGACAGCACATGCTGCAAATGCCCGACACAGGAAGAATATCGGGCGGCTTCATAATCAATCTGCGCCAGCATCAGTCGCGAATTGATGTGATCCGGGAACGTCATCAGCCATGGCTCAAGAACTTCTTTGGCTTCGTCAGGCCTGCCCAGGTCCCTCAGGCATATCGCCAACAGATACGCCGACTCATGTTCCGGATCAGACAGGGAGAAAGCATGACGGTAGGTCTCCGCAGCATGAAGGTGCAGACCATAAGCCTGAAAGATCTTCCCGGATTCCAGAAGTCCGGCGACAGCCTTTGGTGTTGAAATCTCGTTCGAAGATTCAGCCCGAAGCAGGATCGCCTCTCCGAGATGCTCACTGACACTTTTTTCAAAGGATGACAGGGGGAGCTCAGTCCACGCAGGTGGCACAGGCTTGTCGCTGACACAGCCCAGTAAGAGCACGGGCAACCAACACAACAAGAGTCTCAAGAGAGAAGATGATTCAGTCACCTTGCTTACGGACTTCATGGTATCGACGCACTTCCAATCCCTGGAGTTTCACTTGTGAAAAATCAGGCCAAGTCACCGTGATGTCCACCCGCGAATTTGAATCGCCCAATCCTATGAGCACTCTCGGATCATGGCAACTGAGGTAGGAGCCACTTCTGCGACTCCAACCTGATCTGGTTTCAGGACTTTCGTTTGAGGCGACCTCCACCTTGACTCCTGCAAGAGGGCGGCCAGCAGAGTCCATCGGCATGATTCCGATCCACGAATTGGTTTGCCCACGGGTGTTGACCAACAACCGTGCCGGCTCTCCGTTGGATGTGACGACGAGGTCGCGATCACCGTCATTGTCCAGGTCTGCCCATGCGGCTCCTCTGCCGACGGTCTCTTTCGTAAAAGCCGGCTCGGCGAGGGCAGAAAACACTTCAAATCTTTGGCCTGACAGATTTCGGTAAAGCTGATCCGGCTGTCCCAGGGGATGCAATTCTCCTGCTGCTATTTTTTCCACGGGCATTTTGACGGCTCCGTTGGTGACATACAGATCGGGCCATCCGTCATTATCGAAGTCACCCCAAACAGTACCGAAACCGGTCCATCTTCGACTGGGAATCCCAAGGCCTGATTCTGTACTCACATCATCGAAGACTCCCTGCCCGAGATTTCTGTAGAGCGTATTGGTTTCTCCATCCAGGTGAGTCAGGAAAACGTCATCGTCCCCATCGCCGTCATAATCGGCAATCTCGGCACCCATGGATGCTTCCGCCTGTCCTTCACGGTTGAGAGCACAACCGTTGAGAAGGGCGGAATCCCTGAAAGAGAGAGGCTCCACTTGCAGCCAGAGACGGTTGACTTCACCGTCATTGGCCACATAGAAATCCAGAAGTCCGTTTCCATCCAGATCACTGCTGGCAACGCCCAGCCCCGCCCCCTGGTGGGCACCGATCCCACTCTCTTCTGTCCAATCTGCAAAACTTCCTGCTCCGTCATTCAGGTAGAATCGATCGGTCAGGGAAGGGTATGAACTGGGACCGCAGTAATCGATCAGACTGGTCGAACCAAAACAGGGCTTGTGGTTCTCCAGGCGAAAGTCGACGTAAGAGCAGACATACAGATCTTCATCTCCATCCCGGTCGATGTCGACGAACGCAGCACTGGTCGTCCATCGGTCGTCGGCAAGACCGAGGCTCCCGGCCTGATCCTGATATTTCCCGTCTGGTCCAGAAACCCAGAACTCGTCGACCCCAAATCCGGTCACCAGAAGGTCAGGTTTGCCGTCACGGTTAAAATCGGAAACGGCCAAACCCATTCCGTAGACCGATGATTCGATTCCGGTTTCCTCCGTCATGTCGGAAAAGACGGGGACGCCGTTTTGGACGCCTTCATTGCGGAATATACGTAATCCAGAAGGTCGCTGATCCGGATAGGGAAGACTGCGAACAGGGGGAGACGTCGAATCTTTCACCAGGAGATGGCCCTGATTGATAGCCAGATCCATATCCCCGTCGCTGTCGATATCGAGAACCGCCACTCCTGGCCCCACGATTTCACAAAAATATCGTTCACCGCTCATGCCATTGTCATGTAGAAAATCCACACCGGACGCCTGGGTCCGGTCGATAAACCAGGGAGCAGAATCTCGGGGGTCCGGGGAGGATGTTTTGTCACATCCCCAAAGGGGCAGAAACAACAGAAGACAGAAAATGCGAAAAACGGTCGGCATCGCCTCTCCTGTCAGGAAAATCGGAACAAAATGGCTCAAATTCCACGTTTCCTCGATAACCCTGACCATTGATTGGGGTTACCTTTGTGCCAGCGGCAGTCGGTGGGGAGAACCCTCCCGAGAGAGGATACAGGATCTTGAGCGCTCTCGCATTTGACAGCATCACCGAAAAACCTTTTCTGTTGACACTTTTTCTGGTGGTGGTGGGATTCTTCACTCTACCTGTTCATGGAGACGTCTTCGAACTTCGTGACGGTAAGAAGATTGAAGGCAACATCGTCCGCGAAATAGGGGACCTTGTCAGCATTCGCAAGCTGGATGGCTCGATTGTGACCATCGATCGCTCTGAAATTGCTTCCGTCAAAAAATCTGCGACCCCTCTCGATGAATATCGCAACAAAGCGGATTCCCTCAAAGACGATGATCTTCAGGGGCATAGAGACCTTGCAAAATGGTGCACGGATAAAGGCCTCAACACTCAGGCGTCCCTTCACTGGAAAATAGTCATACGCATTTCACCGGACAATTTTGATGGTCGTAAAGCACTCGGCTATGTCTGGATCGGCGGGGACTGGTATTTGGCTGGAAGCCCTGAAGCGCTGGCTCGACAAAAAGAGCTCGACAGCACTCCTGCGGAGCAGGTACCGCGTATCCCGGACGAATTGCCGCTGCCTGAGTGGGATCGACCTGGCACCGGTGTCACTCCGGACCTTCCTCCCATCAGTGGAGACGCCAAAGTCATCATTCTTCAGGCGGATGAGAAAACAGGTCGCAAAAAGGTCGAATCGTCGGGACTCAAGTTCCAACTCAATCGCATGGGTGGAAACGTGCGTTTCACCGAGGGGGACCTGACAAAGGCAGAACATATTCTCAAAGTCAAAATGAGGGTCTATTTTGTACGACAGCAGGATTTCTACGGTGCTCCGATTGCCAATATTTTCCAGGGTGAGGCTCAGATCGACCTGCTGGAGAAAAAACCCGACGGCAAAATGAAGAAACTGCACAGTGCGAAAGTGAAGATGCCGTTTTCAGCCAGCACCAACCGATCCAAGGAAGTGGCTCTTCGATACACTTATTACAAGACTCTTGAAGCGGTTGCCTCTCGCGTTTCACGTTGGTCTTGGCTCAAGCGCAATGGAGCAAAGCCTCTGAAGGCACCTGAGGAGTAGGATGAGCCCTGAGCCAACCCTGACTCCGTTGCCCAAAGCCAGTGCCAGAGCAAGATCAATGGTACGCAAACAGATCCTCAGGAGTCTGGGTTACAGCATTTGGCAGGGAATCCGATTTCCGCTCTTTCTCTTCACCCGGTACGGATTCCGAAACCGAATCCGTCAACTGGTGCAAAGACCACAAAAAGACACTTCCTCCAAGAACTCCTGAGGTTTCGTCTCTACCCTTCAGGGGGAGAGTTCGACATGGATTCCACTCTCGCAAGCGACATTTCGCCTCCCCTCGCCCTTTGTTAGAGTGTGAACCCATGACAACGAAGGGGGAGTGATCCCGTGCTGCCGACCTTGACCGAACTCTTGAAAGTCTTGCGATCCGGAGACAGGGTTTTTCTCAGAGGGGATCTGAATGTCCCTCTGCTGAACGGAGTGATCCAGGACACCAATCGCCTCGAAGCAATTCTGCCCACACTCCACGATCTCCTGCAGGCAGGCGCCATTATCACGCTGGCCACCCATTTGGGGAGACCCAAAGGATCAGACCCTGACCTGAGTACACGACCCCTCGCCGCTTACCTCGAGGATCAGCTGTCAGTACCGGTGACCCATGTCAGCGAATTTCCACCCGGAAATCACTACCAGGAAACCGTGCTGACCCAGAATCCGGGAAGCATTCTTCTTCTGGAGAATCTGCGCTACGACCCACGTGAGAAAACAGACGATGCAACCTTCGCCCAGATGCTGATGAGCGGAAATCAATACTACGTCAACGACGCTTTCGGTTGCTGCCACCGAGCTCATGCCTCTGTTTCAGCCATCACCCGCTTCAATCCATCCTTTTGTGGATACCTCATCGAAAAGGAAGTTGCGGCTCTTGAAGAGATTCGGGATCGGGCGGAACGCCCCTTCTGGATCATCTCCGGTGGTGCGAAGGTCAGTGACAAGTTGGGAGTTCTCGGTAATTTGGCGCCTTTGTTGGACGGGGTAGTCTGTACAGGTGGACTCGCCAATACCCTGTTACATGGAAATGGGATCGATGTCGGGGCTTCCAAAGTGGAGACAGAGAGTCTCGACAACGTCAAAGAGTTACTGAGCGGTGATGTCGAAGTGGTTCTACCAACGGATTTCATTGCGGGAGACACCCCTTTTGACCCCAGCGAAACCCTGAAGTGCGATTCGGAGACGATCGTTCCGGAGCATCTCAGCTTCTTTGATATCGGGCCCCGATCCGTGGAATCGATCTGTCAAAAGCTGGCCACGGCCAAAACCATTTTCTGGAATGGCCCCGCAGGCGTTTTTGAAACTCCGGAATTCTCCTCAGGAACCCGGGAGATCGCCCGCTTTCTGGCCATGCAAGACTCCAGGGTTGTCGTCGGAGGGGGAGACAGTGCTGCAGCAGTGAGGCAGATGGGGCTTGCCGACCACTTTCATCATGTTTCGACCGGCGGTGGCGCCGCTTTGGAATTCCTAGAGGGAAAAGTATTGCCCGGCATCGAAGCGCTGGGTCGCAATGCCGATGTTGACACGGAGCAATGCGGATGAACGCTCTCGCCCAAAGGCGCAGTTACGGTCGCCAAGTCCTTAGCCAATTGAGTCGCTTCGTCAAAGAGCGTTTTCTCCAGGGAGAAGAAGCCGACATTGATGCAGAAACACTTTTTCGAGAATTGACTGCAGAGAGGTTTCCTGACGACCCGATCACAGGAGAAGAATTGGGGGCTGATCCGCGAACACGGGAAGAGGGCTGGATCATCGATCCGTTGGACGGTTCCACCAACCACAGTCGGGGAATTCCGATTTTTGCCGTTTCGCTCGCATATCGGTCAGGCGGTGAAACCGTGTTGGGCTGGATCTCCGATCCCGTAAGGGGAGAGTGGATCGAGGCGGTTGCTGGAAACGGTATCACCAGTGGGGGACTGATTCCCTTCCGGAAATCGGTGGAACGTCCTCCGATGATCCACCTCACCCCGCGCTGGAGAAAGAAACGCCCCCGGTGGCGCAATTTTCTTCCCAACAATATCAAGCAGAGAACTCTGGGATCCATCGCCCTGGAAATGGCCTGGATTGCCATGGGAAGAATGGATGCCGGAGCATGGTATAAAACCCATGAATGGGATATCGCTGCAGGGCTACTCCTGATCAGCGAAGCAGGGGGACAGATCTGTCCAGTATTGAATGGCGGCAAGGGCGAATATGTGGCGACGTCCCCGAGCCATAAGCACCTCCTTCCACTCCTCAGGGACTGCCTGGAGGATCATGGTTCAGGATTGGCGACTCATGAGCCGGGAAAGCTTTACACATGAACGACGAACTGATTCCGATCCAGATTGGCCCGCGCTGCTTTCCACAATCCCCGGAAATGGGGGCCATCGTCCAGATCCTCAGTGAGCACAAAAAGTTCGTCATCTGTATTGGCCACCCTGAAGCGATCGCTCTCGAAGAAGCCATTCAGAAGCAAGAATCTCCCAGACCGATGACTCATCAACTCATGGGCTCCATCATGCTCGGATTCGACATCCGCATCCGGAAGGCGGTCGTCACACAGGTCATGCAGGGGAACTTCTTCGGAATGCTCGTCCTTGAACGAAAAGGTTCTGACGGGATTTTGCAAGAGGCGCATATCGACTGTCGCCCCAGTGACGCCATGGTGCTCTCGGCACGCCTTGATTTCCCGCTCTTTGTCACCCAAGAGGTTCTGGATAACGTTCCGGAAATCGACGTTGCCGATATTATCGAATCCGGTGAGGATGATCCCATGCCCGATTTCCCGGGACTGGATACAGGAACGGAGGACTGACATGGCAGGCGTCAGAGCTTTTATTGTATGGGCTTTGTTCACGACGACCCTGCTGCTATCAAGCGGCTGTCAACAGATCCCCCGTGTGGAAGACCATTTCAACCGATCCACTCCTGTTGAAACCGTTCGATACTTTCGCTATTGCGTGGATGCCGGAGAGCTGGACCTCGCTTACGAAACGCTGACGACCGAATCCAGAAATTCCGTCACACCCCTGCAGTTCAAGGCTCTGATCCGATTTGTCGACGTCCCTGAACTGAATAATCTTGGGTTGAGAGATCTGATCGTGCAGTCGTATGTCGATACGCGCCCGGAAATGGTCTCAGGTTCCACCCGGAACTGGTGGGTAACCCTGATTTTCGATACGGAAGATCAATACATCGAATACTCCCTGAAACTGGTTCCAGCGGCGACCGGTCAATGGCAGGTCGACCTCCTCAGCCCACGCGGACTCGATTTCGGCGGGAGCGATTCTTGAACCGCATCTACCTGGACCACAATGCCACCTCACCGCTCCTTCCTGAAGTCGCCCGGGGAATGTCTGAACTTTTGGAGAGTGGGACCGCAGGCAACCCATCCAGCCTGCATCAGGATGGACGAAGTGCTCGCAGAATTCTGGAAGACGCCCGTGATCGGGTTGCCGCTGTACTCTCAGTAGAACCGGCCGAAATCTTTTTCACGAGCGGAGGAACGGAGAGTAATAATCTGGCGATTTGCGGATTGGTGACGGATCACCCTTCAGTCTCTGCCAGTGCGACCGAGCACCCCTCGATACTGGAGCCGGTCAAGCAGCTTCATGCTTCCGGTAGACCCGGACACATCATCCCCGTGTCTGCTTCAGGGCGTGTAGACCTGGATCAGGTACCGGAAGAAGGATTGGTCAGCGTTCACTGGTTCAATAATGAGACTGGAATTTCCCAGGATCTCGACTCCATCGCCGAGAAAGTGCATCAAAAGGGAGGCCGCTTCCACTCCGATGGTGCACAAGGCTTTTTCAGGACTCCTGTGAGTCTCAGGGATTCCGCTGTGGACGCTGCCACCATCACTGCTCACAAGGCTGGAGGTCCTTCGGGAGTGGGCGCTCTGTGGATCCGCAAGGGGTTCCTGCAGCAACCCTTCATCCACGGAGGTCCGCAGGAAAAGAAGATCCGCCCTGGAACTGAAAACCTGCTGGCAATTCATGGCATGGGCATCCTGGCAGAAACCTGCTTCAAGGAACCCGCATGGAATCGAAACCAGCTTGAACGTCTTCGCAGCCTGTTCCTTGAGACTCTTCAGTCTTCCACTTCACACAAAGCCGTTGCTCAGGATCAAGACGATTGGCCTGGCTGCATCAATCTTTCCTTTGAAGGAGTTCACGCAGAAACTCTGCTCGTCCGGCTTGATATGGAGGGGATTTCGGCTTCGAGCGGTTCTGCCTGCTCATCGGGTGCCCGTGAGCCGAGCCACGTTCTGAAAGCCATGGCGATCCCTGAAAGTCAGATAAGAGGATCGATTCGAATCAGCATGGGACCCCATACCACCGAGGACCAGATCCACAAGGCCGCCAAAACCCTCGGAAGAATCTCAGAAGACCTGCGACGCCACTCCACAGGAGCACCTCCCGTCAGCTGACTACTGCCCTTTGACTTCTGACCACTGAAAAGATAGACGCCGAGAGCTCCACCTGCATGGAACCCTCGGCGCTGAGTGGGGGTTTTTAATTTTCAATCAGGAGTTTTCGCCCAACTGTTGCCAGTATTCCTCCGGCATCTCCTGAGCCAGTTTCAAGGCTCCCTGAGCTCCGGCGTAGACGGCATCGTCGACGATGACGACATGACCGCCGCCCAGCTCCTCAAGGCCTTTTTCCAGTGCTTCCTGCAGGCCGTAAACCTGGGATCCACCACCACTGACGATGACCCGGTTACGAATCCTGTGCTGGAACTCCGGGTCGAATGTTGAGACCAATTTCTGAATGCCTTCGGTGATATGAGGGACCAACTCACCGACCGCTGCGGAGATCTGATCGGTGATATCGATCTCCGTTGGGCGACCATTGATCGGGAACTGAACCAGCGCGCGCTTGTGAGTATCGACCACGCTGCTGAATCTCTCCTTGGCTTGCTTGATCATGTTGGGTGTGAACTGGACATCGGGTCTCTGTTCCCGAAGCAGTTCACAGATGCGAGCGTCCACATGATTTCCGGCATGGAAAACGGTGACCTGATCTTCTACTCCAGGCAAACTTCCGGCCATTCGACAGAGATCGATGGTCCCGGCACCAATATCGACCACCATGGCGTCCTCCAGCGCATCGAGTGCATAGGCAACGGCAAAAGGCTCCGAAACGACCATGACCCCTTCGATTCCAGCCTCATTGGCAAGGTCGATGATGGCTTGCTTGTTCTCTCGGGTCGCTTCTGCAGGAGCACCAATCACCGCATGGACAGGCTGGTTGGGACCAGGGTTGGCGGCCTGACGCAACGCGGTGAACAAGTGCAGACCCGCTTTGCGCAGCGTCTCCTTGTCATCGCCATCGGTCTGGGTGAAGGCGAGGTTTCCATCTTTCAATGGAAAACAGGTTTTCAAAGCCAGTCGATTCTCAAGAACGGCGTCTCCGACGAGAACCTTGCGCCCAAAAACCTTTGCAGAAATGGCGTCTTTCGGCCATCCCACCACACTCGCCATGACCAGACGATCGCCCTTGGATGAACAGATCGCACTGCGACTGGTTCCCAGATCGATTCCGACCTTGACCGCGGTCGTGCTGCCATTCAGGCTCGCAGACTGAACATCACTGTCCGCTTGGGTGTTTCTGTTGAGATCCATATTCATGACTGCCTTCCTTCACCCTCGGACCGTTGTCCACCGATTTCACCTGAGGAAATCTCCCTCAAGGCAACGTTGGCCTGGAACAACTGGTCGAGGAGTTCTTCTTTCTTGTGATCAAACGGACTCTCTGCAGATCCGTCTGTGCCTTCCTGGGTTTGATCCCGGGTCAAGACCTGATCGGTCACCCGGAGAGCTTTCGTCAGTTCCTCTATTCGCATCTCTAGCCTCTCGACTTGCGCCCGGTGTGAGTTCTGAACTGTTGCCAATTCAGTTCTCCAATCGCGGGCTATCAACTTGGACAACTCCTGGAGCACTTCCTGATCCTGAATGCGTATTCCGGAAACCTGAGAAGCTTGCTGCGCAGGCGGGTCCACAACTCGCACATCCGGTTTGATCACCGGGTTCTCGATCACTTGAGGAGAAGGCCCCGGACTCCCGTCCAGAATTGACTCCCGGGCTTTTGCCACGAGAGACTTGCGTGCCTCTTCCGAAAGATCCAGGTTTGCCGCCAGCTCGAGGACTGCCTTGGCAGCGGCCTCACGAGCCATCTCCTGAAGTTGGCTTTCACCCACCACACGGATCTTGCGGATTCCCCTGTTACGCAGGTCTTCGACGTCATGGACTCTTGTGTCCTGCTTCTTGTGGCTGTTCTGGGGCATTTCAGAACTCATGGCTGCCTTTCAGGGGGGGACCGGAATGGTTCCCCATGGAAGGAATGGCAAGCACCGTGCCCGCTCAGGCAGCCGATTTCCTGCTGTTTTTCGTTGCGATCGGTTCCACTCCCGAACAGCCCGACGGAGATTGTCGAATATTTGGACGAGGTTTGATTCTTGGCCCTGAAACCGCATTGGGGGGTCCCTGAAGGGGGCTTCAGGTGCTACAATAGGAGGGATGGACCCTGAGAACCGGTATTCGGGTTTTTGGTGGTCTTCCGTCCCAAATTCGACAGATTGCGAGTTGAAGACCAATGAGTTCGACCCTTCCCGGGTCGGCAATTCTTTACCGGCCTTCCAGCCCGCCCGAGAAGATAGCAGGAGATTTCATGGTAAATGTTTCACGCGGGATCATTTTGCTGGCCCTGATCACCCTCATGGCACCGGCTTCCATTGGCTGGTCCCAAGACTACTCCATGTATTTTGACACCTCTGAGACGGCACCCAGTGGATCCTCAATCCAGATTCGCTGCATGCTCGACAACCCGGGTGGGGACATTGCCGGCTGGTCCTTCGCCGTCTGTGAAGAAACCGCCAATAACGACTATGATTTCACGAGTGCCACCAGTGGCCAGGCTGCAATGACCGCCAATGGCGGCTCACCGGCTGCTTTCGACGAAATTACGGTTTGTCCGGGTGAAGGAATCATTCAGGGTGTGGTCGTCGACTTTGTCGGCATCAATTCACTCCCGGCCAATTCGGGATATGAAATGATCGTCATCGACGTCGATCTTCTCGGCCCTGACGATACCTTCGCTTCCGTCGAATACTGCAATGCCATTCTGTGCACGGGCGGATCCGCACCGACCGAAACTCTGGTAGTTCCCCCTGGAGGCAGCGCTCCGATCATTCCTGAACAGATTCCCGGTTTGATTGAGATTGGCGGACTGCCCCCCTTCAACCTCTCAGCCGCCTTCTCTGAATCCACTGCGGATCAGGGTGCGACGGTCGACGCAGAGGTCACTGTCAACGCTCCTATCAGCTACTACGGCTTTTCCATGGGTCTCGCCCATGACGGATCCGACTTGAGCCTCGTCTCCGCAGAAGCAGGCACCAGCCTTCAGAGCGTGAATGGGGGAGCAGGACCGGAGTTTCTGCTGATCGACCTCGACCCCGTCGGGGCTTCCGGCCTGGTGGTGGCCTGTATTGCCTCCACGGAATCAGGGGCACTGAACACACTTCCGATCGGGCCTGAAGAGCAGCTCGTCACAGCACAATACGAAGTCCTGCCGACGGCTGCCGTTGGACTGACAAGCCTCAATTTCAGTGGCGACCTGATCCCGGCTCAGGGATCACCGGCAACGCCGATTCTGATCTCTCTCGGAAATGAGCCTGCCATCGTCACGACCAGTAGTGCCAATCTTGAGATCACCGAAGCCCCTCTGGGAACCGCTTTCCAGCGCGGAGACTTTGACGCCAACGGAAACGTCAACCTGGCAGACCCCATCAATATCCTGAACTACCAGTTCAGTGGCGGTGCTGAGCCCACTTGCCTGAAGATCATGGATATCGATGACAGCGGGAACATTCAGCTGAATGACCCGGTTCTGCTGTTGACGTACCTTTTCTCCAATGGAGCCCCGCCGGCAGCACCCTTCGACAGTTGCGGAATCGACCCTACGGATGATTCCATCACCTGTGAAAGCTTCGACGCCTGTCCCTGAAACTCGGGCGTGACCATACGAATCTATCCGCCAGAAGGCCCGAGGGGCTCTCTGGCGGTTTTTTTGTGGCTTCTCGATTCCAGTCGCTACGTCCGCTGAGATACGGATACCTTTTAACCGCCTCTGCTGCTCTCCCCATCTTTGGTGGCCATTTTTCACCCGGATTCATAACGTGTTTTAAAAAAATGGTTTACGTCTCCTTTAGACAACGCTCTCGTTGGAGTGGCCACGTTTCTCTCGCTTTATCGTTTTGTGAAGGCCAGTGGATACATGCCGCCTGGTGCCAGATCGTCTTTTAGAGTCGAAACAGAGCTGTTCAGTCCACTCGGCAATAATTGGCACGCCAAATGCTTATAGGTCAGTGGGCTCTTTGGGACAGGAGAGCATTTGCGAGCCGCTTCCTGCGACTCGCTGGCAAGCCCGGAGTTTCGCAATGAACTCCGGGAGCTCTCCGGGGCGACTTCGGTCGTCCTTCTTGCTTCATTTCTTTCCGAGGAGGTGCCATTTCCCCGATGGCACCTCTTTTTTTGTCTCCACTGATCGGCTCCAGATATCCACTGCCCTCAGGGATCCTTTACGGAAACCCAACATCTCTGATCCACGGAATGATTAATGAACCAGACGACTGCGGACAGGGCTCGATCCCTTTTTCAAACCGTCAGGATGAGTCACGGCCATCGGATGCCTGGCAATTGACAGGACGACGCCCACTCCCCATAGGGAAACAACGATGGAGGTTCCACCGTAAGAAATGAAGGGGAGGGTCAATCCCGTCACGGGAAGCAACTCAATCACCACCGCCATATTGACCAGACTCTGCGTGATCAACAGTGTGGCGATTCCAACCACGACCAGCCTGCCAAAGTGATCACGGGTGGACCACGCCAATCCCAGAAGGGTGAATCCAAGCAGCAGGAAGATCGCCAAGACCAACAGGGTGCCTTGCAAACCCCATTCCTCGCCGATCACTGCAAAGATAAAATCATTGTGATCCTCAGGAAGATAGCCGAGATCATGATGACGCCCCATGTGCAGTCCCTTGCCGGTGGGACCTCCACTCGCCAGAGCAATGATGGACTGATCAATTTGATAGGACCCGAGTCGGATACTTTTGACCTCGCTCAAACCCAGAAATTTCTTGATTCGTTCAACCTGCTTTTTTTCCTCGTCGGACAGCACTTCTTCAGGCTTTTCGTTTCCTGCTTCGTTTCCTGCTTCGTTTCCTGCTTCGTTTCCTGCTTCGTTTCCTGCTTCGTTTCCTGCTTCGTTTCCTGCTTCGTTTCCTGCTTCGTTTCC